>JANOYZ010000106.1:0-3139 GCA_031429135.1 Novosphingobium sp. | reverse complement strand
GTTGTTGGTTAAGCAGCTGATTCGTCATTGCAAGGGCCGAAGGCCTGCGGCAATCCAGAGTCGCTCACACCGCCCCTAGAGCGCGATGCGAAAAAGTGGGCCCCGGTTTTTCGAAATAAATCGCGCGAAAACAAAGACTCTTATAGCATGATGTGATTCAGATTAAGCGCATCATGCTATAGATTGCTTCGCTTCGCTCGCAATGACGAGATGATTGTTGCAGGGCTTTCGCTCAATGCGAGCCCATGTAACGCCCACCATTGGTGCTGATCGTCTGCCCGGTGATGTAGCTCGCCTCTTCGGAAGCGAGATAGGCGGCGGCGGCAGCAATATCCTCGGGCTGACCGATGCGCTTCATCGGCAGGGTCTTGATGAAGGCTTCAACATCAACCGGCGCGGCGCGCAGCATCGGAGTGTCGATAAAGCCCGGCGGAATCATGTTAACGGTGACGCCAGTGGCGGCAAATTCGAGCGCCAGCGCCTTGGTCATGCCGACAAGGCCGCCTTTTGAGGAAACGTAATGCCCCTGACCGAATGATCCTGACTGTACTGACGACGAGGTGATGTTGATCACGCGGCCCCAGCCGGCTTCGAGCATGTCGGGCAGAACTTCCTTGGTGACGAGGTAAGGCCCGCGCAGATTGATGCGGATGACCTTGTCAAACAGATCGTCCTCGGTTTCCAGAAACGGCGTGAACGGGGCGATGCCGGCGTTATTCACCAGAATCGCGATTGGTCCCAGCTCCTTGCGGGTCTGGGCGGCTGCTGCCTGAATTGCGGCCTTGTCAGAGCAATCGGCATTGATCGCCAAAGCCGTGCCGCCCGCATCGCGGATCATCTGCGCGGTTTCTTCAGCGCCAGCTTGGTTGATGTCCCAGATCGCGATCTTGGCGGTATCTTCAGCGAGGCGCTTGGCGATG
The DNA here is from genome assembly GCA_031429135.1 of Novosphingobium sp. Classification (GTDB taxonomy): domain Bacteria; phylum Pseudomonadota; class Alphaproteobacteria; order Sphingomonadales; family Sphingomonadaceae; genus Novosphingobium. The sequence continues at coordinate 2,219 of JANOYZ010000106.1, read as the reverse complement.
GCGCGGCCGATGCCCGAACCTGCGCCGGTGACGACGGCAACCCTGCCGCCTAGCGAACGTGTCATGTCAGAATCTCTCCCGCGCCGATGAAATTACGGCGACAACTGAACAGGTGAACAGCAGTTGTCGCCGGCGCTGTCAAGCTTCCGCTACCTACGCTCAGGCGATCTCGGCAAAACCGCCATAGCGGCCTTTGTGAAACAGCATGGGATCAGCATCGCGTTTGGCTTCGAGGCCGAGAACGGTTCCCAGCACAAACCAGTGATCCCCAGCCTCGGTCACCGAATGAAGCTGGCACTCGATGGCCACCAGGGCATCTGCCAGCACTGGAAGATTGTGCTGTGATATGGCGAAATCGACGCCGATGAACTTGTCAGGCCCGGATTTAGCGAGCTGACCGCACAGCTCTTTCTGATCGCTGGCAAGGACGTTGACGCAAAAGTGGCCTGCGGCTTCGACCAAGGGCCATGATGATGAGCGCTTGTCGGGCAGAAAGCCCACCATCGGCGGATCGAGCGAGACCGAAGTGAATGTTCCGACGACCATGCCAACCGGAACACCGTTTTCATCAAGCGCGGTAATCACGCTGACGCCAGTGGGGTAATGGCCCAGAACCTGCCGGAAGAGTGATGCATCGATCATAGTATCAGCCATTCACCACCTGTTTTGATGGCACCGCCATGGTTTAAGGCGCAGCACATGGCAATGGGGATTCCGCATGGTGCAGGGGCTTGCGCAAAGCTGCCTGCTGTGCTGATCACTTGTTCAATAAAATATGGTCGGGAGTATGGTGGCTTAGATGGTAACAAGGCCGCTTAAAAATCGGGAAGAAATCGCTGTTATCGGCGGCGGATTGGCGGGGCTTTCCGCTGCGCGCCATGCTGCGCGGATCGGGCGGCTGGTGACGCTGTTTGAGGGCAGCGGGCTTTTTGGCGGACTGGTTTCCACCATCGGCGAGGTTGCTGACCTGCCGTTTCCCGGCACATGGTCCGGACAAGACCTCGCCATGCATCTTTATGAGCAGGCGAAGAAAGTCGGTGTCCGCATTGTCGAATCCCTGGTTGAGCGGATCGATGCAGGTAAGCGGCTGGTGCTGATCGACGGGGAAGGGCTCTCATATTACCCAGGTGCCGTGATCGTCGCTTCGGGCGCAGGCTTGCGCAAGCTCGGCGTCCCCGGAGAAGCGGAATTCGCCGGTCGCGGCGTTTCGCATTGCGCCACCTGCGATGGCAGCTTCTATCGCGGCAAGCATGTTGTGGTGGTCGGCGGCGGCGATGGCGCAGTGCATGAGGCGCTGACGCTGGCGGCGGTGTGCGGCACTGTGACGCTGGTCAGCCGCAGTCCGCTGAAAGCCCGGCGCGAACATGCTGACAAGCTTGATGGGCGGGAGAACGTGCGCTTTGCCTGGGACAGCGAAGTTGCCGCGATTTTGGGTGATGGCAAGGTGACAGGTGTTTCGCTGCGCCATGTCAGTGACGGTGCCATGCAAGAAATCACTTGTGACGGCGTGTTTCCATTCATCGGGGTTGAGCCGGTTTCGGGCTTCCTGCCCGCTGCCCTGTGCGACGAACAAGGTTTTGTGCGTGCCGGTGAGGGCTTTGCCACTGATGATCGAAGGATATTCGCCGCCGGCCTGGTGCGTGAGGGATTTGGTGGCACGGGAATCGAAGCCATGGCAGAAGGTGTCAGCGCCGCAGAAGCCGCGCACCGCCAACTGTCAGGTGATTAAGCAGAAAGGGACTATCATGGCTCAATCAGCGACTCCGGGCGGCCAATACGCCGTCGTCTGGCCCTGCGGCGAACGCCGGATGAAGCTGCGGCGGCTGGCGAAGCGTCTCGATACGCTCAACGGCAAGACCGTGGCGCAGCTGTGGGATTACCTCTTCGCCGGCGACGAGATCTATGACGAGCTCGAAAGCAAGCTGCGCGAGATCTATCCGGACGTGAAGTTCGTTTCCTGGCGCGAATTCGGCTCTACCCATGGGCTGAACGAGAAGGAAATCCTCGCCTCGCTGCCCCAGCGCTTCAAGGAGCTGGGCGTGGATGCCGCCATATCGAGTATGGCCTGCTGAGGATCTTGCACACCCGCCGTGTTGCGGGCCAGCGAGATTTGTGAACGTGCCGGATACCCCACCGCTTCGCTGGTTTGCGAAGGGTTCCTGAGTCAGGCCGCAGCAACGCGGGTCGGGCTGGGCTATCCCAACATGCCGGTGGCGACC
>JANOYZ010000105.1:0-3031 GCA_031429135.1 Novosphingobium sp. | reverse complement strand
ATCAACAACCAGATCGGGTTCACTACCAGCCCGCAATTCGCGCGCAGTTCGCCCTACCCGTCAGACGTGGCCAAGGGCATTCAGGCACCGATCCTGCACATCAATGGCGATGATCCCGAAGCGGTGACTTTCGCCTGCAAGTTCGCCATCGATTATCGCCAGACCTTTGGCCGCGATATCGTCATCGATATGTGGTGCTACCGCCGCTTCGGTCATAACGAGGGTGACGAGCCCAGCTTCACCCAGCCGCTGATGTATGCCCGCATCCGCCAGCACCCGCCGGTGAGCCAGCTCTATGCAGCGCGGCTTCAGGCTGAAGGTGTGATTTCGGAAACCGGCCTTGCCGAAACCGAGGCGGCTTTCGTCGCGCATCTTGAGGAACAGTTTACCGCTGCGGCCACCTACAAAGCCAACGAGGCTGATTGGTTCGGCGGGCGCTGGTCGGGCTTCAACAAGCCGGTCGATCCTGAAACCGCGCGCCGCAACGTACCCACCGGCATCGAGGCCAAGCTGTTTGACAGCCTTGGCCGCACGCTGACAACAATTCCCGATGGCCTTGAAGTCCACAAGACTCTGGCCCGCGTGATCGATGCCAAGCGCGAGATGTTCAAGAGCGGCGCGGGGTTTGACTGGGCCACCGGCGAGGCGCTGGCCTATGGCAGTCTGGCATCCGAAGGCTATGCCGTGCGTCTGTCGGGTCAGGATTCAGGCCGCGGCACCTTCAGCCAGCGCCACGCAGTCTGGGTCGATCAGAACGACGAGCGCAAATATGTGCCGCTATCGACTGTACCGCACGGGCGTTTTGAGGTGCTCGACAGCCCGCTTTCGGAATATGGTGTGCTCGGCTTCGAATGGGGCTATGCCAGCGCCGATCCGAAGACGCTGGTGCTGTGGGAAGCGCAGTTCGGTGATTTCGCCAATGGTGCGCAGATCATCATCGATCAGTATATCGCCAGTTCGGAGAGCAAGTGGCTGCGCGCCAACGGTCTCGTGCTGCTGCTGCCGCATGGTTATGAAGGACAGGGGCCGGAGCACAGTTCAGCCCGGCTTGAGCGTTTCTTGCAGCTCTGCGCGCAGGATAATATGCAGGTCTGCAACATCACCACCCCGGCCAATTACTTCCACGTGCTGCGCCGCCAGATGCATCGTCCGTTCCGCAAACCGCTGATCATCATGACGCCCAAGTCATTGCTGCGCCATCCGCTGGCCAAGAGCGCCGCGAGCGATTTCATCGGCGATGGCCACTTCATGCGCATCCTGTCCGACACCAATGGTGCTGAGGATGCCAAGACCAGGCGGCTGGTGCTGTGCTCTGGCAAGGTTGCCTATGATCTGATCGAGGCACGTAATGCCGCCGAGGTCGATGACACGCAGATCGTCCGGCTTGAGCAGCTCTATCCCTTCCCGGGTGAACCGCTGGCGGCGCGGCTGGCCCGCATGCCGGGCCTTGAAGTGGTAGTCTGGTGCCAGGAAGAGCCGAAGAACGCTGGTTCATGGTTCTTTGTCGAGTCTGAGATTGAGGCGGCACTGGCCAAGGCGAAATGCAAAGTGGCCCGCGCGCGTTATGCCGGCCGCACCGCCTCGGCATCACCCGCCACCGGCCTTGCCAAACGCCACGCCTCTGAACAGGGTGCGCTGGTTGCCGATGCGCTGGGGCTGTCCGTTCGCACTGAAATCCGTCGCCAGAAGAAGGCCTGAGATGTCCCCACCTTCGTCATTGCGAGGCCAAAGGCCGAAGCAATCCAGGGCGGTTTGCGCTGACTCTGGATTGCTTCGTCGCCACGCTCCTCGCAATGACGAATGGTCTTGTTTGACTGGAAGAAAATGATGTCCACCGAAGTCAAAGTTCCCGCGCTCGGCGAATCGGTATCCGAAGCCAGCATCGGCCAGTGGCTCAAGCAGCCGGGTGATACCGTCGCGCTCGATGAGCCGATTGCCAGTCTTGAGACGGACAAGGTCGCTATCGAGGTGGGCTCCCCCGCCGCTGGCGTGATGGGCGCGCAGCTGGTCAAGGTGGGTGATACGGTTGCGGTCGGTGCGCTGATCGCCCTGATCGAAGCAGGCAGCGGGACTGTTGCCTCCCCGGCACCGGCAGCCGCACCTGCTGCTGTCCCCGCTCCTGCTGCCACACCGCAAGCGACGGGCGATCCGGTCACACTCTCTCCTGCCGTGCGCCGCGCCGTGCTGGAATATGGCATTGATCCCGCCAGCGTGAAGGGCACCGGCAAGGATGGCCGTCTGACCAAGGAAGACGTCCTCGCCGCCGCTGCTGCAAAGACAGCGGCACCGGCACCGACCACTTCAGCCCCAGTCGCAACACCCGCTCAGGCTGAGCCTGTCGAAGCCCCCGCACCGGGCCAGCGCCGCGAAGAACGCGTCAAGATGACGAGGATGCGCCAGACCATCGCCAAGCGGCTGAAATCGGCACAGGATACCGCCGCCCTGCTGACCACCTTCAACGATGTCGATATGTCCGCCGTCATCGCCGCGCGCGACAAATACAAGGAAGTGTTCGAGAAAAAGCACGGCGTGAAGCTCGGCTTCATGAGCTTCTTCGCCAAGGCCGCCTGCCTGGCGCTGAAGGACATTCCGGCGGTCAACGCGCAGATTGACGGCCCAGAAGGCAATCAGGAGATCATCTATTTCGATTACGTCGATATTTCGGTCGCCGTGTCAGCCCCGAACGGGCTGGTCGTGCCAGTGGTGCGGAATGCAGATAGCCTGTCATTCGCCGGGATTGAAAAGGCCATCGCCGATCTTGGCAAGCGCGCCCGCGAAGGCACCTTGACCATGGACGACATGAAGGGTGGCACTTTCACCATTTCCAACGGCGGCGTGTTTGGCGGGCTGATGTCGACCCCGATCATCAATCCCCCGCAGAGCGCCGTGCTCGGCCTCCACCGCATCGAGGACCGCCCGGTTGTGCGAAATGGCGAGATCGTCGTGCGCCCGATGATGTATATCGCGCTCTCCTATGATCACCGTTTGATTGATGGTCGTGAGGCGGTGACCGCACTGAAGACGATCAAGG
>JANOYZ010000104.1:0-9017 GCA_031429135.1 Novosphingobium sp. | reverse complement strand
TGGAGCGGGTGAAGGGAATCGAACCCTCGTATTCAGCTTGGGAAGCTGCTGCTCTACCATTGAGCTACACCCGCGCTCCGGGTGGGGGCTCCCTTGGCACAGGCTGACGGATTCGGTCAACGGCGGAGGTGGACTGCTGGCTGCATCTTCCGGGCGATGAGTGTTGCTGCGCTGCTTGCTCCGGCTGCGGCTTTGCTCGACACTCACGGCTTCAGCAATTCTGGAGTAGCCGATGGGCACCATCGAGACTGGACCAATCACCTGTGATGTCGTGGCGCGGCAGGCGCAGGTCGTCGCTGACGGTCCGCGCATCGCCCCGCTGAACCAGGCGGAAATGGATCCCGAGGGGCTGGCGCTGTGCATTGCCATCCGGGAAGCGGTGGGTGTGCATGAGCACAGCCTCATCCCCGAATATATGCTGATCATGATCAAGCACCCCGAGATTTTTCGCTGCCAGATGGAGATGGGCAGGGCGCTGTTTCAGGGCCGGATGGCCCCGCGTGAGCGCGAGCTGGCGGTGCTGCGGGTCGGCTGGCTGACCAGATCACCTTATGAATGGGGGCAGCATGTGCAGATCGCCAAGCGGTATGGCTTGAGCGATGCGGAGGTTGAGCGCGTGACGCAGGGCTCCGCCGCTCCTGGCTGGTCCGGCCACGAAGCCGCGATATTGCGCGGGGTGGAGGAGCTGATCGGTGATCATGCGCTGAGCAATGAAACCTGGTCGACACTCGCCGAAACATGGGACGAGGCGCAACTGATCGAGTTTCCGATGATGGTCGGGCAATATGTCGCCACCGCCTTTGTCCAGAACTCGCTGCGCATCGGGCTGGAAAACAACAATCCCGGCATGGCGGCAAGGTGAGAATAAACGCATGACCGATGACGAAATTGCTGCACGCGAGGCCGAAGTTCTGGGCGCTCCGATGCGGATCAAACCGCTGGCGCAAGAGGAACTGGGCGAGGACGTGCGCGAACTGGTCGGGCGGATCGGGGCCACGCTTGGCTATGATCAGCAGGAGGTACTGACCACCTATTTCGCGGTACTGGCGCATCATCCGCAGCTGTTCCGCTGCCAGCTGGAGATGGGCATTTTCCTGTTCAGCGGCAGCGCCATCCCGGCGCGCGAGCGCGAGCTGGCCGTTCTGCGTACCGCATGGCACGCGGGCGCGCCCTATGAATGGGGCGAGCACATCGATATCGCCCGCAAGATCGGCGTCAGCGAGGGAGAAACTGACCGGGTGCGTGCGGGGCCACAGGCACCCGGCTGGTCTGAGCATGAGCGCGCACTGCTCACCGCTGTGGACGAGCTGGTGGCGAAACGGATGATCTCCGATGTGACGTGGGCTGCTCTCGCGCTGAACTGGAACGAGGCCCAGCTGATCGAGCTGCCTTGTCTGGTAGGGCAATATCTGGGGGTCGCCATGCTGCAAAATTCGCTGCGTATGCCGCTGGCTAAAGAGCGCAAGGGATTTGCCGAACGCTAATTGCCGGGTTACTCTCGCCCGAGAGACGAGGTGCCTGAATGGATGATCCTTCCGCCGATACGATATCCGTGCCAGGCGCAGTCCCTGAGATGAGGGTGAAGCGTCACCGGCTCTCCACGCGTATCTGGCACTGGATCAATGTAATTGCCGTCACCGTGATGGCGATGAGCGGGCTGATGATCCTCAATGCCCATCCCCGGCTCTATTGGGGAAAATTTGGTGCCAATCCTGATCATGCCTGGCTGGAGCTGCCCGAATTCCCCGGCTGGATGACCATTCCCTCCTATTACAGTCTGGCTGATGCGCGGCTGTGGCACCTGGCTTTCGCCTGGGTGCTGGCGCTCGGCCTGCTGGTCTATCTGCTGCGTTCGCTGTTCAACGGACATGTCAAAGGCGATCTGCATATCACCCGCCCTGAATGGTCGCCCCGCCATATCTGGCAGGATATCAAGGATCATGCCCGGCTGAAGTTTCCGACTGGGGCAGCGGCGCTGAAATACAACGTGCTGCAAAAGCTGGCCTATTGCGCTGTGCTGTTCGTGCTCTTGCCGCTGATCATCGCAACCGGACTTGCCATGTCACCCGCGCTTGATGCCGCGCTGCCACTGGCAGACCTGTTTGGTGGGCGGCAATCGGCGCGGTCGCTGCATTTTATCGCCATGTGCGGACTGGTGCTGTTTGTCATCGTGCATCTTGCCATGGTGGTCCTGGCTGGACCGGTGAACGAGATAGGCTCGATGATCACCGGCTGGTATCGCTTGCCCAAGGAGAAAGGCGATGCATGATCCTCTGTCCCGCCGCCGTCTCCTCTCTGTCGGGGCGCTCGGCGCTGGCGGGCTGCTGCTTGCGGGCTGTGACAAACTTAGCCAGCCCGGCCCGTTCCGCTCCCTGCTGGAAAGTGCTGAAGGCGCGCATTTTGGCTCGCAGCGGCTGCTGGCGGGCGATGCCCTGGCGCAGGAATTTTCCGTCGCCGATATGTCTCCCAGTTTCCGGGCCAATGGCAATCGCGATGCCAGGAACAACGCGGACTGGGCGGCCCATGCTGCCAGACAATTTACTGATTGGCGCTTGCGGGTTGATGGACTGGTAATGCGCCCGCTTGACCTCTCGCTCGATGCGCTCAAAGCCATGCCGCAGCGCGCACAGATCACCCGGCACGATTGTGTCGAGGGCTGGAGCGCGATCGGAAAGTGGCGCGGGGCCCAGCTGGGCGCGGTGCTGAAAAGCGCCGGTCTGCTGCCTTCGGCGCGCTTTATCGTGTTCCACTGTGCGGATAGTTTCGGTGCCGTGCCCTATTACGAATCGCTCGATCTGATCGAGGCGCACCACAGCCAAACCATCCTTGCCTGGGAGATGAACGGGGCAGCCCTGCCGATAGCGCATGGTGCGCCGATCCGTTTGCGCGCCGAACGCCAGCTGGGCTACAAACATGCCAAATATGTCATGCGGATCGAAGCGCGCGCCTCGCTGGCCGGGCTTTACGGCGGCAAGGGCGGTTATTGGGAAGATGCCAGCGGCTATCAGTGGTGGGCGGGGATTTAGGAAGGGTCTGATCATTGAGTGTTCTTGAACGCGCCGAATTCATGGCGAAAGAAGGCGAGGGCGATGTGGTTGCCCACTTGCTCAAGTCGCGCGGGCTGGCGCTGGCGGCAGGCTACACCGGCTGCAACAGCTTTCGCGCGCTGCGTTGTGCAGAATATCCTGATACCTTCCTGTTTCTGGCCGACTGGGTATCAATAGAGGCGCACAAGCTCTCGCGGCATGAGGCGGCCCACGTCGAGTTTCGCGAGATGTTGCTGCCGCATGCCGCTGGTGCTCGCGAAACCGTGCATTTTCACAAGCTTTAATTGCGCGGCCCCATGCCATCGCGCAACAACCGCTCCGCTTCTGCAGCAACATTCTCCACGCTGCGTTCCTCGCCCCAGACGCCGAAGCGCAGGCCGAGGAAGACGTTCATGCCCATCACCGCCCAGGCGCGCACTTCGTTGTCGCCGGGGGCCATGGCCCCTGCGGCGACGCTTTCATCAAAGCGGCGGGCGATGCGCGCGGCGGTGCCTTCGTAATGCGCGCGGTAGCTGGCGGGATTGGCGAACTCGGCCTCATCAATGATCCGGTATAGCTCCTTGTGCTCACGCGCGAAGCCGAGGAAGCCGGATAGCGCCTGACGTTCGCGCATCAGGCCAGTGCTGCCAGGAGTTATTTCAGCGGCGGCGGCGCGGGCCACAGCCTCGCTCATATCGCGGACCAGCGCGCCGAAAATCGCGTCCTTGCTGTCAAAATAGGTGTAAAAGCTGCCAAGTGCGGTGCCAGCGCGGCGGGTTATGCCACTGATCGAGGCTTCGTGAAAGCCGCTGCTGCCAAATTCGGCGGCGGCGGCATCAAGCAGACGGCGCAGCGTATCACGCCCGCGTGCGGTGCGCGGCTGCTTGCCCGGGCTTGCCTGACCGGTGCTTTCTCCGGCACCTGCTGTAGCCTCTTGCGTCGCAGTTTCGGCCACGATCGCCTCTCCTCTAAGATAGGTTCCACAGCCCGTTCCGCTGTTGCCGTCAAGCCACGCCTTAAGGCTTTTTTCGCCATTCGCAAATCTAAAGTTGAAAGGTGGTTCAACTTTCAATATTGGACCCGGCAGAAGCCGGCGCATCAGGCGCCTATGCTGGAGAGACATGATGATCTGGAGCGCCACCTTCCGTCGTAATGCGCGCGCGCTGCTTGCCGCCACCGCCCTTACCACTGCGATTTCGGCCTTTACCGCCCCCGGCTATGCGCAAGACAGCGCCCCGGCAGATGAAGCAGCGGCCAGCGATGACGGCGCCATCATCGTTACCGCGCGCCGCCGCGAGGAAAGTCTGGTCAATGTGCCAATCGCGATCAGCGCCTTTTCGGGCGAGCAACTGGCCAACAGCGGCGCAGCTGATATTACCGCGCTCGCCGAGCAGGTTCCCAACGTGACGCTTGAGCCTTCACGCGGCACCAATTCGACGCTGTCCGCTTTCATTCGCGGGGTTGGTCAGCAAGACCCGGTTTCGGGTTTTGAACAGGGCGTCGGGCTCTATCTTGATGATGTCTATCTCAACCGCCCGCAGGCCGCTGTGCTCGATATTTACGATGTCCAGCGGATCGAAGTTCTGCGCGGACCGCAAGGCACACTCTATGGCCGCAACACGGTCGGCGGCGCAGTCAAATATGTCACCAAGCAGCTTGACGATGTCGCGCATCTTGCGGCGCGCGGCACTTATGGCAGCTATGATCAGGCGGACGGTGTGATCACAGCCTCAACCCCGATCGGTTCGGGCGTTGTCCGCGTCGGCGGATCGCTTGCCCGGCTGACACGCGGCGGCTTTGGTACCAACCTCACCACCGGGCAGGACAATTACAACAAGAACGTCTGGGCCGGACGTGGCACGGTTGAAATCCATGCTACCGATTTCTTCGCGCGGCTTTCAGGAGATTACACCCACGACAAATCAAACGCGCGCGGCGGCCACCGCTTGATCCCCAGCCAGTTCAGCGGCGCGCCGGTGCTGAACAATGTCTTCGACACGCGCGGCGGCCTTGTTTCACCCTCTCAGGATGTCAAGGCATGGGGCGGATCGCTGTTCATGGAAGCCAAGCCGGCCGACTGGCTGACGGTTCGTTCGATCACCGCCTATCGCAAGGATGATTCCAGCTCGCCAATCGATTTTGACGCGCTCCCGGCGGTCGATGTCGATGTGCCCGCATTCTATCACAACACGCAGCTTAGTCAGGAAATTCAGGTGCTGGTCGAAAGCGGCAAGCTGCATGGCCTGATCGGCTTCTATTACCTTGATGCCCATGCGCTAACCCAGTTTGACGTGCGCCTGTTCACCACCATCGCCGGGCTGACCGGCTTTACCAATGCCACTATCGACACCGACACTATGGCCGGTTTTGCTGATTTCAGCTATGATATTACCGACCAGCTCAGTCTCTCAGTCGGTGGACGCTACACCTGGGACAAGCGCAGTGCCTATATCCTGCGTCAGAACTATCTGGGCGGCGGCTCGCCGGTATTCGGCGGGGCGGGCACACCTTTTGGCGCACCGGGCACCAATTTCCGGGGCAGCCAGAGCTTCACCAAGTTCACGCCAAAGGCATCGCTCAGCTTCAAGCCCACCAGCGACACCACGTTCTACGCCAGCTACTCGCAGGGTTTCAAAGGCGGTGGCTTCGATCCGCGCGGCGCCGGCTCCAACGCGCCTGACCTCAATGCCGATGGCATTCGTTCGAACAGCGAAATCGCCGCTTTCCTCGCCTTCAAGCCGGAAAAGGTGAATAGCTATGAACTGGGCTTCAAGGGCAACTTCTTTGATCGCCGTCTGAGCCTGGCACTGGCCGCATTCCGCATGGACTATTCCGACGTGCAGATCCCCGGCTCTGTCGCCTGCACCATCGGCGGCCTGCCCAGCTTCTGCGGCGTGGTTTCCAATGCCGGCAAGGCGCGGATGCAGGGACTTGAGCTTGAGACTCGCGCCAAGATTATCGATGGTCCGGGTGGCAGCCTGACCTTCACCGGATCATTGGGCTATATCGACGCCAAGTTCCTGAAGTACATTGCCAATATCGCCTCGGTACCCACCGATGTCGCTGCCTTCCGCAAGGTGCAGAACACCCCGGCATGGACAGGCAATGCCTCGCTGACCTATGCCATGCCTCTGGGCGATGGCCGGGTTGATTTGACCGGTGGCATGTCATTCAAGAGCACGACCAATAACTTCGAGGTGGCTAATCCTTTCCTCGATCAGCCCGCCTATCACCTGTTCGATGCCAGCCTGGTTTATCACGCACCGGATAACCGCTGGACAATCGGGGTGTTCGGCAAGAACCTCGCCAACGTGCGCTACAAAACATCGGGCTATGCCTTTGTGGCTGGTAATGCGACGACTGGCGCGCTGACCACCACGACCAGCGGCGCACTGATCCCGACACTGGGCAAGGAAGGCGTGCTGTCGTCCTTCTACGGCAACCCGCGCCAGATTTTTGTTACCGCATCGGTGAATTTCTAACCCGCCTTAAGGGCTTAACCTCAGACACTCTGGCGGCTAGGAAGCGGATATGTTCCGTTTCCTGGCCGCCATTTCTTTGCTGCTCGCTGTACTTGCTCCAACTCCGGCGCTCGCAAGCGTGACCATTGCCTTTCACAGCTTCAACGGCTCCTATTTCGGCGGGCGCTATCCGCACGCCTTCATCGTGCTGGAAGGTGCGCTCGATGCGAATGGCCAGCGGGTGCATGAAAACTATGGCTACAGCACCTCGGCATCAGCGTTATCGGCGCTGGCTAGGAATGTGCCGGGGGTGATCCAGGTCGAAAAGGAGAAATACATCACCTCGACCAATAGCCATTTCATGATAGTGATCAGCGATGCAGTCTATCACGCGGTGATCGCCGAGGTGAACGCCTGGCGCGATGGGCCGGGGCAGAAGCGTTACAGCCTCGACACTCGCAACTGCATCCATTTCATCGCCCGCATTGCGCAGATCGTCGGGCTGAAGAGCACTGACGTGCCGCAAAAATTGGTACGGCGGCCCAAGGTCTATCTCAACCTGCTGACCCGGCTTAACCCGCAGCTGGGGGCGAAAGAGGTGAAGTAAGGGGGAAAACTCGGGCCTGCAACTTGCCCGCCGCGCCTGCATCGGGAATCAGGCGGCATGGCGATTCTTTCAGACAAGTGGATCCGTAATCAGGCGCTCGACAACGGCATGATCGAGCCGTTTACCGAAAGTCAGCGGCGCGAAGGCTGTATATCCTATGGCCTGTCATCCTATGGCTATGATGCGCGCGTGGCGGATGAGTTCAAGATTTTCACCAACGTCAATTCATCGGTGGTCGATCCCAAGGACTTCGATCCGAACAGCTTTGTCGATCGCAAGACTGATGTCTGCATCATCCCGCCCAACAGCTTTGCGCTGGCCCGCACGGTCGAATATTTCCGCGTGCCGCGCGATGTGCTGGTGATCTGCCTCGGCAAAAGCACTTATGCGCGCTGCGGTATTATCGTCAATGTCACGCCGCTGGAGCCGGGCTGGGAAGGCCATGTGACGCTGGAGTTTTCCAACACTACGCCCTTGCCCGCCAAGATATATGCCAATGAAGGTGCCTGCCAGTTCCTGTTTCTGCAAGGCAATGAGCCATGCGAGGTCAGCTATGCTGATCGTGCGGGCAAATACATGGGTCAGCGCGGCGTGACGCTGCCCAAGCTCTGAGGCAAGTTTCGGCGTATCTGCCGGACTGCTTGCGAAAGCTCGTCCGGAACTTATTGCAGTGCCGCGCGTTCAACTCCTACATCTTAGGGGAGTTGCTGCCATGTCGACCATCGCCGCTGTTCTGGGCCGCATTTTGATTGCCGCACTGTTCATCGTTTCAGGCTTGATGAAATTCGTCTTTCCCGAACCCTCGATAGCCATGGTCACTGCGATTGGCCTGCCTGGACAACTTGCGCTGGCGGCGGGCGCGCTGGAGGTAATCGGTGGCATATGCCTCGCGGTCGGTCTGCTCACGCGGCTTACCGCACTGGCGCTGGCGGCCTTTACCGTGGCGACAATCGTGCTGTTTCATAACCGCTTTGATGATCCGGCGCAGTTGCCGGGAATTTTGATGCATGTTGCGCTGGTTGGTGGGCTTCTGCTGGTCTTCGCGCATAGCCAGATGTGGTGGTCCTATGATCATATGCGCATGCAACGCCGGGTGGATAGTGCTGCGCGCAAGGCGGACTCGCGCACGCATGATGCCGAATTGCGCGCCGCGCGTGCCGAAGGACAGATTGCTGCCACCGATCGTGTGGCTCCGGTAACACCTGTCATAGGCTGAAGGCGTGGCTTTATCGCCGGAAGCCAGGTGTTTGCGCAATCAAGCTTCTGCGCTAAATGCCGATAATGAGCGGATTTCTCTTCGCCTTTATCGCCTGCCTGCTCGCCTCATTGGGCGCGCGCGATCAGTTGCTGGTGGCGCAGATGAGCGCCCGGCAGGGCCAGCGTCCCGGACTGCTGATTGTCGCGCTGTTCAGCGCCTTTGCCACCACCGCGCTCGCCGCATGGCTGGCAACGGTGATGGCGGTTCAGGTGCCGGGCAAGGCCAAGCTGGTCTTCGCCGGCATCGCGCTGGTTCTGGCCGGGGGCGAGGCGCTGCTGCTGGCGGCTAGAAAACCGCCTGCCGAGCCGACCAATTCTCTGTTCGCCGCGCTGGTGGTACTCGCTGCGCAGCAACTGACCGATGCAGTGCGCTTTCTGGTGCTGGCCCTGGCGCTGCTCACCGCCTCGCCGATCACCGCCGGAATGGGCGGGGCGGCGAGCGGTGTGATTGGACTCGGCGCGGCATGGATGATGCCCGAAATTGCCACGCAAAAGCAGCTGCCGATGCTGCGACGGCTGGCTGGAGTGTTCCTGCTGGCGGCGGGGATCATGCTGGGGTGGAGAGGGATGAGCTGAGGGAGATGTGGCGCGCGGGCTTCGACAAGCTCAGCCTGATCGGGTTTAAGGAATTGGTTCAATAACAACATCCGCTCATGCTGAGCTTGT
>JANOYZ010000103.1:0-3546 GCA_031429135.1 Novosphingobium sp. | reverse complement strand
TGGCTCGCCAAAAAGGCGGGCAAGCGCCCTCACTTCACCCCCTTCAAAAACCCGATCACCGCCTTGCGTTTCACAGGATCGGCCATGCCCGCGAAGGTCATCTTGGTGCCGGGCACGTCTTTCATCGGGGCAGTGAGGTAGGTGTCGAGGGTCTTTTCGTCCCAGATCTTGCCTGATGCCTTCATCGCCTCGGAATAGGCATAGCCTTCCACGCTCGCTGACTTCTTGCCGAACACGCCGAACAGGCTGGGGCCGACGGCGTTTACGCCGGGTTTGATCGTGTGGCAGGTGGCGCAAAGGCCCCATTCGACGGGTGCGCTGGCGAGGCTGGGGCCGGTTGGGGTGGCTTCGGCTGCGGGAGTAGCCTCTCCGCCAGCTACTGGTTCCTTGGCTGTTTCCGAACCGCCGCCGCAGGCCGATAAAGCCAATGCGGAAGTGAGGGCCATGACCAAAGCAAAGCGGCGCATCGAAACTTCCTTCCATCCAAAACTTCGGTCCGTTTTGCGCTCCAGCCTCATTTGCGTCAACGGCTTCCAACCGCAAACATCGCAAACCCACTTCCAGAAATTGCCCCCAGCGCCTATCGGGTGCAGCCCCATGGCCCACGACACTTCCCCTTCCCCCTGGCGCACCGAGATGACGGCAATGCTGTGGCTGGCAGCGCCGCTGGCCACTGCCAATCTGTTGCAGATGGCGGTCTATGCGGTCGATGTGATCTTCGTTGCGCGGCTGGGGCAGATTCCGCTGGCCGCTGCCAGCCTGTCGACGACGATTTTCGGGCTGATGATGTGGTGCTTTTCGGCGCTTACCGGTGCAGTCGCGCCGCTGATCGCTGCCGAGCTTGGCCGGGGGCGCCATGCCGTTCGCGAGGTGCGGCGCTCGGTGCGCATGGCGCTGTGGCTCACCGTGCTATGCGGTATTGTCGGCATGGTAATCTGCCGCTTCGGTGAGGAGATCATGCTGGCGACCGGACAGGATCCGGCCGTGGCCGCGCCCGCCGGGGCTTTCCTTGCGCTGCTCAGCTGGTCGATGATTCCGCAGATTGCCTGCAATGTGCTGCGAACATTCGTTGCGGCACTGGGCCGACCGATATTTGCCATGGCAATTGCCGCGCTGGCGATAGCGGTCAACGCGCTGGGCAATTACGCTTTCGTCTTCGGCCATTTCGGTGCGCCAGCCATGGGCCTCCAGGGCTCTGCGGTCTCGACGATCCTCACCGCACTGATCACGCTGGCGGCATATCTTGTGGCGATCCGCTGTGATCGCAAGCTGCGCCGCTATCATATCCTCGGGCGCTGGTGGCGGAGCGAATGGTCGCGGTTCCGCGAGATCATGGCGATCGGCCTGCCGATTGCCGCCATCGTCATCGCCGAAGGAGGTCTGTTCAGCTCGGCAGCATTCCTCATGGGACTGATCGGCCCGGCACAACTTGCCGGTCACGCCGTGGCGCTGCAAGTGGCAGCCTTTGCCTTTCAGGTGCCGTTTGGCGTCGGCCAGGCGGCGACAATCCGCGTCGGCTTTCATTTTGGCGCAGGTGACCGCGAGGCAGCGGGGCGAGCGGGCTGGTCGGGGTTGATCGTCGCCTTCCTCTTCGCCTTTGTTGCTGCCGGGGCGATGGTCGCATTCCCGCGCGCGATTCTATCGGTCTATGTCGATGTGACTGCCCCCGCCAATGCCGCGCTGGTCGTCTTTGCCGCGCAGTATCTGGTGATCGCCGCAGCCTTTCAGCTGTTTGATGCCACCCAGGCCGCCGCCGCCGGGGCGCTTCGGGGCTTGCAGGATACCCGGGTGCCGATGGCTCTGGCGCTGTTCGGTTACTGGATCGCGGGCTTTGGCACCGCCGTGGTGCTGGGTTTCGCCACCCCGTTATCGGGGGTGGGTGTGTGGATTGGTCTCGCAACCGGGCTGGTGGTGGTTTCGGCGCTGCTGCTGTGGCGCTGGCACCGGCGCGAGGCATTACGGCTGCTTGACGCCTGAGTGATTCAAACCCGGCAAAATTTTCCGCGAGACTCTTCTTGACCTCGCCCTCACCCCTACCCATATGCGCCTCGCTGGCACTCTCGGCCTGAGAGTGCCAATCGCCAACCACCACCATGTTGAGAGGGTATCCACATGAGTTTCCGTCCGCTGCACGATCGCGTGCTCGTTCGCCGCATCGAAGCTGAAGAAAAGACTGCCGGAGGGATCATCATCCCCGACAGCGCCAAGGAAAAGCCCGCTGAAGGCGAAGTTGTTTCCGTCGGCACCGGTGCCCGCGCCGAAAACGGCACGATCACCCCGATGGACGTCAGGGCAGGTGATCGCGTGCTGTTCGGCAAGTGGTCCGGCACCGAGGTCAAGGTCGATGGCGAAGAGCTGCTGATCATGAAGGAATCAGACATTCTGGGCGTCATCACGGCGACCGACGGGATCGTCGCGGCGGGCGGCGGCAACTGAGCACGCTCTTCGATTTTCCACTTTATCACATAACAAGGAATTCAAAATGGCTGCCAAGGAAGTACGCTTTTCGCGCGATGCGCGTGAACGCATTCTCGCCGGCGTGGATATTCTCGCCAATGCCGTGAAGGTCACACTGGGCCCCAAGGGCCGCAATGTCGTGATCGACAAAAGCTTCGGTGCTCCGCGCATCACCAAGGATGGCGTTACCGTCGCCAAGGAAATCGAGCTCAAGGACAAGTTCGAGAACATGGGCGCACAGATGCTGCGCGAAGTGGCCTCGAAGACCAACGATCAGGCCGGTGATGGCACCACCACCGCCACGGTTCTGGCTCAGGCCATCGTCCGCGAAGGCATGACCTGCGTTGCCGCCGGCATGAACCCGATGGACCTGAAGCGCGGCATCGATCTTGCTGTCACCGCCGTGGTAGCAGATCTGGTGAAGCGTTCGAAGCCGGTTTCCGGTTCGGCCGAAATCGCCCAGGTCGGCATCATTTCGTCCAATGGTGATCGTGAAGTAGGCGAGAAGATCGCCGAAGCCATGGAAAAGGTCGGCAAGGAAGGCGTGATCACCGTTGAAGAAGCCAAGGGTCTCGAGTTTGAACTCGATGTCGTTGAAGGCATGCAGTTCGATCGCGGCTATCTCTCACCTTACTTCGTCACCAACCCCGAGAAGATGACCGTCGAACTGGAAAACCCCTACATCCTGATCCACGAGAAAAAGCTGTCGTCGCTCCAGGCGATGCTGCCGATTCTTGAGGCCGTGGTGCAGTCGGCTCGTCCGCTCCTGATCATCGCCGAAGACATCGAAGGCGAAGCGCTGGCCACTCTGGTGGTCAACAAGCTGCGTGGCGGCCTCAAGATCGCTGCCGTCAAGGCTCCCGGTTTCGGTGATCGCCGCAAGGCCATGCTGGGCGATATCGCCACGCTGACCGCAGGTGAAATGATCTCTGAAGACCTCGGCATCAAGCTGGAGAACGTCACGCTGTCGATGCTTGGTCAGGCCAAGAAGGTTACCATCGACAAGGACAACACCACCATTGTCGATGGCGCTGGTTCAAGCGATGAGATCAAGGCCCGCGTCGAACAGATCCGTGCCCAGATCGAAGT
>JANOYZ010000102.1:0-17098 GCA_031429135.1 Novosphingobium sp. | reverse complement strand
GGCTCTGATTATACCGCTGGATGCTCACCGGACCGGAGCCGAGCGATATATCAGCAACCACGGAAAGCGGCACCGAACCACCGGTTGAAGTTGGTACGGGCAGGTTCTGAATGGTCGAAATATTGCGACGCGTGTCTTCTGACAAGCGGACACGGATCGGCACCTGACGATCACTCAAGGAAAACTTGGCTGCGTTCTGATCAATATCACCGATCGTGGCGATGCGGATAGCCTGACTGAGCGATGCAGTGCTGACACCAAGGCTGGCAGCCAGATCAAGCCGCGGCTTGATAATGACTTCCGGGCGGCGCATGTCGGCAGCGATCCTTGGCGCGACGATGCCGGGAATGTCCTTCATCTGCTCTATCAGAGTCGTGGCGGTTTTCTCGAGCATCTGTGGATCCGAACCAGACAGCATTATCGAAATAGGCCTGCCAGAACTGCCGCCGCCACCGCCAGCGTTCATATCCCGAAACGTAACGCGGGCATCGGCGACTTGCTGCAATTTGGGAGTCAGTTCGCGCTCAAATTCCTGACTAGTCTTGGTGCGATCAAGCTTGAGATTGATGAAAATGCGGCCGTTACCCTCGCGTGTGCTGGCATATGCGCTCGCCGTTGAAGGGTCCTTCGTAACGATATCGACAACCTTTTTCGACACCACTTCGGTCTGCTCCAGAGTGGTGCCGGGGACCATCTCGATACCGATGCTGCTGAAATCGGAGTTCTCGTTTGGAAAAAACTGCGTGGGAATTATCGCCAGCAGTGCAACAGTCATAAGCAACGAGCCGAAGCCAACCCCCACCATCCAGACGCGGTGATCACGCAGGCGCGCGGCGATCCGGTGCCACAGCCCCAGCCGGTGGCGGCGATTGAGAACCTTCTGCTTGTATGCCGCAACCCGCGAGGTATCGAGTGTCCAGCGCAGGATGGACATATAGCGGTCCATCCACGGACCGCTGGCATGCTCGGCCACGCCGTGCGCTTTCAGAAAATAGGCCGCAACCATCGGCGTGATCATCCGCGCAACGGCCAGACTGAGCAGCACCGAGATGACCACCGTCAGGCCGAAACTCTTGAAAAACTGGCCGGGAATTCCGCCCATCATGCCAACCGGCAGGAACACCGCGACAATCGACAAGGTTGTTGCCACCACCGCCAGGCCGATTTCATCCGCCGCGTCGATCGATGCCTGATAGGCGCTTTTGCCCATGCGCATATGGCGGACGATATTCTCGATCTCGACAATGGCATCATCGACCAGCACTCCTGCGACCAGGCCCAGCGCCAGCAATGACAGACTGTTGAGCGAAAACCCGAACCACGAGAACAGGAAATAGAATGTCGGTATGGCTGACAGCGGAATAGCAATCGCCGAGATCACCGTCGCGCGCCAATCGCGCAGGAAGAAAAACACCACGATCACCGCCAGAATCGCGCCCTCGACTATCGAGGCGATCGAGCTTTCATATTGCATTTTGGTGTATTTGACGAAGTCATAGAGTACGGTGAAATGGACACCGGGGTGCTCTTTTTCGAGCTTGGCGATCTCGATCACGGAATCATCGAAAACAGAAACGTCAGAGGCACCGCGCGCGCGCTGGATGTCAAAACTGACCACCGCCTTGCCATTCATTTTTGCCGCGGATGTTAATTCCCGAAAGCTGTCAGACACTTTGGCAAAATCAGTCAGCTTGACCGTGCGCCCGCCGCCAATCGGGATGACCATTTGTGACAGTTCATAGGCAGTTGCCGCATTGCCAAGCACACGCACCGATTGGCGAGAACCGCCAATTTCAGCCTTGCCGCCCGCCGCATTGGTGTTGATCTGGCGCAGCGCAGAATTGACCTGAGTCGCCGAAACGCCGAGCGACTGCATCCGCGCGGGATCAAGAGTTACCCGGATTTCGCGGGTGACGCCGCCGCTGCGTTCGACTGCGGACATCCCGGGTATGGAAAGCAGGCGCTTGGAGACAGTGTCATCAATGAACCAGGATAATTGCTCAAGCGTCATGTCATCGGCGGTCACCGCCCAGGCGGCGACATCGCCGCCGCCACCCTCGGCCTTGAACACGCGCGGCTCCAGAATGCCATCGGGCAGTTCGCCGCGCGCCTGATCTACCGCATTCTTGACGTCGTTCACCGCCTCATTGATGTCGGTGCCAATCTGGAAAAAAATTATTGTCTGGCTGTTACCTTCTGACGCGGTTGAACTGATCGTATCGACGCCGTTGATCGTGCGTAGCGAGGCTTCGATCTTTTGCGTGATCTGCGTCTCGATCTCGGTCGGCGCAGCGCCCGGCTGGCTGATCACTACGATGGCTGCCGGAAATTCGATATCCGGCATGTTCTGCACCTTCATCTGCATGAAGGAGACTATGCCCACCAGCAACAGTCCGAGGAACAGCATGATCGGCACAACCGGGGTGCGGATCGACCAGGCCGAGATATTGCGGAAGTTCATGGTTCAGCTCTGCCCTGTGCCGGTCACTGTTTGACCACCGTCGGGTTGACCGTCTCACCGGGCGAGAGGAACCCGCCAGCACGCAAGACAATGCGCTCGCTGCCATTGATACCCTCGATGATGGCAATACCCTTGTCTGTGATCAGCCCGGTTTTCACCGGACGGCGCTCGGCCTTGTTGTCCTTGCCGATGATATAGACGTAGCTGCCCTTGCCGTCCGACAGCACGGCTGAATCTGGCAGCAGCGGTGCCACCACGGAGCCCGCCTTGATTTTCACGCTGGCAAAGCCGCCAGGCTTGAGCTCGGGCGCATAGGCCAGTGCGATCCGCGCCGAACCTTGCCGGGTCAGCGGATCGATCACCGGAGAAACCTGCCAGACCTGACCGGTGAAAGCTTTGCTCGATCCGACCGGGGTCACTTCGCCAATGATGCCCTGACTGATCTTGGCGATATCAACTTCGCCCAGCAGCGCCTTCATTTCCATCTCGCCGCCTTTGGCAATGCGGAACAGTACGCCGCTGCCACCACCAACCACCTGCCCCGGCTCAACCTTGCGTTCAAGCAGCAGCCCCGCCGCCGGTGCGACGATATTGAGCCGCGCCGACTGCGCCTGTAACTGTCCAAGCTGGGCGCGGGCGACGCGAACGCGGGCATTGGCGGCATCGCGCGTGGCGGTCAGCCGATCGACATCAGCCTTGGAAATGAAACCGCGTTCCACCAGTTTGAGCGCACGATCAAGATTGGCCTGCGCCAGACGCGCATCGGCCTCGGAAACCTGAATCTGCGCGCCTTGCCCGGCTTGTTGCTGGACCTGCACCGAGCGATCGATCACCGCCAGCACTTGTCCTTGACGGACCCAATCCCCCGCTTCAACCAGCACTTCGCGCACCTGCCCGCCTTCACCCACAGAGCCGACGGGCAATTCTCGCCGCGCCGCCAGTGTGCCGGTGGCATTGATCACGCCTTCGATGGTGGCGCTGCCCGGCGCGATTACCGAGACCACGGGGGCCTGATTCTTCTTGTCGGCTGGCCCGTCTGCCCCCCCACCGTGCAGCAGGAACCACAGACCAATGAGCAGCACAGCCGCGATCAGGATATAGATATAGGGCCGCCGCCGCGAACGGCCGTCTTCTTCACCGCTCAAATCCAGCGGGTTGGCCATATCCTGTGGATTGCCGCGCGGATCGCCGGAAGCATCGATCCTGGATTCGTAATTCATAGAGTCGGAGCCTTGCTGATTGTTTCCGGAGGCTAATCCGGCAGCTGTATTACATCAATAAACCACCAGCGGCAACCGCCAGAGCCATATGGTTTCGACAGCAATGACATAGGCTTCGACAAACAACGTTGCAATCTGCATCGGCGCTTATGAATCGATCACGATGCGACTGTCGCAAAAGTACAACCAGCCGGGAACCCTTTCGGGACCCGGCTGGTTGAGGCGTCGCTTGGCATGCGTCAGTATTTGAGCTGGCGCTCGTAGAGATCGCGGTAGTGCTGGATGCGCGTCACCCGCAGACCCTGCATGCCCGAGCGATCAACCGCGCGCTGCCAGGAAGCGAATTCCTCAAGCGTCAGGCTGTAGCGTTCGCAAACATCGTCGATAGACAGCAGTCCGCCATTAACGGCTGCAACTACTTCCGCCTTGCGGCGGACAACCCATCGCGTCGTGGTGGGGTCTGGAAGCGAATCCACGGTCAGTGGTTCGCCGAGCGGCCCGATGACCATTGCTGGCCTTATGTTCTGATTTTCAATCATGACATTCCTTGGTCTTCGGCGTGGGGATTGCCGTCAACAAATGCTTCTATGCAGAATAGGGCTTTGCCATTGGCTAAAGCAGTAGGGTTAACGGCTGGTGACGCTTCACGTCCCGATGCCAGCACTTCGGCACTTGCCGCGGTAAAGCTTCCTCCGCCAGAACCGGCAGAAGAGCCATTATTCGCAACCTCGGCCATAGCCCGGCGCAGGCCATGTGCCGCGAGGAAGCGTGCCTTCAGTCCCGCCCATTCAGGTGCGGGAGCCGGCACCCATGCAGACGGCGCATCGGCCTTTGCCGAATCGGCACTGCCCAGCAGATCGTGATGATCGAATCCCAATTCCATGAAACCGCCAATAGACCAGACTTGGTCAAGGCGAGGTAAAGGCCGCGTTCACCCGATCTTGATCTAGGTTAACAGATGTGAACGGCGGGCCGCTCACCTTTGCTCCGCAGACTGCGCGCGTGTATGGGCGCGTGATGACCGTATTTTCTGACCCCACCAGCCTGCCTGATCTGCCCGCACTATTCCAGCTGCGCGGCGAGGAGCCTGGTTCGCTGACCGGACGCAGGATCGTCGTCGCCATGTCGGGCGGGGTGGACAGTTCGGTTGTCGCCGCGCTCGCGGCGGCCAGCGGTGCCGAAACTATCGGCATTACCCTCCAGCTTTACGATTACGGCGCTGCCACCGGTCGCAAGGGCGCATGCTGTGCCGGGGATGACATCCGTGATGCCCGCGCCGTGGCTGATCGGCTGGGCATTGCCCATTATGTCTTCAACCATGAAAGCGCCTTTCGCGAATCGGTGGTTGAACGCTTCGCCGATGATTACCTCGCCGGGCGCACCCCGATCCCCTGCATCCGCTGCAACATGGGGCCAAAGTTTACCGATCTTTTTGCCATGGCGCGCGAACTGGGGGCCGATTGCCTTGCCACCGGCCACTATGTGCGGCGCGTGGAAGGCGAGAATGGCCCAGAGCTGCATCGCGCAATCGATCCGGCGCGTGACCAGAGCTATTTCCTTTATGGTACCACCGAAGCGCAGCTTGACTTCCTGCGCTTCCCGCTGGGCGGCCTGCCCAAGCAGGAAGTGCGCCGCATTGCCGAGGCTTTCGCTCTCAGGGTAGCCGCCAAGCCGGACAGTCAGGATATCTGCTTCGTCCCCGATGGTGATTACGCCAAAGTGGTGCGCGCGGTGCGGCCCGACGGGGTTGAAGGCGGCGAGATTGTTCATGCCACCAGCGGCGATGTGCTGGGGCAGCACAAGGGCGTGATCCATTACACCGTCGGCCAGCGTCGCGGACTTGAGATCGGCGGGCTGGCTGAGCCGCTCTATGTCACCGGGATCGATGCTGCGCAACGTCAGGTGCTGGTTGGGCCGAAGCACTTACTGGCAGTGTCCACCGCGCGCATCATAGAGACCAATCACATTGGAGTGCTGCCGGGTGAGCCGCTCTCGGCCAAAGTCCGTTCACTGGCCAAGCCTGTGCCGATAGTCCTTGAAGGCCCGCTCGGGGATGGTGCCGAAACCACGATCCGCTTTGCTTCGCCTGAATATGGCGTCGCGCCCGGACAGGCGGCGGTGATCTATGCCGGCGAGCGAGTTATCGGCGGCGGCTGGATCGAATCGACTGTTTCGGCCAGCTGATCAGCTATCCCATTTTTCCAGCACGCAGCCCGGACCATCCTGCCAGGTCGCGGTCTGGGTGGCGAGCAGCGGGAAACGGGCGGTGACGCTTTTGGCCTCTTTGTCTTCGCTCAGCACGACGAGGCCCATGCCCGGCTCAAAATCCTTGCGGCAATCAGCCAGGCTGCGCCCGGCGACATAGCGGCATGAGCAGGCCACCCGCGCGCCGAAAGAGGCACCGGTCCGAGCATAGCCCATGATCGGACCCCAGAACCAGATAACCATGCCAATGACTGCAAACCCCAGCAGCCAGGGCCACTTACGGCGATGCGGCTGAAACGTCGGCCTTTTCTGCTTCATGCCAGGCCTTTTCTGCTTCATTGTTGCCATCCGGCCTTGTTCCTGCGCAAGAAGACGCGCCATGATTAAGCGCCTTCTGCCCCATATCCTGAGCTTGGCTCTGCTGCCAGCCCTTGTCTCGTGCGGCAGCAAGGAAACCGCTGCGCCGCCCCCGCCATTGAGCAAGGGCGCACTGGCGGCAGTGACCGAAAAACCCGGCATCAACCGCGAGAAACTGGCCCGTGCAATCGATGCCCTGTTCAGCGATGAAGCAGCCGGCGAGACACGCGCCTTGCTGGTGCTTTCGGGCGGGCGAGTTATCGCCGAGCGTTACGGCAAGGGGTATAACCGGAACACACGGCTGATCGGCTGGTCGATGTCCAAGACCATCACCGGTGTGCTGATCGGCATGCTGGTTGCCGACGGACGACTGCGACTGGACGAAGGTGTTCCTGTCCCCGCCTGGCAGCGACCGGGTGATCCGCGCGGTGCGATTACACTGCGCCAGCTGCTGCAGATGCGCTCTGGCCTGCGCCATAGCGAGGCAAGCGATCCGATCTATGATTCCAGCGAAGTGCGCATGTTGTTCCTCGATGGTCGCGACAATATGGCCGCCTGGGCCGAAGAACAGCCGCTTGAGGCAGAGCCCGGCAAGATGTGGAAATACAGCTCGGCGACCACGGTGATCCTCGCCGATATCGCCGCCCGTGTGCTCACCGAAAGCACCGATCCCAAGCTCAGGCGGCTGGCGGTGTCAGACTATCTGCACACCCGTCTGTTCGACATCGCCGGAATGAAAAGCATGGTGCCCGAATTTGATGCGGCGGGGACATTGATCGGATCAAGCCTGATCCACGGCACCGCGCGCGATTGGGGAAAATTCGGCGAATTCCTGCGCGCGGGCGGTGCGGTCAAGGGCGCGCAGCTGGTGCCGCATGGCTGGATCGAATTCATGACCAGCCCCAGCCCGCGCAACCCCGGCTATGGCGGCCAGCTGTGGCTCAACCGCCCGCAGGTCGACGGACACGATGTGCTGTTCCCGGCGAACGCACCGGCCAGTCTGTTCGCCTGCACAGACCACCTCGGCCAATATGTTCTGGTCTCGCCAGAGCAGCGGCTGACTGTTGTCCGGCTTGGCAAGAGCCCTGAGGAAGAGCGCGGGCCAGTGCGGAAACATCTCGCGGATATTGTCGGGCTGTTTCCGAAGCTTTAGAAGGTGAAGTTGCCCGTCACCACCGTCACACAGCCGCCGCCCAGCCACGCCCGATCACCTTCAAGGCGGCAGGAAACATGCCCGCCGCGCTCGCTCGCCTGATAGGCGGTGAAACTGTCGCGCCCCAGCCGCGCCGTCCAGAACGGGGTGAGCACGGCATGGGCCGAACCGGTAACCGGGTCTTCGTCTACGCCTGCACCCGGCACGAAAACGCGGCTGACGACGTCAGTCTCGCTCCCGTGCGCGGTGGCGATGAAGCTATCGATGCCCAGCGCGGCGAGTGCGCGCATGTCTGGTTTGAGCGCGCGGACTTCCGCCTCGCTGTCATAAAGGAAGATGTTGTTCTGATCATCGTTGCGCCACACTTCGTGCGGGGTTCCGCCCAGCGCGGCGGTGGCCTCGTCCCACGCACTCGGGCTGGCGGCGCGCGCAGGCAGGGCCACCTCATAGCCGGATGCGGTTCGGCGGGCTTCAAGGATCCCGGCAAGCCTGGTGCGGAACCGCACTGCTTCTCGCGCGGGATCCCGCCCCAGCACGACATAACCCGCCGCCAGAGTCGCATGGCCGCACAAGCGGATTTCCAGCATGGGCGTGAACCAGCGCAGTTCCCAATCGCTTTCCCCGCTGGCATCCCCGACCAGAAAGGCGGTCTCGGCGAACATGTTTTCCGCTGCAATGGCCTGTAACACGTCATCATCAGGCCAGACATCAAGGATCATCACCGCTGCCTGATTGCCGGTGAAAGCACGGTCGGCAAAGGCATCAACGTGCCAGTAGGGGATTGTGTGGGCCATGGTCACTCCGAAGCCGGCATATCTGGCATCAGATCCTTGGCACCCAGCCCGGTATCGACGTGGCCTTCGGGATCGGGATGAATAAGGATTTCGATCCCCGGAAATTCGGCGAGCAATTTGATCTCGATCTCATCCATCACCCGGTGCGCCTCGCGCACGGTGAGGTCCGGATCGACCCAGACGTGGAACTGCACGAAATCCCGGTTGCCCGATGTCCGCGTGCGCAGATCATGGACGCCGCGCAGTTCAGGGTGGCGGGCGATGATCTTGACGAAGCGGTCACGTTTTTCATCGGGCCATTCGCGGTCCATCAGCTGGGTGATCGCCGCCTGCGAAGCGCGCCATGCGCCCCAGCCCAGCCACAGCGCGATCAGCAGACCGAACACCGGGTCCGCACCGCTGATTCCGGCATATTGATCAAGCACCAGCGCACCAATCACCGCAAGGTTGAGCAGGAGGTCCGACTGGTAATGGACATGGTCAGTGCTGATCGCGAGGCTGCCTGTGCGGCGGATGACGTGTCGCTGCCAGGTGATCAGCGCGAGCGTTGCCGCCATGGCGATTGCCGAGACGATGATGCCGTCACTGGCAGCCGCCGTCCGCTCGCCAGCAAAGAACTGCTGCGCCGCGCGGAATGCCAGCGTGATCGCCGAGATCGAGATCAGCACAACCTGGAACATCGCCGCCATGGCTTCAGCCTTGCCGTGCCCGAAACGGTGCTCGCGGTCAGCCGGCTGGGCGGCAACCCACACACCGGCAAGCGTCGCCACGCTGGCGACCAGATCGAGCACGGTATCAGCCAGACTGCCGAGCATGGCGGTGGAGCCGGTGGACCATGCTGCCCAGCCCTTGAGCGCGACCAGCAGCAGCGCCACGGCAATGCTGGCGATTGCGGCGCTGCGGTTCAGCGCGTTGGCATTACCCGGTATTTTCTGCGAAATCGCGCTCATGGATACAACAACGTGCTGGACCAGCCGCCCGGTACGGCTGCATCAGGGGTAAAACGGCGGCGTTCGTGCAGACGGTGCTCGCGGTCCTGCCAGAATTCGATGGCTCGCGGCACCAGCCGAAAGCCGGACCAGTGCGCAGGCCGTTCAACCCGCCCGCCAGCAAAGCGCGCCGCAGCCTCGGCAAAGCGAGCGATAAATGTCTCGCGGCTGTCGAGCGGCGCGGACTGGTCCGATGCCACCGCACCCAGCTGCGAATCGCGCGCGCGGCTGGCGAAATAGGCGTCGGCATCGGCATCGCTGACACGTTCGACCGGGCCTTCGATGCGGATCTGGCGGCGCAGCGATTTCCAGTGGAACAGCAGTGCTGCCTGGGGATTGGCGATCAATTCTGCGCCCTTGCGGCTGTGCGAATTGGTATAGAAAACAAAGCCGTCGGGGGCATGTCTTTTCAGCAGCACCATACGCAGCGAAGCCGCGCCATCGGGCGTTGCCGTCGCCAGCGCCATGGCATTTGCATCATTAAGTTCGGTTATCCGCGCCTCATCATACCACGCGGTAAAAATAGCGAATGGATCGCCATGCGCGATGGTTGCAGCCGCCTGTTCAGATTTCACGTCGGTTTCCTGCCAGTGTTGGACTATGGGTGAGAGGTGATAACCTCACACAGCGGGCGGCGGCCCAAGGCTGTCATAGACCGGAGCGAGCAGTGTGCAAACCTCAATCCCTTGTGATGTTTGCAATGCACCCCTAACTTCGCAACCATGTCTGACCCATATTCGATCCTAGGTGTACCCCGCAGCGCCAGCGAGAAGGAGGTGAAATCCGCCTATCGCAAGCTGGCCAAGGAACTGCATCCTGATCGCAATTCCGATAATCCCAGGGCCACCGAGCGCTTCAGCGAGGTGACGCGGGCTTATGATATCCTGTCTGACAAGGACAAACGCGCCCGCTTTGATCGCGGCGAAATCGACATCGACGGCAATCCGGCGAACCCGTTTTCCGGAGGATTCGGTGGCAGTGGCGGCGGTTTCGGTGGCGGCGGCGGCAACATGGGCGGGGGCAGCGACGGCATCGACATTTCCGACCTGTTCGAGGGTTTGTTCGGCGGGGGGCGCGGCAACAGCACCGGTGGAGGTGCCGGAATGGGCGGAGGCTTTGGCCGGCGGCCAGCGCCCAAGGGCAACAATATGGCCTACCGCCTCAAGGTGTCGCTGATCGATGCCGCCACCCGCGCCCCGCAACGTATCACGCTGGCCGATGGCAAGACCATTGACCTTAAATTGCCTGCCGGTGTCGAGGATGGTACTCAGATGCGGCTTGGCGGCAAGGGCGAGGCCGGACCGGGCGGAAACGGCGATGCGATTGTCACCATCATGATCGAACCGCACAGCTTCTTTCGCCGAGATGGAGATAATCTGCGGCTCGACCTGCCGATCACCCTCGACGAGGCAGTGAACGGGGCCAGGCTGAAGGTTCCCACCGCTGATGGCGCAGTGATGCTCTCGGTCGCGCCGGGCTCCAGTTCGGGCAAGACCCTGCGCCTCAAGGAAAAGGGCTTCAGCCGCAAGGACGGCAGCCGTGGCGATCAGCTGGTGACGCTGGAGATCGACCTTCCGCCAGCCGATGCCGATCTCCAGAGCCGGCTGGAAGGCTGGACGGATAGGCGCAATCTGCGCGCGAAACTGGGCGTCTGAAGCGTGGAAGAGCGGGTAATCGCTGACGATGCGGAAACCCCGCCACTGACTGTGCCAAACCTTTCGCCCGAAGCGCGGCGCAAGCGCGCCCAACGCTGGCACGATGAACTGGGCGCGCGGATAGATCGCGGTTTCGGCAAAGGCTCACGCCCGCACCGAGTATTCACCCGGACCTGGACCGGGGCGTGGAACGATGGCTTCATCCACGCCGGCAACCTTGCCTATACCACCATCGTCGCGCTGTTTCCGTTCTTCATCACGGTCACTGCAATATTTTCAGCGATTGGCGAGCCGCAGCAGCGTGAGGCATCGGTCCACGCCTTTTTGCTGGCGGTGCCACCAGTCGTTTCGCGCGCGCTCGCCCCGGTGGCTTATGACGTCATCGAATTGCGCCACGGCTGGCTGCTGTGGGTGGGCGGACTGGTCGGGCTGTGGACCGTAGGCAGTCTGGTCGAAACCATCCGTGACGTGCTGCGCCGCGCCTATGGTACGCAGGCAGTTCAGGCCTTCTGGCGCTACCGCCTGCTGTCCACCGGGATCATCATCGTGGCGGTGATCGCGCTGCTGTTCTCGCTGCTGGCGCAAGTGGCGCTGGGCGCGGTGGAGCAGGCAATCGCGGCCTGGGTGCCGCGCGCCGGTCTGTTGCTGGAACAAGTTGCACTGGGGCGGCTGGTCCCGGCTGTCGTGCTGTACCTATCCCTGTTTCTGATCTTCGTCTCATTGACGCCAGAGAAATATCGCGGCCGTGCCTATCCCAAATGGCCAGGAGCACTGTTTGTCACCTTCTGGTGGGTGGCAGTTTCCGTTGCGCTGCCATGGGTGCTGCGCTCGCTTTTCGACTATGATCTGACTTATGGCAGCCTGGCTGGCGTGATGATCGCCCTTTTCTTTTTCTGGTTAGTCGGACTAGGACTGGTGGTGGGCGCAGAACTCAACGCGGCACTGGCGGAAAGTCCGGAAGAACGTCATTTTGTCGGCCAAGTAGCAGCAGAAAAAATCGAAGCGACACAACAAGGCGGGGATGGGAACGAATGAGCGGATTGATGCAGGGCAAGCGCGGCCTGATTATGGGGCTGGCGAATGACAAGTCCCTCGCTTGGGGAATTGCGCAGAAACTTCACGAGCATGGCGCAGAACTGGCTTTTACCTATCCCAATGCCGCGATTGAAAAGCGTTGTCGTCCGCTTGCCGAGCAATTGGGCAGCGATCTGGTTTTCCCTTGCGACGTAGCCGATATGGCCTCGCTTGATGCCGCCTTTGCCACGCTGGCCGCACGCTGGCCCCAGATAGATTTTGTCGTCCATGCCATCGGCGCATCGGACAAGAACGAGCTGCGTGGGCGCTACAGCGATACCAGCCTCGAAAATTTCCTCAACACCATGAATGTCAGCGTATTCAGCCTGACCGCAGTGGCCCAGCGCGCGGCGGTGATGATGCCAGATGGTGGCTCTATCCTGACACTGACCTATTATGGCGCGGAAAAGGTGATTCCGCACTACAATGTCATGGGCGTGGCGAAATCGGCGCTGGAGACCAGCGTCAAATATCTCGCCGCCGATCTTGGCCGTGACAATATCCGGGTCAATGCCATCTCAGCCGGGCCGATCCGCACATTGGCGGCATCGGGGATCGGCGATTTCAACCTGATCCTCAAATGGAACGAGCTCAACGCCCCGCTCGGCCGCAATGTCACCATCGAGGATGTTGGCGGTGCCGGTCTCTATATGCTGTCAGACCTGTCCTCGGGCGTGACGGGTGAAATCCACTATGTTGATGCGGGCTACAATGTCATCGGCATGAAGCGTGAAGATGCGCCAGATATTGCCTTGGCTTGATTGTTCATATCCTGATCATATCGCGAACAGGACTGCCTCCGCCGGGCTTGCGTGAACGCGAGCGGCTGCGCGGCGGATCGGCAGGGCGGACCAGCAGGACGCAGGCGATAGCCAGAATCGCACTCATCGCTGCTGTGCGCAGCGGATAGTCCACGAGGCTGTGCAATAGCGCGGTGCCGATCACCACGCTGGCAGCCAGTTGCATTGCGTTGCGCCGCGCCCCTGACCACGCTGACCAGGCGCGCGGCACGAACCAGCCGAGGAAAGTGATCACCGCGATGAGGCCGAAAATTCCGGTCTCGATCAGCAGTTCGAGCAGGTCATCGTGGGCATGGTTGACGAATGTGGTGCCGACCAGCGCAGGCTGCTCATACCAGCGGTAGAGTTCAAGGAAGGTGCCGGTGCCGCTACCAAGCGGTGCATAGTCCTTGAGTATCTGCCAGCCGGTGACGAGGAATTCCTGACGGCTGATGCCAGCTGTCGCCCCTTTGGCAGTCAGGTCGTTGGCGACCGGGCCATAGAGCAGGAAGGCGACAATCCCGCCCAGTACAACGATGCCTCCCAGCACAACCAGTGCCAGGTGAACACGCAGGTCTGGCTTGGCAATCAGGTATAGGGCGACCAAGACCGGAAACAATAGCACCACGCAGGCCAGTGATCCGCTCACCAGCACCCCGAACACCAGCAGCAAGGCGATACCCGAGCCAAACGCGCCGACACTTGCCAGCCATTCCTTTGGCGAGACAGCAGCGCGCATTTCCAGCGCCAGCCACGATCCCCACAGCGCCAGCGCCGCGAGCAGAAATGAGCCCTGATGGTTGCTGTTGGCGAAGAAGCCCGGTCCTTCGCCGTAATTGGTGATTTCATAGAAATAGAAGCTGCCGGTCAACCGCTGCAAGGCACTGACCACGACAGAAACCGCCGCAATGCCGGCAATGGTATAGACCACATCGCGGGTCAGCGGTGCGCCGCTGGCGCGCATAGACATTAGCAGCGCCAGCGCCGGTATCCACCAGGCGAAAGAGGCAAGACTGTGCCACGGTGCCAGCGAGACTGTCAGCCATGGCACAGCGACACCCAGCGCGGTGAACCCGTCATAGACAGCCCCGCGCCCGGGCAAATGGCGCCAGATACCCGGTGGCAGCGGCAGGAACTGCACCGCGCAGAGCAGGATGACAGCAAGGCCGAACTTTGCCAGACCGGTGTTCACGGCGGGCAGCTGTTCCCCTCTACCCGCCGGTTGCTGCCACAGCGTCCAGCCGATCAGCACCGCTCCGGCCAATTGCAACAGCATATTCCCGCCGAAGCCGGCCGCAGAAGCCCCGCCGAGCAACAGGACGGCGGCGAGATAGGCGAGGGTCATATTGGCGCGGGTCAGGGCGATCACTTGCCGGCTCCCGGTGTAATATCAAGGCGGCGCACCATAGCCTGCTGGGCATTGCGGTTTTCCTGAATGCGTCCGCCCAGACTCAGCCGCTGACCCTTGCAGGCACCGTCGGGGATGGCGAAACGAATATTGAGCACTTGACTGGCACCCGATGCCCCAGCCAGCGGCATTTCGAACAAGGCCACTTCTGCGCCAACACATTCGAGCCTCAGCGCCAATGCCCCCGGCGATCCACTGAGCGTACGATATTCCAGCCGGGCCCTGTATGCTCCCGGAGACAGCGTCAGCACTTGCGTTACCATCGCTCCGGGTGTCCGGCCATAGTAATCCAGCGACAGTCCGCCGCCCGGCGCTCTTTCGGCAGCGCCGGTGGAATTGACCTTGAGTTCCCAGTTGAACGGCGGCGGCACCCGCATATCGGTGAAATCGGGGCTGTGAACCAGTTCCGCCGCGCCACCCTGTGCGCTGCCCCCTGTGCTCCATAGCGCGCGCGCTTCGGCAAAGGCTTGCGCGCCAACCAGCAGGTTCGTCGCCAGCCCGCGCACTTGCGGATCGGCAAAGCTGGTGCGCGGCATACGGCTGACCAGCCGGACTGCCAGCGGAGCCGGCTTCTTCGCCGCAACAAAGCCGCGCAGGAACGGTTCGAACAGTTCGGGATGCGGGGTCAGTGCCGCCACCGCATCATCGGCCTGCCGATCACTGTTGATGGCGCTGCCAACACCCATCATCAGCGTCTCGGTCAAGGTGCTGCTCAGCCGGTTCATCACCGCGATCTGAGCGATAGCTTCCTTGAGATTGCCGGTGCCGACCGCGTAGCGCAGCAGCAGCAGCCGCGATTCGCGCGACCGCAGGTTGCGGCGAAGCGCCTCGCGCAGCAGCACGGCATCCTGATCGCTGCCGACAGCCGTCTTGCCGCGAAACCCGGCGGCGGCGGCGGCATAAAACGGCTCATAAGCCAGTGGTGACGAGGCCAGGGCCGCACGACCGATAGCATCGATGCCTGCTGGCGGCTGGCCAGTCACATCGGCCTGCTGGGCGCGCAGCTGACCAAGTTTTCCAGGACCGAAGCCGGCCAGCGCGGGCATGGAACCCGCCGCCGAAGTTTCAGCGGCACGGCCCAGATTCGCCAACACGGCCAACACAGCCAGCACGGCCCCGCTGCCCGCAGCCAGAGCAACACGGGAGCCGCTGGAACCGGAATCGCGTACAAGCCGCATTCTCGTCATGTCCCTATATGTGCTCAGGCATCGGTGCGATTAAGGTCGAGCGCGCGCGTCGGATCCGAAGTCACCTTGCCGCCAACGCCATCCGAGCCATAGTTATACGAATAATAGCTGTAGCCATAGGCACCGCCAGTGGCCGTGACCTTGGTGAGAATGACGCCGGCGATGTTGGTGCCCGATTCAAGCAGGCGACGAACCATTTCCACAACATTACCGGTGCGCGATTGGCGGCTTTCAACCACCAGCGCGGTCGCTTCAGCTGCGGCACCCAGCAAGGGAGCATCGGTCAGGCCGAGCACCGGCGGGCCATCGATCACCACCATCTCATAATCACCACGCGCTTCGGCAATGATCGCCGGCAGCCGGTTCGAGCTGAGCAGTTCCGCCGCCGATCCGACATAGCGGCCCACCGGCAACAGGTTGAGATTGTCGACCTGGGTTTTCTCGATATAGGCGGAAAGCGGCTCTTCGCTGCCCAGCAGATGCGCCAGGCCATAGCCGTCCGAGCGACTGGAAACGAAGGTCGGCTTGCGCAGATCGGCGTCGATCAACAGCACCTTCGAGCCCAGTCGGGCCATCGAACTGGCGATGGCATAGGCTGAGGTCGACTTGCCCTCACCCGGACGGGTCGAGGTGACCAGCAGGGTGCGCGGCGCGCCTTCGGGCCGCGAGAATTTGAGCGCGGTCCGCACCGAATAGTATGCTTCGGAAACATCCGATTTGCGATCGGCCAGCGCCTCCATCAGTGTGCGATCGTCATTGTCCATCGGGATCACGCCGAGCACCGGCAGGTGCAGCTTGTTGCGGACATCGTTGGGATCAATGATCGCATCGAACAGCAAGTAGGCGGCAAATGCCAGTGCCACACCGGCAGCAAGGCCGAAGAGCAGACCAATCATGGCATTGACCGGCAGGCGCGGACTGAACGCCCCGGCTGGCGGATCGGCCGGATCGACCAATGCGACATTGCTCTGGCCAATGCCACCGGCAACACCGATTTCCTTGTAACGCTGTAGCAAGGCATCATAGAGCGCGCGGTTGGTATCCGCCTCGCGCTGGAGGATATTGTACTCGATCGAACGACCGCGCTCGGTCTGGACTTCACCCTTGGCTGAAGCGACACTGGCCGCAATCCTGGCCTCGGCGCGCAAGGCTGTCTGGTAATCCCCCTCAAGCTCGGCGCGCTTGTTGCCCGAGGCGCGGCCCCGCTCGCCGTTGATGACGCTGTCAAGACGGGCGATCCGGGCCTGCAATTCCCGCATCACCGGATAATCGGCTTTGAAAACCTTGGCCTTCTCATCATACTGCGATTGCAGATCGGCACGCTGCGAGATCAGAGTCGCGACATTGGCAGCCTGCTCGCTGACGAAATTGACCGAAGCCGACTTGTAGGCCTGCTCGGCGTTGATCCGGCGGACTCGGGCCAGATTCAATGCCTCATTGAGCGTGGTGAGATCAGATTGCGCCAGCGTCGAGCCTTCGGACGTCTTGCCATCGACGGTCACGGTCTGGGTGCGGAACACGCCTGAATTGATTGAATAATTGTTCAGACCGCGTTCTGATTCCTCCAGCGCGGCCTTGGTCCGGGCGAGCTGATCGGAAAGAAACTTGCGGGCATAGGAGGATGAATCATAACGGCGTTCAAGGCTGCTGGCGATGAAACCTTTGGCCAGGGCATTGGCGACATTGGCGGAAACAACAGGATCCTTGGCGGTGTGGCTGACCTGAATCAGCAGGCTGCCCTTGACTGCTTCGACACTGGTGCCGTTCATCAGGATCGCCACGGCGCGCTTGGTGCGCTGATCGCGGGTTCCCTGAT
>JANOYZ010000101.1:0-15611 GCA_031429135.1 Novosphingobium sp. | reverse complement strand
ATGTCTTTGTTGGCGAAGGCGCGAAGCAGTCCGCTCGGGCCATCGAGCGCGCGCCGGGTTTGTTCGGTTGTGCGAAGCTGCGACAGCTTGAGCCGTTCATATTCGTCGAGAACGTCGCTCAGCTTGCGCTGCGTCTTAGCGACCCTCGCCGCTTCCTTGACGGCTTCGCGCCTTTTCTCGTTCGGATCATCTCCATGGGCAATCTCCCGCTTCTTGTCCTGTGCGAGCCTTCGCGCTTCGGCAATGCCGATGCCTGGCCAGTTACCGAGTGACACACGGGACCGCTTTCCATCCCGGAGCGAGACCAGCACCGACCAGGTTGCGACACGTTCTCCCGCCCGGATGCGGAGGCCGCGTTCATGGTCATCGACCAGCTCTAGCTGACGACCTTTTTGCGACCGCGCCCGAGCTACCATCGCATCGATTGTCAGCTTGTTGAGGGTGCTCGCCATGCCTTTTCGCCGTGAACCTAAATCGCTATAGGTTCGCTATAGGTTCATTTGGAAAGGTGGTCAACGCGCTACGGCAATGTTCAGAACTGGATGGATTTGGACAGATTGAAATTTTAATATCATTGTAATATAGATAGTTATGTCACATATTGATGGTCGAATTTGAACTGATTTGAACGGCTCTGAACACCCCAAAAATGCCAAAATAATAACTCTTAATCAGCGGGTCCTAGGTTCGAGCCCTAGTGCGTCCACCACTATTACCCCTTGCAACTCAGGCCTAGCCGATCTGATCAAGCCCTCAATCGTCCGGGTCGTCCATTCAAGCGTCCAGCTGATTTCGCAATGCAAGGCTTACCGGCACCGGAAAGTCGAGCAGCAGCTGCGCCATGCCCTTGGCAACAGGATCAAGCGACATGGAGGCCAAGACGCCGCCATCCATTGAGTCACCGACAACAAAATTAAGCGCCGACAGCCCTGGTACGCTGAAGCGACCGACGGGCAGCGTACGGCCATCGCTGAGCAGGTGGCCATAATGATTGCCGATGACTTCCGGCGTCAGCGCGGCGGCGATATAGGGCAGATATTCGGGCTTGCGGGCAATCACTGCGACATTGAACAGATTGCCCTTGTCGCCACTTCTCGCCCAGGCGAGGCGGATCAGGGCCACGGTCTGGTCTGGATCGGCATCAGCAGGCGCGGGCGGAAAGGCTGGTGCGATGGCCTCAGCTTCAAGGCCTTTGGCGTCTGTTTTCGAGATGAATGGCACCTTTGCGCTATCCACAGTGACCTTTAATGACACCGCTGATTTCGGGATCAGGAATCCGGCAATCCGCTGCACCGGGCGCACCGAAGCGGCCAGACTAAGGCCTATCCCGACCGACATATGGCTGATGGCCGAGCTCTGCTCGCGCACCAGCAGCCCTGCGCCCGCCTGATCTGGGTGATCGACAACGATACGGCAAATGGCTGTGGTTGGGCCTCTGCCTTCGCCGCCGATGACATCGCACCGTGTTTGCGTGAATGGTGGAAGCTGGCTGTGCCGCAGCATGGTGTTCGTCCGGGCAATCAATTCCTCGCCAAGGCGGCACGCCTTGGCTGCGGCCTCAAGTCCGATAATCGGGATAATCGCAGTCGCCCGCCAGCCCGCATCATAAGTGACGCTCGCTTTGCAGGTCGCGGTGCGACCGAGGCCGCGCGCGCCGGTCACCTTGATGCGGTCCGGCGTAATCTGGGTGAGGCGCACTTCGGAAAAGTCGCAGATCACATCAGCGACATAATAGCGCTGTGGGTCGCTGACTTCGTAGAGCAGCTGTTCTGAAACTGTGCCAATCGACACCAGCCCGCCGGTGCCTTGCGGCTTGGTAATAACCAGTCTGCCATCGGCACTGCACTCGCCGATAGGCATACCGATACCCGCCCAGTCAGGGACATCGCGCCAGTCAGTAAATGTGCCGCCCGTCACCTGAGCCGAACATTCGAGCAGATGGCCGGCCAGTGTGCCGGCGGCCAGCAGGTCGAAATCATCCGGTCCCCAGCCGAATTCATGGATCAACGGGCCGAGCGCCATGGCGCTGTCCACCGCACGACCGGTGATCACCACATCGGCCCCGGCAGCCAGCGCGGCGGCAATCGGGAAGGCACCGGTATAGGCAACCAGGCTGTTGATCTGATCGGCGCTCCGGACCATTTCAAGCACCGACGAATTATCGAACATATCACGCGTATCGGCCCCGATGATCGCGGAACTTTGTGCGGTAAGGTTATCGCCCTCGACTATACCTATGCGCAGCTTCAGCCCCGCCGCTTCAGCCCCGCGCCGCAAGGCCTCGCCGCAGGCGGCAGGGTTGAGCCCTCCGGCATTGGCGACGATGCGGATACGCCGGTCGAGCAATGTTTGCAGATGCGGCAGGATGTAACCGTCAACAAAATCAGTCGCGAAGCCCGGTCCTGTGCCATTGGCCAAGCCCCTGCCCAACCCACCCATGACGGATTCGGCGAGGAAATCGAAAATGATGTAATCCAGCCCATCGGCCTTCGACAGCAACTGGGCAATCCCCATCCGGCTGTCATTGAAAAACGCAGTCGCCGCGCCGATTGTGACGATCTTGCTCATCTGTGACAGCTATCCGCAGCCAAGCTTGCGCAGAAATGCCTTGAAATGCGGCCTCTCATGGATCGTATCGAAAACAAATGCAGTGCTTTTCATGCATCACGTCTCGCCTGCCACCCTGGACAAGTCAATCAAGTGTTCCGGAAAGCGCAGAGGCGCAGGCATTATCCTCGTGTCCCGGTTTCGAACCCTGGTGACCCGAATCTGAAGTTCGTCAGACCGTGCGGATAGGGTAGAGCGAACTTCAGATTCAAGAGGATCACTAGCTACTATATGATTCTGGTGCGGTTTAAGGATTTGAAATTCGCTCCGCGTCTGGCCGCTTAATGTGGCTAATTTAAAATCCACCACACTAGCACGAGCCTGATTTTCGCTCTACAGGCCAGGGCGTGACGCCGCCGTTTACGACCTCACCTACTTCGCCCTCTCCCTCGGCCAGATCACGGCTGGCAGGTCTTGATGCCTTGCGCGGGATTGCTGCTTTGGCGGTGGTGTTGATGCATGCCCATGCGCTGTTCCCCGCTTTTCCCGACTATGCGCCCAAGGCCTATCTGGCGGTCGATTTCTTTTTTGTGCTGAGCGGTTTTGTCATGGCGCGGACTTATGAACCGCGGCTTGCTGCGGGTTATGGCGCGGGCCGTTTTTTTGCCGCGCGCTATCGCCGGATGTGGCCGACCATGCTGCTTGGTGCGCTGCTGTTTCTACCCTTCCTGAGCGAGGCCACGCATGATCCCGACTGGCACTGGAAAAGCCAGGTGCTGCCCAATCTGCTGCTGCTGCCCAGCCTCTCATCGGACAACCTGTTCCCGCTCAATGTCCCTGCCTGGTCGATCTTTTTCGAGCTCGTCGCCAATCTGATCCATGGGCTGTTGCTGTGGCGATTGCGCGCAGGCTGGATTGCCGCAATCGGACTGCTGTGCCTCGCCGGATTGGTCCATGCCGCCATGGCTGCCGGAAACTTCGACATCGGCTCGGCGCAGGGACAGATGCTCGCCGGGTTGTTCCGTGTTGGCGTTACCTATTGCATGGGCATCGTGTTGTGGCGGGTCTGGGGAGAGCGCCAGTTGCATGGATTGTTCGGACTGCTGGCAGCGCTGGCCCTGCCGCTGGCCTTTTCGGCAACGGATAGTGCAGCCTGTGGCTGGAGCTATGACCTTGGTTTTGTCCTGCTGGCCTGCCCGCTGCTGATGCTCGGTGCTCTGGCGATTTCGCGCGGCGCACTGCTGGCCAAAATCTCTGGTGAATTGAGCTTTCCCCTCTATGCCGTCCATTATCCGGCGCTTTACTGGTGCCGCTCCTATGGGCTTGAGCCGGAGCAATCAGTATTGGTTTGTCTGCTGCTGGCCGCGCTGGTTGCGGGATTGCAGCTTTATTGGCGAAATACATCGCGCAAGAGGCTTTCCACAATTTGATGTGATATTTTATTGCCAGTCACATTATAATGTGATTATGCCATCGCCATGTCACAGAGCACCCTTGAACGCGTTCGCGAACTCGTCTCCGAAGGCCGCATGAGCCGCGCCGGCCTTGCCCGCGCTGCCGGGCTTCACGCCAACACCTTGCGTGATTGCACCGAGGATGATTGGAACCCCACCACCGAAACGCTCGGCAAGCTGGAACGCGTGCTTTTTGCCAATGATGAAACGCCGGTGCTCGTATCTATCGAGGAGATCATCAACGAGGCGCGCAATGGCCGCATGTTCGTCCTCGTCGATGACGAAGACCGCGAGAATGAAGGCGATCTTGTCATCCCGGCGCAGATGGCAACCCCGGATGCAATCAATTTCATGGCCACCCATGGCCGCGGCCTGATCTGCCTGACATTGACATCCGAACGCTGCGATCAGCTGGGGCTGACCCCGATGAGCCGCCACAACGGCACACAATACGAAACCGCCTTCACCGTTTCCATCGAGGCGCGCGAAGGGGTTACCACCGGCATTTCCGCCGCCGACCGAGCGCGGACTATTTCCGTCGCTATCGACGGATCAAAGACCCGCGATGACATCGTCACCCCCGGTCACGTGTTTCCACTGCGCGCGCGTGATGGCGGTGCGCTGGTGCGTGCCGGACATACCGAGGCGGCGGTCGATATTTCGCGGCTTGCCGGGCTCAATCCATCAGGCGTGATCTGCGAGATCATGAGCGATGATGGCACCATGGCGCGGATGGACGATCTGGTATCTTTCGCGCGGCTCCACAACCTCAAGATGGGCACGATCCGTGATCTTATCGCCTATCGCCGCAAGCATGACCGCATGGTCGAGCGACGCGCCGAACTCACTTTCACCAGCCGCTGGGGCGGGGACTGGAAGGCCTATACATTCTTCAACAAGGCCACTGGTGACGAGACCATGGCACTGGTCAAGGGCCGGATTGATCCCGACCAGCCAACCCTCGTGCGCATGCATACCATGTCATTATTCGCCGATATCTTTGGCGAGATCGGCAATCGTTCGGATATCCTTACCCGCTCGATGGAAATGATTGGCGAGAACGGGACAGGTGTGATTGTTGTCATCAACCGGCCGATGCACCGGCTGATGACCCGCACCATCGAAATCAAGAAGAGTGTTCGCGAAGGGAACGATGCTCCGATTGAGGAACTGCGCGATTATGGCGTCGGTGCCCAGATACTTGCCGAACTGGGTGTCCATGACATGATCCTGCTGACCAATACCCATCATTCGCTCGTCGCGCTGGAGGGTTACGGCCTGTCCATCGTCGGCGAGCTTCCGATCGCCTGATTGCAGGAGCCTGCCGCTATGGCCAAGTTACTCATTATCGAAGCGCGCTTCTATGATCACCTGAACGACATGCTGATTGCCGGCGCGCGGGCCGCGATCAAGGCGGCAGGTCATAAGGCCGATGTGATTACTGTTCCCGGTGCGCTGGAAATTCCCGGTGCCATCGCGCTGGCTGACCAATCAGGTGAATATGATGGCTATGTTGCTATTGGCGTAGTCATTCGCGGCGAAACCTATCACTTCGAGATCGTCGCTGGCGAAAGCGCGCGCGGAATCATGGCCTTGACCATGGACGGCGTGCCCATCGGCAACGGTATCCTGACAGTCGAGAACGAGGAACAGGCGCTGGTGCGCGCTGATCCGGCGCAGAAGAACAAGGGCGGCGAAGCGGCTCAGGCAGCGCTCGCCATGATGGCACTGAAAGACCGGTTCGGTGGCTGATCTCATGCACCCCGGCCTCGGCGGGATCCGGCTGGTGCTGGGCGGCAATCCGTTTGGCTGGACGATAGACCGGGATAAAAGCTTCGCGGTGCTTGATGCTTTCTACGAGGCGGGCGGGAGATCAATCGACACGGCTGAGGGCTATTCCTCGTGGATACCGGGCAATGTCGGCGGCGAAAGCGAGACGATCATCGGGGAATGGATGGAGCTTCGCGGCGTCCGCGCCGAGATGAAGATCGCCACCAAGACCGGCATGGGCGGTCCTGCGGGCGCGCTCGCGCCTGACAAGGTGGCGGCGGCGATGGTGGGGTCGCTCGAACGGCTGCGCACTGATTATGTCGATCTCTATTATATCCACCGCGATGACCGTGTGACCCCGGTTGATGAAGTGGTTTCAGGCTACAATGCGCTGTTGGCTGGCGGCAGCGCGCGCGAACTGGCGGCATCAAACACCGCGCCGGAGCGTCTCGCCGCGATGAACGCCAATGCGGCGGCGCGCGGCCTCGTGCCCTTCACCGTGATCCAGCCGGGTTATAACCTTGTCTGGCGGAGCGAATATCCGGCCGAGCTGGAAGCCTTGGCGGTTTCTCAGGGCGTGGCAGTGCTGCCCTATTATGGGCTGGCTTCGGGCTTTCTCACTGGCAAATACGGCAAGGATGCGGACTTTGCCGGATCACGCGGCGGCAATGCCAAGATGTTTGCCACCGAGGCTGGCTGGAAATCCCTGCCTGTGCTGGAGGCAATCGCTGATGAAACCGGCGCGACCATGGGCCAGATCGCCCTCGCCTGGCTGGGATCCCGGCCCGCCATCTGGGGACCGATCTCCAGCGCGACGACACCGCAACAAGTGGGAGAATTGTGCAATTCAGTCAGTGTCTCGCTGGATGAAAGCCAGCTTGCCCGGCTCACCGCTGTCAGTGTCGACGGCTAAGCCGCTTCACCACACCTTCACGCGTTTTTCAGGCGGCAGGTACAGCTTGTCACCCGGCTGCACATCAAAGGCGCGGTACCAGGCATCGATATTCCGCACCGTCAGCGCGCGGTACATGCCGGGGGAATGGCCGTCGGTGGCAAGCCGGCTGCGCAGCGCCTCATCGCGCATTTTTGCTGCCCAGCTCTGTGCATAAGCGATGAAGAAACGCTGGTCACCGGTATAGCCATCAATCACCGGCGCTTGCTTGCCTTTCAAAGAAGCGTGATAGGCATCGAGCGCGGCGGCGATTCCGGCGACATCGGCGATGTTTTCGCCCAGTGTCAGCTGGCCATTCACATGCACACCGGGGAACGGCTCATAGGCGCTGTACTGATCGGCGAGCGCGTTTCCGGCCCTGGCGAAACGCGCCAGATCGTTTGGAGTCCACCAGTTGCGCATCTTGCCGGTGGAATCGAAGGCTGCGCCATTATTATCGAAGCTGTGGCTGATCTCATGCCCGATGACTGCACCAATCGCGCCGTAATTATAGGCGGCATCGGCCTTGGGATCGAAGAACGGGCGTTGCAGGATTGCGGCGGGGAAGTTGAGCGCGTTCTGCACCGGCAGGTTCACCGCGTTGACCAGCTGCGCATTCATCCACCATTCGCGCTTGTCGAGCACCTTGCCGATCTTGGCCAGTTGCTGGGAAAAGCGCAGCTTCTCGCCAGCGATGACATTGGCATAGGCGTTATTCGGATCGAGCGTGTAAGCGGAATAGTCCTGCCATTTATCGGGATAGCCAACGCCGACCTCGATGGTGCGGACCTTTTCCAGTGCTTCCTTTTTGGTTGAAGCGGTCATCCACGAAATGCCATCAATGCGTTTGGCAAACGATCCCTTGATATCAGTGACCATGTCCTGGATTTCGGTCTTGGCCGCTGCCGGGAAGTACTTGTCGACATAAAGCTTGCCCAGGGCATCGCCCAAGTGTTTGTTGATCGCCGCAATCGCCCGCTTTTCGCGCGGCAACTGCTGCTTGGTTCCCTGTAACGCCGTGCCAAAAAAGGCAAAGTGGGCGGCATCCAGCTTGCCGGGCAGCACCTCGGCGTGGCTGTTGATCTGATGAAAGGTCAACCAGTCTTTCCACGCCTCAAGCGGCTGGCTGGCAACCAGACCTGACAACCGGCCTATGGCATCGGCATGATAGGCGGCGAACTTTTGCTGATTTGGCATCTGCGCGGCGGCAAAAAAGCTCTCCCAGTCAATGCCCGGAGCCTTGCGCGCAAAATCAACCCGCGCCCATTGGGCGGCAGAAGCCTGAAAATTCTCGCTCTGCTGGCGGGTGGCATGGGCCGCCGCGATTTTCATCTCCAGATCATAGACCCGCTGTGCGTGGACCTCGGCATCTGGCAACCCTGCTTCGGTCAGCAGCTGGGCAATATAGGCGCGATATTTGGTGCGCAGCTCTGCCTTTTTGGGGTCGGAGGAGAGGTAAAATTCACGCTCGGGCATGCCGAGCCCGCCTTGCAGGATATAGGGCATCACCTCACCACCGGCGAGCGCCTGGGTGATGAAAGCACCAAACAGGTTCTGGGTATGATAATCTGTCGAATTGAGCGGATC
Organism: Novosphingobium sp.; assembly: GCA_031429135.1. Lineage (GTDB taxonomy): Bacteria > Pseudomonadota > Alphaproteobacteria > Sphingomonadales > Sphingomonadaceae > Novosphingobium. The sequence continues at coordinate 7,322 of JANOYZ010000101.1, read as the reverse complement.
CACGTCGGCGCGAAGTTGTTCGCCAAGCGCGCGCGACAGTGCCTTTACATCGGTGATCTCGGCAATGCGATCGAGATCGGCTTTGATTGGCTCCATCCCGGCACCATCAATCGCCTTGGTATCCAGATAGGTTTTGTAAAGCGTCCTGATCCGCCCGGCATTGCTGTCTGGTGCCGGATCGCCCTTGGCAATATCTTCGATCAGCTGTTTGAGACGCGCTTCGGTGGCATCTCTGGCTGTGACAAAACCGCCGATGCTCGAGCGATCGTCAGGGATCACCGCAGTCTTAACCCAGCTGCCATTGGCATAGAGGTAGAAATCGTCACCCGGCTTCACCGTCTTGTCCATTGCCGCAGTATCAATGCCGAGAGCTGTGCCGGGGGCATTGGCAACCTGGCCATCACCACTCATCGTGCAGGCTGAAGTGCCAAGCACGATGGCAGCGGTGCCGAGCAGGAAAGGAGCAATAAGGCGATTACGGAGCATGGCGTTACGTCCCGGTTTGGCCGAATGATGTCCGGCGCTGGTTTCAGGATAGGTGTATAAGCCCATGCTTGATGGCTGCCAACGCTGTTCGTCGAACCCGGCATGGTTTCGGGCGATGGCTAAGCATAGTGATTCGGCGATGCATCTGGCTTTTGCGTAATCTGCGCGAAATTACAGATACGCCATGCCTGTTTGTGGCAGCACAGGAGTCTGCTGCACGGGGAATATACCATTATGGAGGAATGTTCTGCGCTTGCTGATGGGGATTAATTCGCATCGTCTGAAGAGACCGCCTTGCACTTAAAACCCATCTGCATGTTCCCATTTCAGCCATGCGGAAGCAATTCAGTCTGGTGTGGCAATTGCTGTCGTTCAATTAAGCGCAGCGTAAATTTCTTGCACGAAGCATTCAATCTGAAGAAATTTCGCTCGAAAACCGAGCAATCTTGAATCGGTGAACCGCAACACCCCGCTACTCCATTTTTCCAGAGGCTTGCTCATGGGCATAGGCAGGCTGATGGGGGATGCTGTGTCGGCAAGGAACGCCAAGCACATTGTTGTAGAAAATGATCGGGTCGTTCTCTCGGCTACGGCGATGAAAGGCCGTGCTCGGCAGCTCATGGCCATGGCCAACGAGCTCATGGCAATTGCTGCTGATCTGGCCGATGGTGATGGTGTGCTTGACCTGCCCTTCCCTTTGGCATCATCAGACGCAAGCGATGATCTGCGCTGGTCAGATATTGCCAGAGCTCATTATCGTGACCGGCGGTTGCGCGCACAGATGTTCGACGATTCAGCCCTGTTCGGGGAACCCGCCTGGGACCTGCTGCTCGATCTGTTCATCGCCGCGCGTGAACGCAAACGCGTTCCGGTGACCAGCGCCTGCATCGGTGCTGCGGTGCCGACCACAACGGCGCTGCGCTGGCTTGCCATTCTGGAATCACGCGGGCTCGTGCTGCGCGATGACGATGCCAGCGATGCCCGGCGCATCTTCGTGCGGCTGTCGCCCGAAGCCTATGCCAAAATGGCCGAATATTTCGCGCGGTCGAGCCATGGGCAATGCGGCGAGGAAGCGCGTTTGCCCCAAGGAACAAAGACCAATGGGGTGAGCGCGCGTCCGTTCATGCTGGGTCTGTGACCTAGTTTACAGCTTCAGCCAGCCAGCCGGCCAAAGGCTCCAGCCCCGGCATAATGCGCCGCCGCCCCCAGCTCTTCCTCGATGCGGATCAGCTGGTTGTACTTGGCAAGCCGGTCAGATCGGGCAAGGCTGCCGGTCTTGATCTGGCCGCAGTTGGTTGCCACCGCGAGATCGGCGATGGTTGCATCTTCGGTTTCGCCCGAACGGTGCGACATAACAGCGGTATAGCCCGCACGATGCGCGATGGAAACCGCTTCAAGTGTTTCGCTCAGGGTGCCGATCTGGTTGACCTTGACCAGCAGCGAATTGGCCAGGCCCATGCCGATGCCCATTTCAAGCCGCCTGGGGTTGGTGACGAAAAGATCGTCGCCGACCAGCTGCACCTTGTGGCCGATCTTGTCAGTCAGCGCCTTCCAGCCCTCGAAATCATCCTCGCTCATGCCGTCTTCGATCGAGCTTATCGGGTAGTCGGCAGCCAATTTGGCGAGGTAATCGGCCATTTCGACGGGCGAGAGCGAAAGCCCCTCGCCGCTGATCTCATATCTGCCGTTCCTGAAGAACTCGGTCGCCGCACAGTCGAGCGCCAGTGCCACGTCAGTGCCGGGTTTGAATCCGGCTTGCTCGATCGAGGCCATGACAAAATCGAGCGCATCGCGGGTGCCTGCAAGGTTTGGTGCAAAGCCGCCTTCGTCGCCCACTGCGGTCGCCAGCCCCTTGTCGTGCAGTCCCTTTTTCAGCGTGTGGAAAATTTCCGAGCCCCAGCGCACGGCTTCCGCAATCGACTCCGCACCAACTGGAACGATCATGAATTCCTGAAAATCGATGGGGTTATCGGCATGTTCGCCGCCATTGATGATGTTCATCATCGGCACTGGCAGAACATGCGCCGAAACCCCGCCGATATAGGAATAGAGCGGCAGGCCGCGCGCATTGGCAGCCGCCTTGGCAACCGCAAGGCTCACCCCGAGCATGGCATTGGCACCAAGGCGGGCCTTGTTTTCCGTGCCGTCGAGCTCGATCATCGCCATGTCGATGTCCCGCTGATCTTCGGCATCCAGCCCGAGCAGCATGTCGCTGATCTCTCCGTTGACAGCATCGACAGCTTTCAGCACACCCTTGCCCAGATAGCGATCCTTGTCCCCATCGCGTAGCTCCACCGCTTCATGCGCGCCGGTTGAGGCACCAGATGGCACCGCCGCACGGCCAAAGCTGCCGTCATCGAGCAAGACATCGACTTCGACCGTCGGGTTGCCCCGGCTGTCGAGGATTTCACGGCCATGGATGTCAATGATGGTGGTCATTGCGGGTTCATCTCCTTTGGGCCAGCGCAGGACGTCTGCCGGGGGCCACGCGTTGCGGCGTCCTTAGCAGCGGATCAGGGACAGACAAGCTGCTACAATGCAATTGAATTGCAATTTGCGGGAACTTGTTTTGCGAATTCGTGTTACCATCTAGCAATGTATCACCCCATCCCGGGGGAAGGGAACAAGATCAATGGCCAAGACCCCAACTGCCAAGAAACCCGCCGCCCGCAAGTCGTCGGCCAAAACCGCCGCTCAGCCAGCGGCATCTGCCACCGGTGAAGCCAAGGTAAAATTTGCCAAGGCCATCGAGGAGGCACGCGGCGGCGCCGCAGTGCTGAGCAAGCAGGCTCAGGACAAGGCTGGTGCCTATCGCGAAAAGATCGCCGGGCAAAGCGAAGCGTGGTTTGAAGATGCCAAATCCTATGGCGATCAGGCCAAGCACCGCGCTGCCGAGCTTGCCGAAGACGGCAAGGTCCGCGCCAGCGAGGCGATCTCGGGTCTGGGCAAGATCGTCGCCGACACGGCACCGACGATCGATGAAAAGCTGGGCGAGAAATACGGTGACTATGCCCGAACCGCCGCCCGCTCGATTCAGGAAGGCGCGGCCAAATTGGAAGCCAAGGATCTTGGTGAACTGGGCGGTGATGCCAAGGAATTCATCCGCAAAAGTCCCGGTCTGGCAATCGGGCTTGCCGCAGTTGCCGGCTTCATGCTTTCCCGCATATTCAAGGGCAGCAGCAGCGAAGAATAAGCGCGGTTTGCTGCAATGGATAAGGGGGCCAGTCCGCTGAGCGGCGAATCACAAGATGACCTGCCGCTGACCGAAGAGCTGCGCAGGCTCGCTGATGGCGCGCGCGATTATGCCAGGGCCGAAACTGCCTTTCAGAAATCGCGCGCGGCTGTGGTGCTCAGGGCTGTGCGGTATATCGCTGTGCTGGGTGTAGCGGCCTTCGTCATCGCTGTGTTTGGGCTTGGTGCGCTTGTGGTTGGACTGTTGATCGCGCTGACTCCTCTGGTGACGGCATGGGGGGCAACAGCGATTGTCGCTGGCGGACTGTTTATTCTGGCCCTTGTTTTCGTGGCTCTAGCGCGCGCGCGCTGGCAGCGAATGATGCAGCTGATTACATCCGGAGATGGCGCGCCATGAGCCAGGTTGAAGAACCCCTCGCGGCTGACCGGAAACTGCGTGATGAAGCCCGCCTCGTGATGAACAATCGTTACGCCCGGCTCAAAACCGGGCTTGCCGCAAAGGGTCTGGGCGAAAGGGCGGCCGAGGCTGTCAAGGGCAAAGCCAAAGCGGTGGTCAAAGAAACTGTCGAGGTTGCCAATGACAGTCGCGGTATCATCGCTGTGACAGTGACCGCGCTGGCATGCTGGACATGGCGCAAACCGATACTCGCGGAACTGGGTAAACTGCCCCCACAGCTGCGCGACATCAGGGACAAATTGATCACACGATTTTCCAAGGAGTAAGGTTGAGTGACCGAGACAGGCAAGCGTAACTCCGAAATCACAGAAAAAGACCACACCCCGGCGCGAATTCCCGAGGGAGAACCGCCCGAGAATTATGTCGATCTCGCCAAAGATTATCCGGTGGCGCTCATCGCCGGGGGGCTGGCGATAGGCGTAATCGCTGGTGCCCTGTTGCCGCGCGGGTTTGGTCGCAAGTTCGCCCGCAGTGCGGTTAGTATCGCCTTGACGGCCGGTGAGCTGGGCAGAAACTATGGCAATCAGGTGATCGATGTTGCCTCGGATGGTTCGCGCGAAAGCCGCAAGAAACTCGGCAATCTTGGCGATGCGGTGAGCGAATTAGGTGGGCGTGTTGCACTGTCAGCCAGTGACAGGGGACGAAAAGGGCGGTCAATCGGCCATAAAGCGGCGCGTGAGGCGATTAGAATCGTGGCGAATCTGCGGCGCTAGAGCGGTTTGCCGGAAATCTGAATCACCCCAACCCCCGTCCATGCTGAGCATGTCGAAGCACTGTGTTGTGCTTGAGGCCGGGTGTGAAGCACGAAGAAAAGTGCAGTGCTTCGACAAGCTCAGCATGGACGAATTCTTTGGCTCAGATTTACCGCCCGGCGCGCTAAGTCTTGGCGTAGTGCCATTTCAGCGATAGAGGCGCAGCTTCACTCACCGCGCGGAAGAATCATCGCCGATGCAAAAACTCCACCTCGTGATGGGCGGCCGCGTGGCCGATCCGCAGCACCTTGAATTCACCAACCTTGATGCGCTCGATCTGGTCGGGGTCTATGGCAACTATGCCGATGCTGAAGAGGCTTGGCGCGGCCGGGCGCAACGCACAGTTGATGATGCCGAGATGAAATATGTCATCGTCCACCTGCACCGGTTGCTCCAGCCGGATATGCCATAGCTGTAAGGCCCGCCCCCGCGTCAGCGCGGAGCGCAGCGGCAGCTCAGATGAATTCGATTTTCTTCACCAGATAGGAGCGGTCGCCAGCGGGGACCGTAACCTCGATCTCGTCATCAACTTTGCGGCTGATCAGCGCGCGGCCAAGCGGTGAGGCATAGCTGATGCGGCCAACCTTGGCGTCTGCCTCATAGGGGCCGACAATCTGGTAGCGCACCGGCTTTTCATCATCGTCAAGCAAGGTGACGGTAGCGCCGAAAATGATTTTATCGCCCGATAGTGACGCCGGATCAATGATCTGCGCGCGGCTGACACGGTCTTCAATATCGCCGATCGAAGCTTCGACCTGGCCCTGACGTTCCTTGGCGGCATGATACTCAGCGTTTTCGGAAAGGTCGCCATGGGCGCGCGCTTCCTCGATCGCGTCAACGATCAGTGGCCGCTCCTCGCGCAGTGCTTTCAGCTCCGAGATGAGCCTTTCATAGCCCTCCGCCAGCATCGGCAGCTTTTCGACACTCGCCATTCGCTTAGTTCCTCCATGTTCTTTGCGCCGCTCCCGGAACTAGGACGCCTCCCCGTTCCGCCATGGAACGAGCTACCTAGCCGCGATGTTGGGGAAACGCGAAGCTTTAGCTATAATAGTCCTGCAATGAGCGCACTTCAAGTTGTGCGCCGCGCATGGCTTCAATTGCCTGTGCAGCTGCCAGCGAGGCCGCTGCGGTGGTGAAATAGGGAACCTTGCCCTTCAGAGCTGCCAGTCGGATTGATTTTGAATCTTTCAGGCTTTGCCAACCCTCGGTGGTGTTGAAGATCAGCGCCAGATCACCATCGACAATGCGGTCAACAATATGCGGGCGTCCTTCAGCCACTTTGTTGACGCGCTCAACCGGAACACCGGCATCGGCCAGATAGCGCTGGGTGCCGCCAGTGGCGATAATGCTGAAACCCAGACTGACAAGCTTTTGCACCGCCTGAAGAATTATTGGCTTGTCGCCATACTTCACCGACACGAAGACCAGCCCGCCATCAGGAAGCAGGGTTCCCGCGCCCAGCTGCGCCTTGGCAAAGGCGATGGGAAAATCCTTGTCGAGGCCCATGACTTCGCCGGTCGATTTCATTTCGGGAGAAAGCACGGGGTCGACGCCGGGGAAGCGAGCGAAGGGGAACACCGCCTCCTTCACCGCCATATAATCAAATTCGCGCTTGAACGGCGGGAATGTGGAGAGCTTTTCGCCCGCCATTACCCGTGCCGCGATCTTGGCGACCGGCTGACCGATAGCCTTGGCGACGAAAGGCACAGTGCGCGAGGCGCGCGGGTTGACCTCGATGAGGTAAACCTCCTGACCATCGGGGCCATCTTTCACCGCGAACTGAATGTTCATCAGCCCGATCACGCCGAGTGCCATGGCCAGCGATTCGGCCTGCTTTTCCATTTCGGCGATTATTCCGGGCGGAAGGTTGTACGGCGGCAGGCTGCAAGCACTGTCGCCCGAATGGATGCCGGCTTCCTCGATGTGCTGCATGACGCCAGCGACGACGACTTGCTCGCCATCGCACAGGGCATCGACATCGCATTCGATGGCATCGCGCAGATACTGGTCGATCAGCACCGGGCTGTCGCCTGAAACCTGCACGGCGGTGGCGATGTAATCATCAAGCTGGGCGACCGAATCGACGATCTCCATGGCGCGGCCACCCAGCACATAGCTGGGACGCATTAGCACCGGAAAACCGATATGTTCGGCCACTGCCACCGCCTCATCACGGCTGCGGGCAATGCCATTGGCGGGCTGCTTGAGCTTCAGATCGTTGACCAGCTTGGAAAACCGTTCACGGTCTTCGGCCAGGTCAATCGCATCGGGCGAAGTGCCGAGGATCGGAATGCCGGCATCCTCCAGCGGCTGCGCCAGTTTGAGCGGTGTCTGCCCGCCAAACTGGACAATCACCCCGGCCAGTGTGCCGTTCTTCTGCTCGACGCGCAGGATTTCCAGCACATCTTCGGCGGTCAGCGGCTCGAAATAGAGGC
>JANOYZ010000100.1:0-20236 GCA_031429135.1 Novosphingobium sp. | reverse complement strand
AGCCGCCGCACCCGCCGATGCCAGAACCGGAGCAGCGAAAAATTTCCGGCGTCCAGTTCGCGCAGCAGAATGCCCGTGATCAGAAATCCCGAGATGACGAAGAACACGTCCACCCCGACAAAGCCGCCCGAAAACACCGAGAAACCGGCATGGAACAGCACCACCGGCACCACCGCAACGGCGCGCAGGCCATCAATCTCGGGGCGGTAATTGGCTGCGGCGACAGGCTTCATTGCTCGCCCTCAGCATGGCGATTGGGCCTGTCTAGCAGGATACGCAAGTAGGGCATCACGCGGTGACCAATCACCGCCAGCGGCCCGCCGCCATGCCGGGCGACAAAACGCCGCCAATCGCGCGCATGCAGCTTGCCATCCTCGCGCCAGCGCAGGTGCAGGCGCTTGAACCGTGACAGCGCAGGATCAAGCGAGCTCCCCGCCATGCTGTTGGTGCCGCAGGTGCCGCCCACCCGGCTCGCCAGCAGCAGCGGAATGCCAGCTTTGCCCGCGCGCAGGCCGTAATCGAGATCGCCGTAGATATGGACAAAGCCGGGCGCCATGTTGCCAAGCACCGCCTCTGCTGCGGCGGACACCAGGACGACATTGCCGCTGATGCTGTCGGCCCGCAGCGGATGGCCTGCTGGCTGCATCAGACCCATGCGCAACGGACGTCGCGGATCGGGGCGGCGATGCGCTCCATAAGTGATCGCGCCGCTTTCAGGGTCGATCACCGCCGCCGCGACGATCACCGCACCGCCGCGCGGCACCACCGCATCGGCATCAGCCACCAGCATGGCGATGGCATCGGGGGCGAGTTCGACATCATCGTTGAGCCACAGGTAAAAATCGAATGAGCGGCCTGTCGCCCTGGCACTGTTCTTGGCACTGGTCCAGGCGAGCCGCATACCGCCGTTCCAGAACAAGGAGCCATCGCCGCGAATAACATTCGCCTGCGGCATCAAGGCGAGCACCGCTTCCCCGGTGCCGTCACTTGAGCCATCATCGACCAGAAACAGGTTCCGGGCATGAAAATGTGCCTGTCCAGCCAGCTTGCAAAGGCATTGCAGTGTCAATGCACGCCGGTTGTAGCAGGTTACCAGCACGGCAATTTCAGCCCCCGACATCGCTCGTCAACCCTTGCCAACCAGCACCGCAGGCAGCACGTAGTCCGCCCGGTCTGCCATGCACGGGGCATCGAGCGGATGAGGAAACGTGGTGACAAATCCCGTCGCCTCAGCCCGATCCTTGCGCAGCAGAGTGATTTCGAGAAACCCCGGTATCGCCATTCCGGCATGGCGAAAGGGCGGGGTGAAATTATTGGGATGCGCATGAACGACATGGAACGAGCGTCCCAACCGGTCGAGCACGGCATCGAACATGGCATGCGTCATGCTGTCGAACAGATGCGGCAGGCCGTGAAGTTCCAGCACGATCACGCGAAACCGGCGGAGCAGAGCATCCGGAACATTGAGCAGAACCGGCCATTCATGGCCTTCGATGTCCATTTGCAACAGCAAGTCGCCACTGGCGGCGGCAGGCTTGCGCGCAACCCAGCCGCCGAGTGTGGTGAAAGTCTCATCCTCGACCAAGCCGATGAACTTCTTCTCGAAATCGAACAGCACATTGCCCAGTGGCGGGCCATCGACCGAAGCATCGGCAAGGAAGCAGGGAATGCCGCGCGCCGCCATGTCGCTCTCGAAATTGGCGAGCAAATCGACACCCGGAGAGAAGCAGGCGGTGATGCCTTCCAGATCATCGGGCACAAGATAACCGCCATCGCCCTGTCCGCCAATGCGGATGAGCTTTACGGGTGTGCTGACCGGTTGCAACCGCGCCAGTGTGCGGCGCACAGCATAGTTCGGCACCTTGCGTTGAACATGGAAGCCGAGCCCCAGCGCGGTGGAATATACCAGATCCTTGAGCATTTACCCTCGTCTACTGGCTCGGAACCCTGATCCGCCCCGGTTGCATGTTGAGCCGCGCACGACCTGAAAGCGTGACGGTGCGATCATCAAGATCGGCATCAAAGCGATCGGCGCTGAAAGTGCCCGTTGGCACTGCCCCCGCCACCCCGCCAGCACCTGTAACATGCTGATTTTTAAGATCAATTGACACGGCGCTGGTGGTCAGGCGATAACCGCCAGCACTGCGAAAATTGACCGGCCCGCGCACTTCGACCAGGTTGGTATCATAATGAAAGGCACCATCGGGTGCGCGCAGTTCAGCCGGGCCATCGCTGAGCAGGATGCGCGCAGCCAAGTCGGTCATCTCGACCACCTGGACCTTGGGCGAATGCTGCACCGCGCTGCCGGCCGTCACCGAAAAAGGCCGGCCCTTGTTGTCTGCGCCGCGATACATCGCCTGATCCAGCTTGATGCGATCTTCGGTCATCGCCACGCGGTTGCGATCGAGCAGGAAGCTCAGTTCGCCGCGCGGAAACATCGGAGCGATAATCATCACTGCGGCGATAGCCCCGACGGCACCCGGCAGCGCCAGGGCGAGAAAGCGCACCAGCCGGTCATGCGTACCGCCCGGCAGCGCAAAATGCCGCCTGCGGTCGCGGATCTGGTCGGCAGCCTGAGTCATCCAGCTTGTGTCATCTAAAAAATGTCATTCGTGGCTGAAAATGTCCTTTTCCGCCCAGCCGGCCAGATCAAGTCTGGCGCGAACGGGAAGGAAATCAAAACAGGCCTGCGCCATGGCCGTGCGGTGTTCGCGCTCCAGCCGTTCGGCAAGGATCACCTGCATGGCATGGAGGAAGCGCACGTCCGAGGCGGCATATTCGCGCTGGGCATCGGAAAGCTCACCCCCGCCCCAGTCGCTCGATTGCTGCTGCTTGGAAATCTCCTTGCCGAGCAGTTCGCGCACCAGATCCTTGAGCCCGTGGCGATCCGTATAAGTGCGGACCAGCTTGCTGGCGATCTTGGTGCAGAACACCGGTGCGGCGGTGACCCCCAGATAATGCTCGATCGCTGCCAGATCGAACCGGGCGAAATGATAGAGCTTCACCCGCGTAGGATCAGCCAGCACCAGCTTCAGATTGGGCGCAGCATAGCTGGAGCCTGGGCCGAAACGGACGAGGTGTTCATCCCCCCTGCCATCCGATATCTGGACAAGGCACAGCCGGTCACGCGGGGTGATGAGCCCCATGGTCTCGGTATCGACCGCCAGCGGGCCGTCGCCAAGCACACCTTCGGGGAGATCTTCTTCGTGGAGATGGACAGTCATATGGGCTGAGTGCTTAGGCGCATTGGCGGGCTTGCGAAAGCCCTGAACGGCAGGAATTAGGCAAGATGTTGCAGTCAGTCCCTGAAAGCTGGCGTCCCGCGCTTGAGCTAGTGCTTGAGGCACCGGAAGCGCGGCGTCTGGGTGGTTTTCTGAGTGCCGAGGAAGCTTCGGGAAAGCTCATCTACCCACCGCGTGGAAGCCGTCTCGCCGCGTTGGAACTTACCCCGCTCGACCGGGTCAAGGTCGTCATTCTGGGGCAGGATCCCTATCACGGGGCTGGTCAGGCGCATGGCCTGTGCTTTTCGGTACAGAACGGCGTGAAAGTGCCACCCAGCCTGGTCAATATCTACAAGGAAATGGAAAGCGATCTCGGCTTGCCGCGCGCCGACCATGGCAATCTGGAAACCTGGGCAAGGCAGGGCGTGCTGCTGCTCAACAATGCGCTGACGGTCGAGGAAGCCCGCGCCGGATCGCATCAGGGCAAGGGCTGGGAGGCGATCACCGATGCCGTCGTGGCAGCAGTTGCGGCGAAACCCGAACCATGCGTGTTCCTGCTATGGGGCAGCCACGCCCGGAAAAAGGCCGCGCGCGTGCCGGGTCTGGGGCCAGATAGCCATCACCTGATCCTCACCGCCCCGCACCCCAGCCCGCTGTCAGCCTATGCAGGCTTTCTGGGCTGCAAGCATTTCAGCCAGGCCAATGCCTTTCTGGAAGGAGCAGGAAGAGGGGCGGTGGATTGGCGGGTTTGAAAGCAACTCACCGCGGCAGATCGCTCACCCCCATCAGCATTTCGTCCACAGCCCGCGCTGCTTGGCGGCCTTCGCGGATTGCCCAGACCACCAGCGATTGCCCGCGCCGCATATCACCACAGGCGAAAATCTTGGGGTCGCTGGTCTGGTAGTTGACCATATTGGCGGCGACATTGCCGCGCGCATCAAGAGCGACGCCCGCCTGATCGAGCAGGCCTTGCTTGATCGGGCCGACAAAGCCCATGGCGAGCAGGATCAGATCGGCCTTCAGCGTGAATGCGCTGCCTGCCACTTCCTGCATCTGGCCGCCCTGCCATTCAACGCGGACGCATTCGAGGCCGGTGACATCGTTTTCACCGACGACGCGCTTGGTCAGGATCGCCCAATCACGCGCAACGCCTTCTTCATGGCTCGACGAGGTGCGCAGCTTGAGCGGCCAATCGGGCCAGGTCAGCGCCTTGTCTTCCTTTTCGGGAGGCTTGGGCATGATTTCGATCTGGGTGACAGACGCGGCACCTTGGCGGTTTGAGGTGCCGACACAGTCAGAGCCGGTATCGCCGCCGCCGATGACGATGACATGCTTGCCGGTAGCGGTAAGACTGCCGCGCGGTGCGGCGCGCAGTTCATCATCGCCGGCGTTGCGCTTGTTCTGCTGGGTGAGGAATTCCATCGCCAGCCGGACGCCGCTGAGTTCGGCACCGGGAATTTCCATCCGCCGCGCATCTTCTGCGCCGCCCGACAGCACGATGGCGTCAAAGTTTTCCTTGAGCGAATCAACCGAAATATTGACGCCGACTTCCATCGAGGTGCGGAACTGGACGCCTTCAGCCTCCATCTGCACCGCGCGGCGGCTGATAAGATGCTTTTCCATCTTGAAGTCAGGAATGCCGTAACGCAGCAATCCGCCGACGCGGTCGTTCTTCTCGAACACCGTCACCGAATGACCGGCCCGCGCCAGTTGCTGGGCGGCGGCGAGGCCCGCCGGGCCTGATCCGACCACCGCCACTGTCTTGTTGGTGCGATGGGCCGGAACCTGCGGCGTGATCCAGCCCTGTTCCCAGCCCCTGTCAACGATGGCGCATTCGATCGACTTGATCGTCACCGGCTGGTCAGAGATGTTGAGCGTACAGCTTGCCTCGCATGGTGCGGGGCAGATGCGGCCGGTAAACTCGGGGAAATTGTTGGTCGAATGCAGCACTTCGAGCGCGTTTTGCCAATCGCCCTCATAGACCAGATGGTTCCAGTCCGGGATGATGTTGTTCACCGGGCAGCCGTTGTGGCAATAGGGAATGCCGCAGTTCATGCAGCGCGAGGCCTGCGCTTTCAGCGCGGGTTCGGCGAGCGGAATGGCGAATTCCTTGTAGTGCTGCAGACGTTCCTTGGGGTCCGCATAAGTGCGGTCCTGGCGGTCAAGCTCGAGGAAGCCGGTTTCCTTGCCCATTCAAATTACTCCGCGGCAACCGAAGCGGCTTCAAGGCGCTCGGCTTCAAGTTGCTTCAACGCCGTCGCGTAATCGCGCGGCATGACCTTGATGAATTTGCTTAAGGCATTGCCAAAATCATCGAGCAGGGCGCGGGCGCGCTTGCTGCCGGTGTGCAGGTGGTGCCGCTCAAGCAGAACGCGCAACCGCTCGGCATCGTGGCACAGCATATCGCCCATGCCCGGATCGCTGGCACCATTGGTGCGCTGCTGCGGGCGGCCTGCGCCATCTTCTTCATCACGGATCGGTGACACCGGTAGCAGATCGACCTGCGCCAGATTGCACAGCTTGGCAAAATTACCATCGGCATCATAGACATAGGCTATTCCGCCCGACATTCCCGCAGCGAAATTGCGGCCCGTGCGCCCGAGCACGCAGACCACGCCGCCGGTCATATATTCGCAGCCGTGATCGCCGGTGCCTTCGACAACCGTGACCGCGCCCGAATTGCGCACGGCGAACCGCTCCCCCGCGACACCGTTGAAATAGGCCTCACCGGCAATCGCCCCGTAGAGCACGGTATTGCCGACGATGATATTCTCGGCGGGATCGCGATCAACGTGGGGTGGCTGACGCACGATGACGCGGCCGCCCGAAAGCCCTTTGCCGACATAGTCATTGGCATCGCCTGTCAGATCGAGCGTCACGCCATGCGCGAGCCATGCGCCAAAGCTTTGCCCGGCCACACCCGTCAGCTTCACGCTGATGGTATTGTCAGGCAGGCCGACATGACCATAACGACGGGCCACTTCGCCCGACAGCATGGCGCCCACCGTGCGGTTGACGTTGATCACCTTGCGCTCAAGCCGCACCGCTGCCTTGTTTTCCAGCGCATCGGCAGAAGCCGCGATAAGATCATTGTCGAGCGCTGCTTCGAGCCCGTGATCCTGCGTTCCGCTCCAGCCCAATGTGGTGCCTGCGACGGGATCGACCTGATGCAGCAGGCGCGACAGGTCAATGCCCCTGGCCTTCCAGTGGGTGATCGCCTGATGGGTTTCGAGCCGGTCAACCCGGCCAACCATTTCGCCGAGCGTCCGGAAGCCGAGGTCCGCCATGATCGCGCGCAGTTCTTCCGCGACGAAGAAGAAGTAGTTGATCACATGCTCGGGCTGACCGGTGAACCGCGCGCGCAGCACCGGATCCTGTGTGGCAACACCGACCGGGCAGGTGTTGAGATGACACTTGCGCATCATGATGCAGCCAGCCGCGATCAGTGGCGCGGTGGCAAATCCGAACTCGTCTGCGCCCAGCAAGGCAGCGACGGCAACATCGCGCCCGGTGCGCAGTCCGCCATCGGCCTGCACGGCAATGCGGCTGCGCAGATTGTTGAGCAGCAGCGTTTGCTGGGTTTCAGCCAGACCGATTTCCCATGGGGAGCCAGCGTGAGTTAGCGAGGTCAGCGGGGACGCGCCAGTGCCGCCCTCGTAGCCCGAAATCGTCACATGATCGGCGCGCGCCTTGGATACACCCGCCGCGACCGTGCCGACGCCAACCTCGGATACCAGCTTGACCGAGATGCGCGCGGTTTGATTCACGTTCTTGAGATCGTGAATCAGCTGCGCGAGGTCTTCGATCGAATAGATGTCATGGTGCGGCGGGGGCGAGATCAGCCCGACACCCGGTGTGGAATGGCGGACCTTGCCGATCACCTTGTCGACCTTGTGGCCGGGCAGCTGGCCGCCTTCACCGGGCTTGGCACCCTGGGCCATCTTGATCTGGATATCGTCCGAATTGACCAGATATTCGGTGGTCACGCCAAAGCGGCCCGATGCCACCTGCTTGATCGCCGAGCGCATCGAATCGCCATTGGCCATTGGCACGAAGCGATCAGGTTCTTCGCCGCCCTCACCGGTGTTTGATTTGCCGCCGATGCGGTTCATGGCGATGGCCAAAGTGGTGTGAGCCTCGCGGCTGATCGAGCCAAAGCTCATCGCGCCGGTGGCGAAGCGCTTGACGATTTCACTCGCCGGTTCAACCTCGGAGACATCGAGCGGCTTATCCGCCAGCTTGAAATCCAGCAGCCCACGGATGGTGAGCATCCGGGTTGACTGATCGTTGATCGTCTGCGCGAATTCGCGATATTTCTCAGGCGTATTGCCACGCACCGCGTGCTGGAGACTGGCGATGTTCTCCGCTGTCCAGGCATGCTCCTCGCCGCGCAGGCGCAGACCATACATGCCGCCGACATCAAGCATGTGGCGATAAATCGGATTGTCGCCATAGGCGGTCGCATGGCGGCTGACCGTCTCTTCGGCGATTTCGGCGAGCCCAACGCCTTCGATGGTGGTCGCAGTTCCGGTGAAATAGTGATCAATGAAGGGCGTGTTGAGCCCGACAGCATCGAAGATCTGCGCGCCGCAATAAGATTGATAGGTCGATATGCCCATCTTGGACATGACCTTGAGAATGCCCTTGCCGACCGCCTTGATATAGTTCTTCTGAACCTCCCTGGCGCTGAGCGGCAGTTCCTTCCTGACGCGGATATCTTCGAGCGTTTCGAAGGCCGCGTAAGGATTGATTGCTTCGGCGCCATAACCTGCCAGCATGCAGAAGTGATGCACTTCGCGCGCTTCGCCGGTTTCGACAACCAGCCCGGTCTGCATCCGCAGGCCTTGCCGGACGAGGTGATGATGCACCGCCGCCGTCGCCAGCAGCGCGGGCATCGGCACCCGCTCGGCGCATTGCGCGCGATCGGACAGGATCAGGATGTTCTTGTCCTGCAGCACCGCTTCGGTCGCCGCCCAGCACATCTCTTTCAGCGCCATTTCAAGCCCTGCGGCTCCGGAACTGGCAGCCCAGGTGATATCGATGGTTTCGGTGCGGAACGCGCCATCGAGCGCGGCTTCGACCGTGCGGATCTTGGCCAGATCCTCATTGGTGAGGATCGGCTGATCGACTTCGAGCCGCTTGTGCGAGCCGGCATCGTGGCCGAGCAAATTGGGGCGCGGGCCGATCATCGAAACCAGGCTCATCACCAGCTCTTCGCGGATCGGATCAATCGGCGGATTGGTGACCTGGGCAAAGTTCTGCTTGAAGTAATCGTAAAGCAGGCGGCTGCGGCTTGAAAGCACGGCAATCGGCGTATCGGTGCCCATCGAACCCAGCGGATCCTCGCCAAACCGGGCCATCGGTTCAAGGAAGCGAGAGATATCTTCCTGCGTATAGCCAAAGGCCTGCTGGCGATCCAGCAGACTGGTGGTTTCCACCGGCAACTGCGCCAGCTCAGGTTCGATCGGATCAAGGTCTTTCAGATTGTACTGGGCGGCCTCAAGCCATGCCTCATAAGGCTCGGCGGCGGCCAGTTGCGCCTTGATTTCCTCATCCTCGATGATGCGGCCTTCGGCAAAGTCGATCAGCAGCATCTTGCCGGGCTGCAAGCGCCACTTGCGGACGATATTGTCTTCCTTGATCGGGAGAACACCGCTTTCGGAGGCCATGATCACCAGATCATCATCGGTGACGCAGAAGCGCGCCGGGCGCAGCCCGTTGCGATCAAGCGTCGCGCCGATCTGGCGGCCATCGGTAAAGGCAACGGCAGCCGGGCCATCCCACGGCTCCATCAGCGCGGCGTGATATTCATAGAACGCACGGCGACCGGCATCCATCAATGGATTGCCCGCCCAGGCCTCAGGGATCAGCATCATCACCGCATGGGCCAGACTGTAACCGCCTGCGAGCAGCAGCTCGAGCGCATTATCGAGGCAGGCCGTGTCAGACTGGCCATGCGGGATCAGCGGCCACATCTTGTCGAGATCGGCACCGAGCAGCTCGCTTTCCATCGTGCGGCGGCGGGCGTTCATCCAGTTGACGTTGCCGCGCACCGTGTTGATCTCGCCATTGTGGGCGATAAACCGGTAAGGGTGCGCCAGCTTCCAGCTGGGGAAAGTGTTGGTCGAGAACCGCTGGTGGACGAGGCCGAGCGCCGAGACGCAATCAGGATCGCGCAGATCTTCATAGAAGCTGCCGACCTGCGTTGCCAGCAGCAGGCCTTTATAGACCACCGTCCGGGTCGAGAAACTGGGCATGTAGAGCTCGGTCAGGCCCGGCAGCCCGTGCTTTTCAGCCAGCGCCGCCAAGGGGTTCTGCGCCTGCTTGCGAATGGCGAGTATCTTGCGCTCGAAAGCGTCCTGATCGGGGCAGTTTTCGCCGCGGCCGACGAAACATTGCCGGATCACCGGCATCTGCTCGATCACCGCCTTGCCAAGCCCGTCCAGACTATGCGGCACATCGCGCCAGCCAATCAGGCGCTGCCCTTCGTTGGCGAGGAATTTTTCGAAATTGCCGATGGCAAATGTGCGGCAGGCTTCGTCGCGCGGCAGAAAGCACATGGCGACAGCGTAATCGCCCTCTGCGGGCAGTGTCAGACCTTCGTGCGCCGCCCACTTGCGAAACAGTGCATCGGGCGTCTGGATAAGAATACCCGCGCCGTCTCCGAGCAGCGGATCGGCACCAACCGCGCCGCGATGATCAAGATTCTTCAGGATTTCCAGAGCCTGGGTTACGATGGCATGGCTTTTGGCACCCTTGATATGGGCGACAAAACCCACACCGCATGCGTCATGCTCATTGCGTGCATCGTAAAGGCCCTGGGGTGCCGGAAATCCCATCGTCTAGATCCGTCCTATCATAACGCACTGGCTCAACCAGATGGTTTCACCTGAAATCAAGCGCGACTCACCCCGCCGCGAAAAGCAGCGAAGTTGCGCAAGTCGTCCCCATGGCGACAGGATCGTGTTTTTGCAACTGCGAAGCTGCGAATCACAGCTTCAGCTGCCAGGCCGGGCAGCTGAATGCCTATGCAGCGCGTCAAGCAAGGCGATTGCGCGCGATCAGGCCGCGCCGCTCATCCTTTGCAGGGTAGCCAGAGCGGCTTTGAGCGCACGCTCTGTCTCTTGGGCATCCGCCGGTTGCGAGGCCTGCGCGACCGGGACGCGCATTGCTGGGCCGAGTGATATGGGCGCGCTGGGCGTTGCGCTTGGCTGGGGCGGCGCATCAAATGGTCGCGGACCAGCGCCGTCAGTTGCTTCAAACGGCGTCGCGGTGGGCATGATGCGCTGTGCCTGACCAGGGAAGATCACTACCGGCTCGACAGACGCTGCCTCATCAACCGGCTCGTCGATGCGGACGAATCCGGCGCGCGCGGTAGTTTTCATGCCGAGCAATGAACCGAACCCGTCATCCTGCGGCTCAACAGCCTCATCGCCAGCGGCAGCAGCCACTTTCCCGATCGGAACCGCAGACGCGGACATGGAAAACGTGCGCGGTGGCAGCAGTGATTCCAGCGGTTCATCGTCATCCACCTCATCAAAGCTTAGCGGCCGGAATGCAGCAGGCATGGCTGGCAGGGTAGCGTTTGACGGAACGGTTGCGGCTGGATCGGCAATAACCGTGCCGGAGAAAACCCGAGCAGGCGCTTCCGGTTCAGCTCGTACTGACGCTTCGGAACGAACAGTCGGCTCATCGGCAACCGCATGATCAAAGCGCACAGGTGCAGAAAAATGGGCTGGCGGCGCGGCGAAAGCAGGCGCGGCAGCGAGTATAGCGGCTTCGGGCGCGTTCTCGGCACCAGTTGCAGCTCCGGCGCGGCGGCGTGAGATCGCCAGCGCCAGTCGTTCAGCCAGTTGCACCACACCAAGTGACCCCAGTGGTGCCGCCATCAGGCTTTCAGCACCATCACGCGGGCCTGAGCCGAAGTTCGGAAGCGGCGGAGCAGATGGCGCGGGCGCTGGTTCAACTGAAGCTGGTGCCGAAAAAGCTGCCGGAACGTATTCTGAAGCTGTTGATGCACGTGGGAAGGGCTGCGCTACTTCTGGTGCTGGCATGGTGGAGGATGACATTTCCTGCCTCAGGAAAGCCTCGGGTGTATAAGAAGCAGGTGCGCAATCGTCGGCATCAGCCGCAGCCGTCACCGTCACCTCAGGTGCAGCGAATCGGGCAGGCGAAGGTGTGCTATCAGGCTCGCTGATGGGGCGATCAAATGCGCTCAACTCATCCCCCGCTGGGTGCTCGACTGCCTGCGCGGCGATAGCTTCATTCAGCACGGCGGTTTCCCGATTGTGCCGCCGCCAAGGATCAAACCCGGCCTGTTCTTCCGGGGGCTCAGCAACCGCTGCCGAAACCTCCCCCGCTGCCGAAACCTCCCCCGCTGCCGAAAGCTCCCCCGCAGCCGAAAGCTCTGGGGGCAGCACCGCGTAGTGCTGCGAATTCACGGTATCGTCGCGCTGATCATCGAGCGTGGTTTCACCAATCGCGCCCAAATCGGCAAGATCGAGAATCTGGGGCTGGTGAATTTGGTGAACCCCGCCCGGAACGGGCATGAATTCATTGACCTCAAGCGTGAAATTTTCTTCCATCGCCAGCGCGCGGCGGCGGCCGGCGATAGGATTGGCCACGGCAGGATGTTTGGCACGAGCGGCTTTGAGCCGGGCAAAATCCTCGTCTTCATCTTCATCTGGCATAATCGCTGGCACACGTCGGGCGAGTCGACTGCGCGACTCAGCCTGCGCCTTTTGGCGGACGAAGCGGCGAGCCAGGAAAAAACCAATTGCCCCGCCCACAACAAACAGGCTGAGGGCCACCAGAATACGTGCAGTCATGCCAAGTGGCGGGGCAGTAGCCGGGATCACCAGATCAAGCTGCACAGCCAGCACGAAGCTTTCGAGCAGCGTCGGGCGGATCGCCAGACTGCCCAGACCAAACAGCGCGGCGAACCAGATGCTGACCATCGCCGGGAACAGCGGATGGCGGCTGACAGGCAGTGAGCCCTTAATTTTGCCGGACGGCTTGCCAGATGGCTGGTCAGTCAGTTTGGACATATTCGCACTCAACTCTCAGTCCCCCGTCTCGCCTCAACGCAGCATCTCGCCTCAACGAAACGCCTTACGCCGCTTCAAAGATGCTCCGGTCTGTCAGTTGGCCTACCAGTGTTTGGTAAACACGAAGATAACGCTGTATGTTTTTTGCCCAGTCATGCCGGGTTCGCACATGGGCTTCACCGTTGTTTCGCATGGCTTTCCAGCCGCTGCGATCACCGAGCAGGCGCGCGAGAGCGGCGGCACAGGCGGCAGGATCATCGGGTGCAAAAAGCACGCCGGTTTCGCCATCGCTGACCAGTTCGCGGTGCCCCCCGACAGATGATGCTGCCACCAGTTTGCCCTGGGCCATGGCTTCGAGCGGCTTCAGTGGCGTGACAAGATCGGTGAGGCGGCTGGCTTTTCTGGGGTAGGCCATGATGTCGCTCAGCGCGTAGTAACGCTCGACCTGGCTGTGCGGCACCCGGCCCACGAAACGGATGGCATGGGCTACGCTAGAGATCGCCGCCTGCGCCTGTAATGCCGCCTGACACGGCCCGCCGCCAACCAGCAGCAGGCGGGCACCGGGATGACCTGCGACCAGCAGCGGCATGGCGGCGATCAGATCATCAATGCCCTCATAATCATAAAAGCTGCCGATAAAGCCGATCACCGGACCAGTTCCAAGGTCAAGCGCCTTACGCAATGCGGGATCAGCCGCCACTGGCGCGCCGAACAGCGCCAGATCGACCCCATTGGGTGAAATATTGATCCGTTCAGCATCGACACCGCGCGACACCAGATCATCCTTCAGCCCCTGACAAATCGTCACAACTGCATCGGCTCCGGCAACGACATGATCCTCAAGCCTGCGAGTCAGGCGATATTTGAGCGAATTTTCCCGGCCTGTACCATTGCCCACCGCCGCATCCTCCCAGAAGGCGCGGATTTCATAGACCAGCGGAATACCCAGCTTGCGGGCTGCCCGCAGTGCCGCAGCGCCGCACAGCGCCGGCGAATGGGCATGAAGCACATCGGGGCGCCATTGCTCGCACAGCTTCTCGATCGATTCGGCCAGCCGGGCAATCTCGCGCCATTCGCGCAGGCCCGCCGGACCACTCGCTGGTCCGCGAGTACGATGAAACAGGATGCCTTCGGCTTCCTCCATATCTGGCCCATCAGCCAAATGCCTCAGGCCAGTAAGCCCGCGCACCTCTATCCCGCAGGTCTGCTGAGCCTTGAGGATGGCACGCGTGCGAAAGGTGTAGCCGCTGTGCAGCGGCAACGAGTGGTCGAGAACGTGAAGAACGCGCGTCATGGCTGAAACCATAGCCTTGCAACGCTTAACGCGCCGTCAACCGAACCTTGCTAGAGCGCAGACACCATGGTGGACAATTTCGCTCTCGTGCTGACTCACGCGCTGCTGGCGCTTGCCGCATGGCGCCTGCTGCTGCGCGATGGGCTGGACGGCGATCCCGAAGTCAAGCCCAAGCGGAAGTCACCCGGACCCCCGGCTCCGGATAACTCGGGCAATGCTTGATCTGTTTTTCACCGGCTTTATCGCCGCGCTGCTGGGGCTGGGGCTGCGGCGGCCGTTCTTCTGGGTGCTTGCCTATCTCTATGTCGATATTCTGGCACCACAGAAGTTCACTTATCTGATCCTGCCGCTGCTGCCGATCTCGTTGATCGCGTTCTGCGCTGCCTTTGGCGGCTGGTTGCTGATCGACGACAAGCGCGATAGCCGCTTCACCTTGCGCCAGTTCCTGATGATGATCCTGCTGATCTATTGCGGCATGACCACTTTGTCCGCCGATTTTCCGGCGGAAGCTGCAGAAAAGTGGGCCTGGGTGTGGAAAGCACTGGTCTTTGCCATTTTCCTGCCGCTCACCTTGCGCACACGGCTGCGTTTTGAGGCGGCGATACTGACCATGGCGCTGTCAGCCGGAGCGATCATCATTGCCGGCTCGATCAAGACGCTGGCATCGGGCGGCGGCTATGGCAGTCTCAAGTTCTTCGTCAATGACAATACCGGACTCTACGAAGGATCGATCATCTCCTGCGTTGCCATTGCCATTATTCCGCTGATCTGGTGGCTGATGAATCACGGCACGATCTATCCGAAGCACGGGTCAAACGGCTGGTTGGTCAAACTGTTCGCCCTGTCGCTGACCTTTGCCTGCCTGCTGATCCCGATCGGCACCCAGGCGCGCACCGGGCTGCTGTGCATCGGCCTGCTGTTCCTGCTCTCGCTGCGTTCAGCCAAGCGGCGCTTGCTTTACCTTACGCTGATCGGCGGACTGGCGCTGGCGGCCATCCCCTTGCTGCCCGACAGTTACACCAAGCGCATGAACACCATCGAAAACCATCAGTCCGACGAATCGGCCTCCACCCGCGTTGCGGTGTGGATGTGGACGCTTGATTATGTGAAGGACAACCCCTTTGGCGGCGGTTTCGAGGCCTATCGCGCCAACAGGCTGACCATCGAAACCCGCACGATCAAGACCGACGGCAACACCACTGCGGTCGCCGTGCTGGAGGTGGAAGACAAGGGCCGCGCCTATCACTCCAGCTACTTCGAGATGCTCGGCGAACAGGGCTGGCCGGGGCTGATGCTGTGGCTGTGGATTCAACTGCTGGGCCTGTGGCAAATGGAACGACTGCGCAGCCGCTGGCGCAAGAAGGCCGCCGCTCCCGGTGCCGGACCAGAGCTGCAATGGCAGGCTCCGCTGGCCAATGCCCTGCAACAGGCGCAGCTGGTCTATCTGCTTGGTTCGGTGTTTGTTGGTATCGCTTATCAGCCGTTTATCCTGATGCTGATCGGGCTGCAGTGCGGCTTGTGGAGCTATTTGCGGCGAATCGATTCGGCTGAACCGAGGCTGATTCGCCGCCCGCACAAGCTTAATGTGCCGGATGCCGTAGCGGCACATTAAGCTGCGTTGCACACATGGCCCGCTTGGTCCATGAAACGGGTCAAATCCATGAGGAGGAGACCCCATGCAGCTGCAAGACCTTACCGCGAAAATCGGCGAAACCATTGGCACATCGGACTGGTTTTTGATCGATCAGGCCCGGATCAATGCCTTTGCCGATACCACCGAGGACCATCAATTTATCCACGTGAATCCGGAGATGGCCAAGGCCACGCCGTTTGGTGGCACCATCGCCCATGGCTTTCTCACCCTGTCGATGCTGGCGGCAATGTCAGACAATGCCGTTGAAAAGCCTGCCGTAAAGATGTCAGTCAATTACGGCTTCGATAAAATCCGCTTCCTCAATTTCGTCAAGTCGGACAAGCGGATTCGCGGCCACTTCAAATTGCTCGAGATGGCGGAAAAACGCCCCGGGCAGTGGCAGCAGAAGCTGGAAATCACAGTCGAGATCGAAGGCGAGGAAAAGCCTGCGCTGATTGCTGAATGGATCGTCCAGCACTTCGCCTGATCGATCAGTTTATCTGCACAAACCCGTTACTAGAGGGAATACATCATGCGTGATGCCGTAATCGTTTCCGCCGCCCGCACCGCCATGGGCAGGGCTTACCGGGGCAGCTTCAACATGACCCAGCCGCCGTCGCTGGGCGCAGTCTCGCTGGCTGCCGCCGTCGAACGCGCCGGGATTGAGGGCGGCGAGATCGACGACGTGCTGTGGGGCTCCGCGCTCCAGCAGGGCGGGCAAGCCTCCAATATCGCGCGTCTGGTCGCATTGCGCGCCGGCCTGCCGGTAACCGTGGCGGCGATGAGCATGGACCGTCAGTGCTCCTCGGGCCTGATGGCCATAGCCACAGCATCGCGTCAGGTGGTCATGGACCGCATGGATGTGGTCGCCGCCGGCGGTCAGGAATCGATCTCCATTGTCCAGACCAAGGATATGCGGATGGGCTTTGACCCCGCGTTGATCGCCATGCATCAGGCAATCCACATGCCGATGCTGCAGACCGCCGAGGTTGTCGCCAAGCGTTATGGCATCGCGCGTGAAGCCATGGACCTCTATGGCCTGCAATCGCAGCAGCGCACCGCCGCAGCGCAGGCCGCTGGCGCTTTCGATGCCGAGATTGTCGCCGCCACCGTCACCATGGGGGTGACGGATAAGGCCACCGGGGAGACGTCAACGCGCGAAGTGACCATCGCCAAGGACGAAGGCAACCGCGCCGATACCACGCTTGAGGGCTTGCAATCGCTCCAGCCGGTGGTTCCCGGCGGCGTGATCACTGCGGGCAATGCCAGCCAGCTTTCCGATGGTTCAGCCGCCGTAATCATCATGGAAGCCTCGCTGGCGGCCAGGAAAGGCCTTGCCCCGCTTGGCCGCTTTGTCGGCCTGGCAGTCGCGGGCACCGAGCCTGACGAAATGGGCATCGGGCCAGTGTTTGCCATCCCCAAGCTGCTCAGCCGCTTCGATCTGAAGATGGACGACATCGGGCTGTGGGAGCTTAACGAGGCATTTGCCGTGCAGGTGCTCTATTGCCGCGACAAGCTGGGCATTCCTGGCGAGCTGCTCAACGTCAATGGCGGTGCGATCTCGATTGGTCACCCTTACGGGATGACCGGCGCACGCTGCGCGATGCATGCCCTGATCGAGGGCAAGCGCCGCGGGGCCAAGCATGTTGTCGTCACCATGTGTGTCGGCGGCGGTATGGGCGCGGCAGGGCTGTTCGAAGTCCTGTAACTGGGTATTGACGCATGGGTGCTTCGGCGAAGGATCCATGCGTCAATGCCAGACTCAAGCGGCGGCGCGCAGCCCTTTGCGGCTGGCGTGGCTGGCCATCCATTCCTCGACCACAGGCGCAATGCGTGTGCGCCACTTGCCGCCGTTGAAAATGCCGTAATGGCCCACTTCTTCGGCCAGCAGATAGTGCTTGCGGCTGGCGGCAAGACCGGTGGCGAGCTTGAGTGCTGCGCGCGTCTGGCCGATGCCCGAAATGTCATCGTGCTCACCCTCAATCGCCAGCAGCGCGGTATCGGTGATCTTGCCCAGATCAATCAGGCGGCCACGGTGGAAAAATTCGCCATTGGGCAGTGAATGCCTCTGGAAGACATGCTCGATGGTTTGCAGGTAATATTCGGCCGGCAGATCGCAGACGCTGCGATATTCCTCGTAAAACGCCTTGGAAGCATCGGCGCTTTCCCCATCGCCCGCCACCAGATGGCGGAACATCTGATAGTGGCTCGCCAAATGGCTGCCGATATTCATCGCCATGAACCCGGCCAGCTGCAGAAAACCCGGATAGACCTTGCGGCCAGCACCGGGATAGATCAGCGGCACAGTGGCAATCACATTGTTCTGGAACCACGACAAAGGCCGCTGCATGGCGACATCGTTGACACTGGTTGGCGCTTCGCGTGTATCGATGGGACCACCCATCATGGTCAGCGTCAGCGGGCGGCATGGATGCTTGTCTTCGCCCATCATCGCTGTCACCGCCAGGGCTGGGACCGATGGCTGGCATACCGCCATCATATGCGCGCCGGGGCCGATATGTTCGAGGAAGAGCGCCAGATGATCAATATAATCGTCAAGATCGAAGGTGCCCGCATCGGTCGGCACCAGCTTCGCATCGGCCCAATCGGTGATGTAAACTTCGGCATGTTCCAGCATCCGCGCAACTGTGCCGCGCAGCAACGTCGCAAAGTGCCCGCTCATCGGCGCGACGATCAGCAGCTTGGGTGCGTTATCGGGGAGCCCCGTGTGGGTGAAACGCAACAGATTGCCATATGGGCGGTGCAGGACGATCGCTTCTGTGGTCGGATAGCTGATGCCACCAACCGTCACCGTTTCAATATCGAAAGCCGGCTTGCCGCGCGGCGCTGCCGCATGAGCGAAAACATCAAGCGCCGAGGCAAATACCGGTCCAAAACCAAGATAACCCACTGGCAGCTTGGGGTTATTGAGTATCTCGGAAGCCACCGAGGCCCAGGCACTGGCTCCGCTCATCCAGGCGCGATTGAGTTCATAAGCGTTATACAGCAAGTTTTATGCTCCGCACTGCAGCGCGTTTTCGCGTCCCGACCAGCAGTGTCATGGCCGCCTTTAGCCAATGTTGCAATGCACAAGTTGCAACGCACAACGAGAGGTTGCCAAGAACGGACTTGTCAAGCGTGGTTCAAAATTTGATCTGGCTGCTTCCTTGGCGCGTGACGCTGCGCTAGGGCGCTGAACCATGCAAAGCGCCATCGCCACCGCCACCACCGCCGACCTTCCCGCCACCGAGGCAGCACCTGAGCCGAAAGCCTCGCGTAGCCTGGGGCCATTGCGGATGATCTGGCAAGCTGCCCTGCGCTATCCGGGCCGCATCGCCACAGCTTTTACCGCGCTGGTCATCACCGCCACATCAACGCTGGCGGTTCCCTGGGGTCTTGGCCAGATGGTCGATCACGGCTTTTCACGAGGCAGCGATCCCGAAGCCATCAAGGTCTGGTTTTTCCGCCTGCTGCTCGTCGTAGTCGTGCTGGCGGTTGGTACGGCGGTGCGGTTTTATTCGGTATCTTGGCTGGGTGAACGTGTGGTGGCGGACATCCGCCTTGCGGTGCAGGCCAATCTGCTGCGGCTTTCTCCTGGTTTCTTTGAAGAGAACAGCCCGCGCGAAATCTCATCACGCATGACCTCTGACACCACCCTGATCGAGCAGGTGGTGGGGACCACCGTGTCAGTCGCTGTGCGTAATGCGATCATGGCAGTGGGCGGCATCATCGTGCTGTTCATCATGGCCCCCAAGCTGACTCTGGGGCTGGTTTTCGGCATTCCCGTAGTGGTCGGCCCGATTGTCTGGTTCGGACGGCGGCTGCGCGATGTGTCGCGCACCAGCCAGGACCGGGTGGCCGATATCGGCTCGCTGGTATCCGAAGTGCTGGGCGCGACCAAGATCGTCCAGTCGTTCAATCAGGAACAGCGCGAGACTGAACGGTTCGCCGCTGCTGTCGAGCGCACCTTCACCACTGCCAAACGCCGCATCATGATCCGCGCGACCATGACCGGCGTGGTCATGTTCCTGATCTTCGGCGCGCTCACCTTGTTGATGCAGGCAGGCGCGGTTGGCGTTGCCACCGGCACGGTCAGCGGCGGCACCATCGCCACCTTTGTTGGCATTGGCGGGCTGGTTGCCGGAGCTTGCGGCGCGCTGACTGAGGTCTATGGCGATCTGGTGCGCGGTGCGGGTGCCGCAAGCCGGCTCAATGAACTGCTTAACGAAAAGCCCGCGATTGCCACCCCGGCCAGGCCACTGGCGCTGCCCGTACCGGCGCGCGGCAAGATCAGCTTCGAAGGCGTGACCTTCCGTTATCCGACCAGACTGGAAGTGGCCTCACTGGCCGATTTCACCTTAACTGTTGAGCCGGGGGAGACGGTTGCTATCGTTGGTCCCTCGGGTGCCGGCAAAAGCACGATCTTCCAACTTGCCGAGCGTTTTTATGATCCGCAGTCCGGCATCATCAAACTCGATGGTGTGCCGCTGACTTCAGCCGATCCCATGGATATCCGCCGCCGCATGGCCTTTGTCCCGCAGGAAGGCACGCTGTTTGCCGCCAATGCGCGCGACAACCTGCGCTATGGCAACTGGGAAGCCAGCGACGAGGCAATCTGGGAGGCGGCGCGCGCTGCCAATGCCGAGAGATTCCTGCGCGAGTTACCCGACGGACTCGATACTTTTCTGGGCGAGGATGGCGCGCGGCTTTCGGGCGGGCAACGCCAACGCATCGCCATTGCAAGGGCACTGCTTCGCGATGCACCGATCCTGCTGCTCGATGAGGCGACCTCTGCGCTCGATGCCGAGAGTGAGCAGCTGGTGCAGGAGGCGCTGGACCGGCTGATGACCAGTCGCACCACGCTGGTCATCGCCCATCGGCTCGCCACCGTGCGCAAGGCGAACCGCATCATCGTGCTCGAAGCCGGCCGGATTGTTGAGCAGGGCACACATCAACAGCTGGCCAAAGCAGGCGGGCTCTATGCGCGGCTGGCGGCGCTGCAATTCGACGAACGGCGCTTCGCCTCCGCCGAATAGCTTTG
>JANOYZ010000099.1:0-3027 GCA_031429135.1 Novosphingobium sp. | reverse complement strand
GTCAGCCAGATGGTCGACCGGGTGATGGCGCTGCCCGAGGGCACCCGCGCCTATCTGCTCGCCCCGGTGGTGCGCGGGAGGAAGGGCGAGTACCGCAAGGAATTGGCCGAGTGGCAGCGGGCCGGTTACACAAGGGTGCGGATCGATGGCGAGATGGTGGCGATCGAGGATGCGCCGGCGCTCGACAAGAAGTTCAAGCATGACATCGAAGTGGTGGTTGATCGCATCGCGGTGCGCAGCGGCATCGAAACCCGGCTGGCGGACAGCTTTGAACAGGCGCTGAAGCTGGCGGATGGCACGGCCTATCTGGATCTGGCGGATGGGACTGTTGCAGGGCTCAGCGCGGGTGCTTCGACAAGCTCAGCACGAGCGGATGTTGGGGAATTGGACAATAAACCCGCTCAGCCTGAGCTTGTCGAAGGCCGCGCGCCATCCTCTGGCCTCAAAGGCACCGGCCTTGCTGCCAACCGCATCGTCTTCAGCGAAAAATTCGCCTGCCCGGTTTCGGGCTTCACCATCGAGTCCATCGAACCGCGCCTGTTCAGTTTCAACGCCCCGCAAGGGGCCTGCCCGGCCTGCGACGGCCTTGGCGAAAAGCTGCTGTTCGACCCGCAACTGGTGGTGCCGAACGAGGCACTCAGCCTCAAACAGGGTGCGGTCGTGCCCTGGGCGAAAAGCAACCCGCCTTCGCCCTATTACATGCAGGTGCTCTCCAGTCTGGCGGCCGAGTTTGGCTTCGATCTGACCACGCCGTGGACTGATCTGCCGGGCGAGGCGCAGCTGATCATCCTCTATGGCACTGGCGGCAAGGCCGTGCCGCTGACCTTTCAGGATGGCCGCAAGACCTATACGGTGAAAAAGGCCTTTGAAGGCGTGATCGGCAACCTCAACCGCCGCCTGTTGCAGACCGAAAGCGCCTGGATGCGCGAGGAGCTCGGCAAGTATCAGACCGCGCAGCCGTGTGAGACCTGCCACGGGGCGCGGCTCAAGCCCGAGGCGCTGAGCGTCAAGATCGCCGGTGAGGATATCTCGATGTCCACCCGCCGCCCGGTGGGAGAGGCGCTGGCGTTTTTTGCGACGCTGGAGCCCAAGCTTACCAATCAGCAGCAGCAGATCGCCAAGTCTATCCTCAAAGAGATCAACGAGCGGCTGGGTTTCCTCAACAATGTCGGGCTCGATTACCTCAACCTTGATCGTACCTCGGGGACACTGAGCGGCGGGGAGAGCCAGCGCATCCGCCTCGCCAGCCAGATCGGCTCGGGGCTTTCCGGTGTGCTCTATGTGCTCGATGAACCCTCCATCGGCCTCCACCAGCGCGACAATGACCGGCTGCTGGAAACGCTCAAGCGGCTGCGCGATCTCGGCAATACGGTGATCGTGGTCGAGCATGACGAGGATGCCATCCGCCATGCCGATCACATCGTTGATCTTGGCCCCGGCGCTGGCGTCCACGGCGGGCATATCGTCGCGCAGGGCAGCTTGGCGGATATCCTCGCCGCGCCAGACAGCCTCACCGGGCAGTATCTTTCCGGCACCCGCCGCATCGAGGTGCCAAAGCTGCGCCGCAAAGGCAACGGCCACAAGGTTGTGGTCCACAATGCGCGGGCCAACAACCTTCAGGGGGTTACTGCCGCGCTTCCGCTGGGTACTTTCACCTGTGTCACCGGGGTATCGGGCAGCGGCAAGTCGTCGCTCACGCTCGATACGCTCTATGCCGGGGCGGCCCGCGCGCTGAATGGTGCGCGCGTTATCGCCGGCGCGCATGACAAGATCACCGGGCTGCAACATTGCGACAAGGTGATCGAGATTGATCAATCGCCGATCGGCCGCACGCCGCGAAGCAACCCGGCGACTTACACCGGGGCGTTTACCCAGATCCGTGACTGGTTCGCTGGCCTGCCCGAAAGCGGCGCGCGCGGGTACAAGCCCGGGCGCTTCAGCTTCAACGTCAAAGGCGGGCGGTGTGAGAAGTGTCAGGGCGATGGCCTGATCAAGATCGAGATGCATTTCCTCCCCGATGTTTACGTCACCTGCGAGGAGTGCAACGGCAAACGCTATAACCGTGAAACGCTTGAGGTGAAGTTCAAGGGCCACTCGATCGCCGACGTGCTCGACATGACCATCGAGGACGCCGAAGAATTCTTCAAGGCCGTCCCGCCGATCCGTGACAAGATGCATATGCTGAACGAGGTTGGCCTCGGCTATGTCAAGGTCGGCCAGCAGGCGACGACGCTGTCAGGCGGCGAGGCGCAGCGGGTAAAACTGGCCAAGGAACTTAGCCGCCGCGCCACCGGGCAGACGCTGTACATTCTCGATGAACCGACAACCGGGCTGCATTTCGAAGACGTCCGCAAACTGCTCGAAGTGCTGCACCGGCTGGTTGATCAGGGCAATTCGGTGGTGGTGATCGAACACAACCTCGATGTCATCAAGACCGCCGACTGGATCATCGATATGGGCCCAGAAGGCGGCGTGCGCGGCGGCGAGATCGTCGCCGAGGGGACGCCCGAACAGGTGGCGAAGAATCCGCGCAGCTTCACGGGGGGGTATCTGGGGGCGCTGCTGGCACGTTAGACAGGTTATAACAAACTGGTGCGGCGGCCACAGCCCACGCCCAGCACGGCTGCCCGGCGTTCGGCACGGCGCGGGTGATTCTTTCCGGCCGAAATGAAGCGGAACAACGATACGGCCTTCACCGGATCATACCCCGCTTGGCAGGCGAGCTGCGCACCTAGCCGGTCGGCAGCCAGCTCATCAGCCGGATTACTTGTATCATGACCAAGGTAATAGTGGGCGATTTCGTGTCCGGCGAGCAGCGCGAATTCATCCTGCGTAAGCCGGACAGTTGCGGCTCGGGTAAAAGTGATCCTCGTGCCAATGCTCCAGCCGTTGACATGGCCTCCGGCCTTGATCGCGAAAGCGGGCAGACAGGGGCCAATAGTTCCGTCCTGCCAGTGAGACAGGCACTCCGGCTTGCCGTCACCGGCGACCCTGTTGGCGATTTCCAGATGTTGCGGTGGCAGCATC
>JANOYZ010000098.1:0-12603 GCA_031429135.1 Novosphingobium sp. | reverse complement strand
TCTCCGGCGGACTCCCGGCAGCTCTGCAACGCCAGGCGCGCGCGCGTGAAAACGCCGTGCTTGAGCAGGAAATCGCCGTCGAGCGTGATGTCATCGCTTCGGTACGCACTGCCTGGTCGCAGTGGCAGGCGGCCAATCAGGTGATCGAATCGAATCAGACGGCGGTTGATGCCGCCGCGCTCAGCCTCGAAGGGGTGCGCGCCGAAAATTCCGTCGGCAACCGCACCATTCTCGATATCCTCAATGCCGAGCAGGAACTGCTCAATGCGCAGGTTCTGCTGGTGACAGCACGGCGCAATGCCTATGTCGCCGGTTTCAATCTGCTTTCCGCCATGGGCAAGGCCGAGGCGCGTAATCTCGGGCTTGATGGCGGTGTGCTCTATGATCCTGAAACCAATTACCGGCGAGTCCATGGCAAGCTGCTGGACTGGGATCTGGATCCCGCGCCCAAAGCCCAATCAACACGAACCGTTGACACCAAGGTGCAAGACGGTTCAATTTCAGCAGACAAGTGAATCACTGCCTCCGCTGCGGGGGCATCACCGGGGGGAAATCGATTCATGGCTCAGGCTGGCGAACCATCGGTTGAAGAGATTCTGGCGTCGATCAAGAAGGTGATCGCGCGTGACAATCGCGCCGAAGCCGCAGAGCTGCGCGCGCCACGCCAGATTCGTGACTTTCCCGAGCCGGAACCTGAAGTCAGCGATGCCGACGAAATTCTCGACCTGTCCGAAATGGCCGAACTGGCTGATGAGGAAATCTCGCCCGACGCTCCGCTGATAACCCCTGCGGCCAGCGATTCGATGCGCGAATCACTCGCCGCGCTGTCGATCATGGCGCAGCCGGGGGTGCAGCCGCAAATTGTCCGCTCGGGCGAGACCTCGCTGGAAGCCATGGCGCGCGATCTGCTGCGTCCGGCACTCAGCGAATGGCTCGACAAGAACCTGCCGCCCTTGGTCGAACGTATGGTGGCAGCTGAAATCGCACGGATTGTCGGCAAAAAGTTGTAAAACTCGGGCTTGACCGCTGGCTGAAACCCTAGTCTTGCTCAGTCATGACCAGACCTGATCCTTCGCTGCTCGATCCTGCACGTTATCCGTTTCGCTGTGATATCGAAACGCGGTTTGGTGATCTTGATGTCAACAAACACCTCAACAACGTGGCGCTGGCCGGCATGGTTGAAGAAGGCCGTGTGCGCTTTCATGCCGCCAGCGGCTTTCACAAGGCTATTTCGCGGGATCACTCCGCCATGGTTGCCAGCCTGGCCATCGAATATCTTGGGCAGGCTTTCTATCCCGCACCGATTACCGTGTACGCCGGTGGTGGTGCCATCGGACGCTCAAGCTATAGGCTGGAACTGTTGCTTGAGCAGGAGGGCAATGTGGTGGCCTTTGCCCGCTCAGTGATGGTCTGCATGAATGGCGGCCGCCCGGCCCCGCTTCCAGAAGCCTTCCGCGCATCGGTGCAGGAATGGATGGTGCGGGCATGAACACTCCACAGCGTGAGCTGGAGCTTGCCCGCGCCAACCTCGCCAAGATCGGCGGCGATCAGATCAAACGCCACATCTTCCTCTGCGCTGAGGCGGAAAAGGGGGAGTGTTGCAGCCGCGCGGTGGGTACGCCTGCGTGGAAATACCTCAAGAAGCGGCTAAAAGAACTGAATTTGGTCGGTGATGGCGGAATTGACCGCACCAAGGCCGATTGCCTGAAGATCTGCGCTGCCGGGCCGGTTGCCGTCGTCTGGCCGGAGGGTGTCTGGTATCACAGCTGCACCGCGCCAGTGCTCGAACGCATCATACAGGAACACCTGGTAGGCGGAGTGCCGGTTGAGGAATTCAGACTCTACCCTGCTGAAGCAGAGGCAGACTCGCCTTAGCTTTCAATTCATGGCATCCTCTGCCTAATTAATGATGGAGAGGCCAAGCATGACAATCGCGCGGGTTATCACCAATCAAGCTTCGGGTGAGATTTTCACCTGTGATGGTTCAGCCACCGTTCGTGAGGCAATTGCCCTGCTGGCAGAACGACGGATCGGCGCGCTGCCGGTTGAGGAAGCCGGCTCCATCGTTGGCATTTTTTCCGAACGTGATGTGATTCACGGGCTGGCCGCCTCCGGCCCCGACGCGCTCGACCGTCAGGTGCGCGAGGTGATGACCGCTCCGGCCATTACCGTCAGTCCTGATACCGAGGTTATGGCGGCGCTGGAATTGATGACGCGGCGGCGCATCCGCCATCTGCCTGTCACAGAGAATGGCAAGACTGTCGGTTTTGTTTCGATCGGCGATCTCGTTAAATACCGGATCGACCGGATCGAGAGCGAGGCCGAGGCGATGCGCAGTTATATCCAGACCGCCTGATGGAACCGGCCTGAGCGCCTTGTCGCCAGCCGTGCGAGCGCCTACATCCAGTATCATGGACATTTCCGCAGTTACTCTGAGTCCCTCCGCAGCAAAGCGCATTGCGGCGATTGCTGCCAAGCAGGGCGAGCCCGCCATGCTGCGCCTTTCCGTTGAAGGTGGCGGTTGTTCGGGCTTTCAGTACAAGTTTGACCTCGCCGATGCGCCTGAGGCTGACGATGCCGTGGCTGAAACCGATGGTGTCAAACTGGTGGTCGATCCGGTGAGCCTCGATCTGGTCGCTGGCTGTGTGGTCGATTTCGTTGAATCGCTGGGCGGTGCCGCGTTCAAGGTGGAAAATCCCAACGCCAGCGCAGGATGCGGTTGCGGCTCGAGTTTCGCGATTTGATTAGCGCGCATGACGTCTCGGACGGCACACCATGAAGATCGCCTCGTTCAACATCAACGGCATTAAAGCCCGCCTGCCGCGTTTGCTCGAATGGCTGGAAGAAACGCGGCCTTCTGTGGCCTGCTTGCAGGAAATCAAGACGCAGGATGAAGGCTTCCCGGCCGAGGAATTTGAGAAGATCGGCTATCATGCAATCTGGCATGGGCAGAAGGGATTTAACGGCGTCGCCATTCTCGCCGACGGAACCGCACCGGTTGAAGTGCAGCGCGGACTGCCGGGCGATCCTGAAGACGCACAATCGCGCTATCTTGAGGCCGAGGTTTTCGGGGTGCGCGTCGCCTGCATCTATCTACCCAATGGCAATCCGCAGCCTGGCCCGAAATTTGATTACAAGCTCGCCTGGATGGAACGTCTGCGCACCCGGATGGCAGAGATTGCTGCTGAGGAAGTGCCCGCAATCGTGCTTGGTGATTACAACGTCATCCCCGAAGACAAGGATGTCTGGGCACCCAAGGCCATGGCCGAAGATGCGCTGATGCAGCCACAATCACGCGATGCCTATGCGCGGCTGCTTGGTGATGGCTGGACCGATGCCATCGACAGGCTTAATCCGCGCGGCGGCATCTGGACCTTTTGGGACTATCAGGCGGGTGCCTGGCAGCGCGATCACGGCTTTCGTATCGATCACCTGCTGCTATCGCCCGAACTGGCGGACCGGCTCGTGTCCGCCGGTGTCGACAAGGACCATCGCGGACGCGAAAAGGCGAGCGATCACGCCCCGGTCTGGGTAACTCTGCGGTCTGAATGAAAAAGGGCCGGGATTAACCGACCCTTTTCCTTGAATTCCTTGCCGATAACTCAGCGATAGAAGATGTGGTTGCCCACCTTGGCTATGCGCATCATGCGCCAGCCGGGTGATACGCGCGCTGCATGAAAAAACAGTGCGCCTTCAACCGGACTGCGCCAGCTGCCCTCATGGGCGATCTGGGCAATCGCTACGGCTTCTTTCCAGTCGCCTGAACCCTTGTTGATCCCCGGCATCGCGCCGCCACGGACAAACGAGAACTGCGAAGGCTGGAACACCACACCGCAATAGGAATTAGGGAAACGTCCCGAGCGCGAACGCGCGACGACAACACGGCCAACCGCCAGCTGTCCGAGCAGCGGCTCGCTCTTCGATTCGAAATAGATCGCACCGGCCAGACAGTTCAGCTCACGCGAAAGCGGTGCCGATGTTGCCTGCCGGGTGACCATATCTGTTAGAGTCGCGGCAGAAACCGGCCGTTCTTCAATCACCGGAGCCTCAACAGCGGGCGCGTCAGACGCAACCTCATCCTGCTGATCGGCCCTTGCGGAGATTTCCGTGGCGGGGGTTTCGGTGATGTTCTGAGAAATGTTCAGATCGGTGACCGCGGCATCGGGAGCAACACGGATCATGTGAGATTCCCGGGCCATTGCGGCCGCGCCGGAACCTTCGGCACTCAAAAGAGTTAAGGTAAATGTAGCAGCCAGGGCGATTGTCCCGGCGAGTTCAAGTTTACGACTCATGTTACATGCTTTTAGGGCGGTGAGCTCGCCTGCACGGGGTGGCACCTGAAGCTGGAAAACCAATTCAGGAACCGGGAAGACCCGCCGGCTGCCCCCCGTCTGCGTGCCAGTCCCCGGGCCGAATGCCCCCATACCGCCTGCGCATCAAAGGTGGCGCTCATTTATTGTGCAATGCAACAAAGTCAACCCGCCGGCGGGGTTAATCCGATGAAGCGTTCCCCGTTCACGATGTCCAGTTCAACAATCCACAGATCGGAATCCTGCGATTTGCGCCGATCCAAGTAGTTAGCCAGATCTTCACCATAGCCCGCTTCGGAGTTGCGCACGCATTGCCAGGAGCGGCTGCCATCGGCTTGCGGCATCCGCTCCCAGGCACGGAAATTGCTGCCATTCACCGTTGTCAGCACCATGATTGTGCCAGCATCGGCCTCACCTTTGGCGATGACAGTGGCAAAGCCGCCCTCGGCCTGAACCCGGCGGACCAGCCCTGAAACCTCAAGCTTTGCTGGTATGCGGACTTCACTCATTAAGCACGATATCCGGCAAGACCCGAAAGCGCGATGCGTGAGCGCATGAACGTGCCGGTCCCGCGGCCAATTTCCTCACCACCGGCATCGATCAGCCGCGATTCTGCCACCAGTACACGGCGGCGACCGCTGATCCAGCGGCCCTCAGCAGTTACCCAGCCTTTGCGCACCGGTCGGACGAAATGCATGTTGAACGATGTCGTCAGCAAGAAACGGTCGGTGACCAGTGTATTGGCGGCATAGAAGGCGGCATCATCGAGCATCTTGAAATAGACCGTGCCATGGGCCGCACCAGCGGCGTGATAGACGCGCTGATCGACGAGGAATTCGATCCGCGCACGGCCCTCATGAGTGATCGCGATGCGCGATTCAAACAAGCCATTGATCGGCGCAGAGGCATAGAGATTTTCCAGCGCACGCCGATGCAGCGCGAAACCGCTTGCTGACTCATCGGAGCCGGAACCAGGTTCAGGCGGCGTCGCGGTCGATAACATTGCTCAACAGGCCATATAGCGCCTCGCTCCCCGGTGCCTGACTCAGCGCCTGGTGCATGGCTTCATCGCGCATCATCCGCGATATTGCCGCCAGCGCATGGAGGTGTGCAGCACCGGCTGCCTGTGGTGAAAGCAGTCCGAAGATCAGGTCCACTGGCAAGCCATCGGCAGAATCGAAAGCGACCGGCGCTTCAAGCCGGAAAAAAGCCGCTACCGGGCGTTGCAAATCGGCAATGCGGGCGTGGGGTATTGCCACACCACGACCAAAACCGGTGCTGCCCAGCCGCTCCCGTTCTTCGATTCGTTCAAGAACATGGGACGCATCAAGGCCATAGTCAGCAGCGAAGCGCGTCGCCAGCTGCTGCAGGATGGCCTGCTTGCTATCGGCGCGAATTGTCCTGACCGACTCAGGATGAAGAGTGAAAAGAGCGCTCATTTTTCTGAATAATTACCTGTGTTCCCATACCTTGCGATCAAGTGCGATCAGGGCCGGATCCGGTCCCTTTCTTCCAGCTCAACCGCTCGGTAAGGCGCGCCAAAGTGCGCTTCAGGATGGTTCGACCCAGCCGATCGACCCATCGCCGCGGCGGTAAACCATATTATGCTTCCCCGTTCCAGCGTTT
The DNA here is from genome assembly GCA_031429135.1 of Novosphingobium sp. Classification (GTDB taxonomy): domain Bacteria; phylum Pseudomonadota; class Alphaproteobacteria; order Sphingomonadales; family Sphingomonadaceae; genus Novosphingobium. The sequence goes on along the minus strand of JANOYZ010000098.1, from coordinate 6,667 downwards.
TTGAACAGCAGGGCATTGGTGTTGCGCAGATCGAGCATCATCACCGCATCGGAAACTGTGGCAGTGGGCACATCCACCCGGGTTTCAGCGATGACCAGCGGCGCATCTGCGGTGATTTCCTCTGCCTCAGGCTCGGCCTCGGCAAAGACGACATAAGCGGCTTCTTCTTCAGCCCGAGCATGGGTGCTGGCTTCGTGCCGATCTTTGAGGCGCCGCTTGTAACGACGCAGCTGCTTGTCGATCTTCTCAGCCGCCTGATCGAGCGCGGCGTGGGCATCATGCGCGCTGGCCGCGCCCTTGAGAATCAGACCATGCATGACATGGGTAACGATATCGCAGCTGAAAGCCCCGGCCGGTGCCTTGCCAAAAGTGACATGGCTGGACAGGGCGCGGGCAAAATATTTTCCGACAATCGCGGACATTCGATCATTGGCGTGTGTTTGCAGAGCCTCGCCCGTGGCCATCTGATGGCCTGATACGCGAATGTCCATATGCTACCTTCTCCTGTGATCAATCCGCCCCGGAATTGTGCGGCGTTCCCCCGTTGGTTCCCCATAGCGGCGAGGCAATCGCCGCCATGAAGTCAGCGTGAGCAGCGAGTTCTACTTCGCTGGCCGCATGCGGACGCGCCAGACGAAAGTGACGTTCTCGCACCATGGTACTTGCCGTGGTGGTCAGACTATCACTTTGCTTTGCGGCAAGTTCGAGGCCGATCTGGCGGCCGCCGGTCAATTCGACATAAACCTGCGCGAGCAGTTCGGCGTCAAGCAATGCGCCGTGCCGGGTCCGGTGGCTGCGATCTATGCCATAGCGGGTACACAAAGCATCGAGCGAATTCTTGGCGCCGGGGTGCCGCATCCGGGCCATGGCCACGGTATCGACCATCCGCGTGCGATCGAGCGGTTCAAGCCCGCATATCGCCAGTTCGGCATTGACGAAGCCGAAGTCGAAACCGGCATTATGCGCGACCAGCGGAGAGGTGCCGATAAATTCAAGCAGATCGCCCACCCGTTCGACAAACAGCGGCTTGTCCGCAAGGAAGGCAGCGGACAGCCCGTGCACATTTTCGGCAGCGGCGGGCATATCGCGCTCAGGGTTGAAATAGGCATGGAAGGTCTGACCGGTGGTCACGCGGTTGACCATTTCTAGGCAACCGATTTCCACAAGCCTGTCGCCGCTTTGTGGATCGAGACCGGTCGTTTCGGTATCGAAGATAATCTCACGCATTAGGCTACATATCTGCCTGCGCGCAGCCATGCGCAAGGGGCGGGCTCATCTATTTTTTATCAAGCAGGGCGTGAACCAGGCGCTGCACCGCATGGCGCGTTTCGGCGAGCGAGGTGCCGGTATCGATGACGAAATCGGCGCGGGCGCGCTTTTCCGCATCGGGCACCTGCAAAGCCAGTATCTTCTCGAATTTTTCCGGGCTCATACCCGGCCTGGCCAGCACCCGCGTACGCTGGGCCTCGGCGCTGGCAGAGACGACGAGCACGGCATCACTGCCTGCATTGCCGCCTTTTTCAAACAGCAGTGGAATATCGAAAACGACCAGCGGCTGATCCGCATTGTCAGCCAGAAACTGCCGCCGCATTGCTGCGACCGCCGGGTGGACAATGGCTTCAAGCTTCGCCAACTTTTCCTTGTCGCCAAACACCGCCGCGCCGAGCATTTGCCGGTCGACACCGCCTGCATCCGTTGTGCCGGGGAAAGCCGCCTCGATCTGCGGCAGTAGTGAGCCGCCCGATCCTTGCAGCGCATGCACCACCGCATCGGCATCGAACACCGGCACGCCCAGCCCGTGAAACATCGCCGCTACCGCCGATTTGCCCATGCCGATCGAACCGGTGAGGCCAAGAATGAAAGGGTGTTTGCGAGGTGCGGCCACGCTCATCCCGCGATCCTCGTACGCAATTCAGCGTCAAGTTCACGCGGCGGGCGCGCTCCAAAGAAATGCGCAAAGGCAAAATCTGCCTGACCGATCAGCATCGACAGGCCATCAATCGTGGCGAAACCGGCGGCGCGCGCCGCTTTCAGAAAGGCGGTGTCGAGCGGCGAGGTGACAATGTCATAGGCCACACTGCCGGGCGGGGCATGGCTGAAATCAAAGCTCAGCGGCGGCTGGCCCGCCATGCCTAGCGCGCTGGCGTTGACGATCAGATCGCAGCATTGCTGGCGATCATCAAAAGCAAAATCGGTGGCATCGGCAAAATCGGCCAAGTCGGCTGCATGATGCTCACCGCCGGGATCGAGTTCATCAAGCAAGGCCCGCGCCTTGTCCGGATTGCGGCCGGCGAGCACGATGACGAAGTGTTCCGCTGCCAGCGCGGCAATGATCGCCCGCGCCGCGCCGCCAGTGCCGAGAATCCGGGCCATGCGGAACAGATGCGTCTCGCCCAGCAACTGGCGCAGGGGCTCAAGGAAACCAGGAGCATCGGTATTGAAACCGGTCAGCAAGCCATCCGCGCCGCGCACCACTGCATTCACCGCGCCGATCCTCGCGGCCAGCGGATCGATCACATCAAGCAGTGGCATCACCGCCTGCTTGTGCGGCATGGTGATATTGCAGCCGCGCCAGTGCGCATCCTTGCGGCGTTCGGTCAGATAGGCTGCCAAAGCTTCGGGCTTGACATGGCTGGCACGGTATTCAGCATCAATACCCAGTTTCTCCAGCCAGAAGTTGTGTATCTGGGGCGACTTGGACTGGACGATGGGATCACCGATGACTTCGGCGTATGGGCGCGTCATCGCGGCAGCTCCCCCTGATCGCGCAGAGCTGCCAGCACTTTCAGCATGGGCATGCCAAGCACGGTGAACTGATCGCCCTCAATAGACTCAAACAACTGCACCCCACGCGCCTCGATACGGAACACCCCGACGCAGCCTGCCACAGCGGGCCATTCATGATCCAGATAGTCAGCTATGAACCCATCTGACATTTCAATCACTTGCAGTGACGCCATGGCACCATCCTGCCACAGCAGATGGCCATCACGAACCAGCGCGGCGGCGCTGTAAAGGTGCATCTGCTTGCCCGAGAACCAGCGCAGATGGGCGGCGGCATCCTCGCGGTTTTGCGGCTTGTCGAAACGCTGGCCAGCCACTTCAACCAGCGAATCGCTGCCCAGCACCAGCGCGCCGGGATGGGCCATCGAGCCCGCCATGGCTTTGGCTGCGGCCAGTGCGCGAGCGATATCCTGTGCTGGAGCGCCGCCCAGCTCAGCCTCTATCACGCGCTCGTCGACATGGGCAGGACTGGCGGTGAACGGCACTCCTGCGGCCTCCAGCATGGCCTTTCTCGACGCGCTTTGCGAGGCGAGGATAATCATGGCAGATCGCCCTCCGCGCTGACCCGCTGCTCACCCAGCAGGCGGATCACCGCCGCCGCCGTTTCCTCGATCGAGCGCCGCGTGACATCGATCACCGGCCAGCCATTATCGGCGAACATGCGCCGGGCATAGAGCACTTCCTTGGCGACCTTTTCCTGATCGACATAGGCCGTCTCTGGCGCCTGATTGAGCGACAGCAGGCGATTGCGGCGCACCTGAATCAGCCGGTCGGGCGCGGTGGTGAGGCCAACCACCAATGGCCGCTTCAGCGCATAGAGCGATTGCGGCGGCGGGCTTTCCGGGACAATCGGGATATTGGCGACCTTGTAGCCGCGATTGGCGAGGTAAATGCTGGTCGGCGTCTTGGAAGTGCGCGAAACCCCGGCGAGCACGATGTCCGCCTCTTCCCAATCCTCATGCGCAACCCCATCATCATGGGCGATGGTGAAGTGAATGGCATCGACCCGGTCAAAATAGGCGTCATCCATCAGATGCTGACGACCGGGCCGCGCTTTTGCCTGCTGACCAAGCATATCTTCGAGCACCGCAGTGACCGCATCAAGCGCCGCCACTGAAGGCAGCCCCAGCGAGCGGCACTTCTCTTCGAGCCGCGCGCGAAGTTCAGCATTGACCAGAGTAAACAGCACCAGACCGGGATGAGCAGCAATTTCACCCAGCACCCGGTCAAGATGTTGCTGCGATCTAACCATCGGCCAGAAGTGGCGAAACACCTCGGCATCATCAAATTGCGCCAGCGCCGCCTTGGCGACCATTTCCAGCGTTTCGCCGGTGGAATCAGACAGCAAATGAAGGTGAAGTTTGGTCATCGTGCGCGTCTGGTGAACCCTGTGGACTATGCCTGCATAAACCACGGGACAGAGCTGGTGACAACTTGACGCCTTGATTCCATCACCGCTTCCGGCCAACCACATGGACTCTTATGGACATGTGGATAGCACTACCCACAGGCTGGAGATAAGGGGGATAAGTCCTGCTTGACTCGCCGGGCCCGCAGAGTCGCATCGTGCGCTCCCCCTGTTCATCACGGGACAAATCGGGCAAGGGCGCGCAACCCCTGATATCCACAAGCCTACTACCTACAGAATCCTTTATATATAAATCTATTATTTAGTTAGTGAGCGACGCAATGCCCGGAATCCTCCTCGATACCCTGCGTGGAATTAACGGAAATAAGCGCCCCATCTGGCTGATGAGGCAAGCCGGGCGTTATCTGCCTGAGTACCGGGCCTTACGTGCCGAAAAGGGCGGGTTCCTTGCGCTGGTCTATGATAGCGATGCGGCGGCTGAAGTTACGCTACAGCCAATCCGCCGCTTTGGCTTTGACGGGGCAATCCTGTTTTCCGATATCCTGATCGTGCCTTACGCCATGGGGCAGAATCTGGAGTTCCTGACAGGCGAAGGGCCGCGGATGTCACCCAGGCTGGTGGACAGTGCTCTTGAGGCTCTCAGTGCCGTACCAGGGCGACTGACGCCGATCTATGAGACGGTGGCCAAGGTGAAGGCTGCTCTCAGCTCTGACAGGACGCTGCTGGGCTTTGCCGGCAGCCCCTGGACCATCGCGACCTATATGGTGGCCGGCGAAGGCAGCCGTGATCAGCATGAGACGCGGGCACTGGCCTATCGCGATCCGGCAGCATTTCAGGCGATCATTGATGCGATTGTCGCAGTGACGATTGATTATCTGGCCGGGCAGATCACCGCCGGGGCAGAAGCAGTGCAGTTGTTTGATTCATGGGCAGGCAGTCTGGCTCCTGCCGAGTTTGAACGCTGGGTGATTGCGCCCAATGCGGCGATCGTGAAAGCACTCCACAAGCGGTGCTCCGGGATTCCGATCATCGGCTTTCCCAAGGGTTCTGGTGAAAAACTTCCCGCCTATGCCCGCGAAACCGAGGTTGATGCACTGGCGCTGGATGAGACGATTGATCCGTTGTGGGCGGCCAAAGTTCTGCCAGCGGGATTGCCGGTTCAGGGTAACCTTGATCCACTGTTATTGCTGGCCGGAGGCGAAGAGCTTGACCGGCAAACTCGGGTAGTCCTTGATGCCTTTGCCGAGCGTCCGCATGTGTTCAACCTTGGTCATGGTATCGGCCAGTTCACACCAATCGAGCATGTCGAGCAATTGCTCGGCGTGGTTAGGGGCTGGCGGAAATCACAATAACCTCCTAAATATTCTGCCATGTTAACGGTGCTCAGCATGACCTATCTCTGGCTTAAGGCCGGCCATATCATTTTCGTGATTTTCTGGATGGCAGGGCTGTTCATGCTGCCGCGCTTCTTCGTCTATCATCAGGAATGCGCACTGGATTCGCCAGAGAATGTGCTGTGGATCGACCGCGAGGCCAAGCTGCTCAAGATCATCCTGTGGCCGTCGCTGATCGTGGTTTGGGTACTGGGACTGGCGCTGGCTGTAACCACGGGTGCGTTCCAGCAAGGCTGGTTTCACGTCAAGTTCGGCATGGTTCTGGCGCTCAGTGTCTATCACTTGTGGCTGGCGGTCTATGCCACAAGGCTGGCGCGCGGGACGCGCAGCATGACCGGCAAGCAACTGCGCATGGTCAACGAAGTTCCGGGGATCGCGGCGGCGCTGATTGTCGTGCTGGTGGTGGTCCGCCCGTTCTGAATTTGTCGTAAACGCGTTGACTTGTACGACGCGCAGGCATAATCCCGCCTCAACCAGCTAGAGGTCGCCCATTTGTTGCGACCGGGTCTGCTTTCTCCAAGCCCTTATGACCCGCCGGACCGTCCATCAGAATACCAATCCAAATATCTGGAATCCAAGAATGCATCTGAAAGAACTCAAGAAGAAGAGCTCCGCCGATCTGGTCGAAATGGCCGAAGAACTGGGCGTTGAAAGTGCTTCGACGCTGCGCCGGCAAGACCTCATGTTCGCCATCCTCAAGGAAGTCGCTGATGATGGCGAAGAGATCATGGGGCTTGGCACGATCGAGGTCATGACCGATGGTTTCGGCTTCCTGCGCTCGCCCGAAGCCAATTACCTTGCTGGCCCCGATGACATCTATGTCTCGCCCAATCAGGTTCGCAAATGGGGTCTGCGCACCGGCGATACCGTCGAAGGCGAGATCCGCGCACCCAAAGATGGCGAACGCTATTTTGCCATCAACAAGCTCACCTCGGTGAATTTCGATGATCCCGAGGCCGTGCGTCACCGCGTCAATTTTGACAATCTCACCCCGCTCTATCCCGATGAGCGGCTGAACCTTGATAGCGCCGATCCGACGGTCAAGGACAAGTCCGCCAGGGTGATCGATCTGATCAGCCCGCAAGGCAAAGGCCAGCGCGCGCTGATCGTCGCGCCGCCG
>JANOYZ010000097.1:0-3978 GCA_031429135.1 Novosphingobium sp. | reverse complement strand
CGTTCGGAGAGCTGGTTGGTGCTCATCGAAAGGTTGGCCTTGCCCTTGCCAGCGACCGGATAGCCTAGCCGGGTCTGGAAGTCCGGAGTGCGGCGTTCGAGGATCGCCTTGTAGCGGGTGTAGCCGGTGCCCTGTGCTTCGGTCCATGCAGGGATGCCCTCAAACCCGGCGAGGAAGACGTGCGGGATTGCTTCATCGCCGTGGACGTCCATCGCGAAATGTACGCCGCTTTCGTCCATGGCGTTCCTGATCGCCAGCACTTCGGGTGAGCGTGTCGCGCTGGGGCCGGCCCATTCACGGTTGAGGTTCACGCCCGCGAAATTGGTGCGCAGGTGGCCCCGGCATGAACCATCGGGATTGGCATTGGGGACGATGTGCAGGCGGCACTTGTTGCGTAACACGCGGCCCACCGGGTCTGCCGGATCGGTCAGGCATTCGAGCGCGCCTTCCATCCACCATTCGGCCATCGCTTCGCCGGGATGCTGGCGGGCATAGAGCCAGACCTGTGTTTCGCCCTCGCCCATTTCGAGGCAATCAATTGGCTGGCCTTCGAGTGAGGTGCCAAGGCAGCGATAGTCCACGCCTTCGGTGGCGGCGGTGGCGGCGATCAGATCGTGGTGCCGCTCCATCGAATAGGGCGCGAAATAGGCGAACCAGGCGAGGTCGCCCTCGGGTTGGTAATGGATGGTCAGAGTGCCGTCCGCTGCGCCCGCGTCCCATGTGGTGTCAGTCCGGGCCCAGAAATCGCGGTCCTCCGAAACGGCGGCGCGATAGTTTTCCCAGCCGCCCGGATAGGCTGAGGCATTCAGTCCGGTGATCTTCAGCGTTAGTTCGCGGCTTGCTGCCCCAGAGACGCGGAAGTGGAACCACTGGTAGAATTCGGATTCACGGTCTTTGCGGATGGCGAGTTTGGCGGTGCTGCCCGCGATGGACAGCACTTCGATATTGCCGGAATCAAACGCGGCGCTGATTTGAATATCGCTCATTTGACCAGAACAGTCTCACCCGAATGGCCGGGGAAGCCGGCAAACAGCGCCTCGGCTACTTTGGCTGCGCCAAGCTCGCCATTGGCAAGCGGCGAGGTGGCCCTGACCGAAAAGCTGGCGCGGCCTTCCCACAGCACGGCGCGGCTCCTGCGATCCTTGATGACCACGCCAAGCATGGTCTCTACCATTTCAGGCGGCGGGCCGGACAGGTTGAGACCGATGCCTACTCCGAGCCCCGAACCATAAGAGCCGGTCGATCCGCCAAGCCCGACACTGACCGGACTGCCGCTGCGCTGCGGCTGAAAGCGTGAACGGGAAAGCCTGACCTCTGCGATCTGGTTGCCAGTCCCTTGCACAGCAGTTGTATAGCCGATGCGTTGCAGTTGCTGTGCGACTGCCGCCTCGAAGCTTCTGAGCTCAAGCGAGGCGGCGTCCATGCCCGGTGCAGCTTCAATGGCTATGCTGCCTTTGCCCAGCGCGGTGATGTCTGGCGCATGAAAACGCGTAACCTCGACCGGGCCAACCGGCGTGACGCAGCCGGAAAGCAGGCTGAGGGCGAAAAGGGGTGCGAGCAGTCTGCTATTCATCGTCGGACCCTTGCTTGCCGTTAGCTTGCCCGAGATTGGGCTTTACCGGCCGCCAATTCAAGCACCCAGAGCATGATGCGCTTAATCTGAATCGCATCATGCTCTGGGCGTCTTTGATATCGCATCGCTATTTGCGGAAAACCGGTACCCACTTTTCCGCGCGATGCTCTAACGCAGGGCTGCGCGCGTTTCACCCGACTTGCCGGGAAACCGATCGAACAGCGCGGCGGACAGTTTGGCGGCGATGGCGCCGTCGGTCCATTTATCGCTGCCATCGCGGGTGATGATATCTGCGCGACCTTCCCACAGCACCTTGCCACTGGCCCGGTCTTTGATCCGTGCCTCAAGCCGGGTGGAGATCAGCGCCTTTTTCGGCTTGGAGAGATCGATATTCAGCCCCAGGCCCACCATGCTGCCGCGATTGGAAACGCCAACTTCCATCTCGCCGCTGACCGGGTTTCTGCGGCCTTCTTCAGCGACCACGGTATCATGTGAAACACGCAGTTCGACCAGTTGGGCCGAGGCATCAGCCGTTGTCGCGGTTTGATAACCGGCAGAGACGAGACTGTTTTCAACGGCGGCTTCATAGGTCTTGAGCTCAACATCGCCGACACCGGCGCCAACAGGTGATCCGGTAACGCTGACCGAGCCCTTGCCGAGCATTTCAACACTGACATCCTCAGCGATAAAGCGGGTGACCTCAACCTTGCCCTCAGCTGGTCCAGCGGGGCGACTGCGGTTCCATGAGCGGGATGGGTAGGAACGGTCACCCCAGTCAGATCCCCAGCCAGGTCCGCCCCAATTTCCGGGGCGCGCCAGTGCAGGGGTTGCCAGCAGCGCGGTGCAAAGGGCAATGGTCACGGGCAGGCGGGAAAGACGCATGGTTTTCTCCAGCAGGTAGTTCAGCGGTCCTGTCCGCACCCGCGCTAAGTCCCAGTGGATTGCCCGCTGATGAACAGCTCAGCAGTTACAGTTGTAACTGGGTAATGCAAATGATAGCCATTGACCGCCATTATCAGGGCAAACGGAATCTGGGGCAAACGGGGAAACGATCATGTCCTTGGATAATTCAAAGACGGCAGTGGCCACTGCGGGGGCGGACCGGATCGTCCTGCTCGATGCTTTGCGCGGGTTTGCGCTGCTCGGCATCCTGATTGCCAACCTGCCGGTCTTCGCTGGCTGGGTGTTCATGAGCGATGCCGAAATGGCGGCCTTGGCTGGCAAGGGCGTTGCGGAAATCTATGAGCAGCTGATCAAGTTCTTTGTCGACGGCAAGTTCTATACGATCTTCTCACTGCTGTTCGGCATCGGCTTCACTCTGCAACTTGATCGGCTGGAAAAGCGGGGAGCGGCAGGGATCACCGTATTCCGGCGGCGGATGCTGGTGCTGTTGGCGATTGGCCTGATCCATATGTGCCTGATCTGGCAGGGCGATATCCTGTCGCTCTATGCGGCGCTTGGCTTGCTGCTGCCCTTGTTCTGGCGCTGGAAAGACCGGACATTGCTGGGGCTGGCGATTGTCCTGCTGCTGCTGCCCTTGGTGCTGATCCCGCTTTGCGCCAAGCTCGGCATTGATCTGGGTCTGCCGTTCGAAGCGGCGGGTATTGCGGTGATCAAGGCGATTGATGGCGGCGATAATGGCTCGGCGATTGCCTATATGCAGCGCACTGATTGGCGCGGATTTCTGAGCTGGCAGCTATCTGGCTCACCGTTTCGCATTGAGCATCTGCTGCATACCTGGCGTATCCCCAAAGTGCTGGGCGTGATGCTGCTGGGCATGCTGCTGGGGCGCAGGCTGATTGCCGGGACGCTGCTGACTGACACGCGCTTGCTGAAGCGCGCGGTGGTGTGGGGTCTGGCCATCGGCATTCCCTGCAATCTGGTCTTCGCCCTGAATCCGAAGGTCTATCAGGCGCACTGGAGCTCGATTGTGGGCACCGTCCCCCTGGCGCTGGCCTATGCCGCCGCTTTTGTGCTCGCCTGGCCGCGGTTTCACCGCGTGCTGGGAGTGTTCGCGCCGGTTGGGCGCATGGCTTTGACCAGCTATCTGACCCATTCGGTGATCGGTGTTCTGCTGCTTGGAGCATTTCTGGGAGTTGCCGGACGGATCGGCCCTGTCGCCATTAGCGCGCTCGCCTTGCTGATTTACACCGCGCAGATCCTGTTTTCGCGCTGGTGGCTGGCGCATCACGCTCAGGGGCCGCTGGAACGGTTGTGGCGCTGGGGAACCTATGGCTCGGTAAAGACAAGGTAATGTGAACGCGCTAAGGTGGTGATGAAGTCGCAGCCTGAAAGAGTCGCATGTCCAAAGTTTCCGTCCCAGTGCCAATCCCGGTGCCAGTCCCGGTATCAGTCCCGGTATCAGTCCCGGTGCCAGTCCTCGTCACCGGCGGTGCCGGCTACAT
>JANOYZ010000096.1:0-4188 GCA_031429135.1 Novosphingobium sp. | reverse complement strand
CCTGCGGGTGCTGATCGACATTATCGCCGGGGCCAGCGCCGGCGGGCTCAACGGCGTGTTCCTCGCGCAGGCGATCCATTCGGGGCAAAGCCTCGAGCCACTGACCAAGCTGTGGCTGGAGCGGGCCGATGTCGATGTCCTGCTCGATCCCGATGCGCGGCAGTGGACGCGCTTTACCAAGTTCTGGGCGGTGCCGGTGGTGCGTTACCTGCTGACCCGGCCGGGCAATGTCGTTTCGGCCAGTGTTGCCCCCGAAACCCGCCGTGAAGTGCGCGCGAAATTATCGCGTCTGGTGCGCTCGCGCTGGTTCGAGCCGCCGTTTGGCGGGCTCGGCTTTTCGCGGCTGCTGGCCGAGGCGATGGATGCCATGGGTCAGAGCAGCCCGAGCGATCCGCTGCTGCCGCGTGGTCATCCGCTCGATCTGTTCGTCACGGCAACCGATTTCAAGGGCCATGTGCAATCGCTGCGTCTGCATTCCCCGCCGCTGGTGGAAGAGCGCGAGCACCGCGTTTCGATCGGTTTTCGCAGCATGGCACCGGGGCTTGGCGGGATTGGTCTGGCGGACCCGCTTGAACTGGTCTTTGCCGCCAGGGCCACCGCCAGCTTCCCTGGCGCTTTCCCGGCCCTGCGGCTGGCCGAGATTGACCGGCTGGCGGCGGAACGCGGCACAGAATGGACCGGGCGCAGCGCCTTTGCCGCGCGGATACTGCCCGAACATGCACGGCGCGACGAGCTTGAGCATGTTTCGCTGATTGATGGCTCGGTGCTGGTCAATGCGCCCTTCGCCGAGGCCATCGAGGTGCTCAGTGATCGGCCCGCCCAGCGCGAAGTCGACCGGCGGTTTGTTTATATCGATCCCAGACCCGATGATGTCGGCGGCATCAGCCGCGATGACCCGCGCCCGCCGGGATTTTTCTCGGTAATCTTCGGTTCGCTCTCCTCGATCCCGCGCGAGCAGCCGGTGCGCGACAATCTTGACACATTGGCCGAACAATCGCGCGAAATGGAGCGGCTGCGCGGCATCATCGATGCGCTGCGACCAGAGGTTGAGGAGGTGGTCGACAAGATTTTTGGTCGCACCCTGTTCCTCGATAGGCCATCGGTGAAACGGCTGACGGCCTGGCGCGCCAAGGCGCAGGATGCAGCGGCCCTGAACGCCGGCTATGCCTACCACGGCTATGCCCAGGTGAAATTCGCCGGAATCATCGATGATCTGGCCGAGCTGGTCTTTGTCGCCGCGCCCGAACTTGGCCTGTCGGGGCCGGATGCCATTGCCCACAGCCTGACGCAGCACCTGCGCGCCGAAGGGCTCGATCACATGACCGCCATGCGCGGCGGGGCATCGCCTGCTGCCGTGGCCTTCTTTCGCAACCACGATCTGCAGCACCGCATCCGCCGCTTGCGCCTGCTTTCCCGCCGCCTCTCGCAGGACTGGGACGGTGATCCCGAAGTAACGATCGAGGCGCGTGAGGCCGCGCGCGATGCGGTTTACGCCGTGCTGGCGCTCTATTTTGATCGTGGCGCTGTTGCCATCCTCGGAGCTGAATTTGCCAGCGTGGCGCGGATGGTTTTTGCCGATCCCGGCGCGGTGCTGGATCATGTCGCGGCTTGCCGATGCCTTAAGGAAGCCGATCTTGCCGCTGACAAGATACTTGCTGAGGCCATGACCAAAATGCCGCGCGCATTGCGCCGCAAAGTGCTGCTGACCTATCTGGGTTTCCCGTTTTACGATGCCGTCACCTTTCCCTTGCTGCGAGGCGAAGGGCTCAACGAGTTCGAGCCGGTCAAGGTTGATCGCATCTCGCCCGATGAATGCTTTGCGATCCGCAAAGGCGGTGCCTCGGCCTGCCTGCGCGGGGTCGAATTCTTCAACTTCGGCGCCTTTTTTAGCCGATCATACCGCGAGAACGATTATCTGTGGGGGCGGCTGCACGGCGCGGAACGAATGATCGATCTGATCGTCTCGGCGCTGCCCGAAGGCACGATGATCGAGGATGCAGAACTGCTGCGCTTCAAGCACGAGGCTTTCCTCGCCATTCTGGACGAGGAAGAGGGTAAGCTGATGGCTGATCCGGGGCTGGTCCCGGGGATCAGGGCTGAGGTTTTGGGCGGTTAGCTTGGCGCGTGGGCGCTACTCGGTCAGATCGCTCCACGCCGTCTTCAACCGGTCAAAAAAGCCCTTTGACTGCGGGCATTCATCACCGGTCTCGGTGGCTTGCAACTCGCGCAGCAGTTCCTTCTGGCGGGCACTGAGCTTTGACGGCGTTTCCACGACAATCTCGATCACCAGATCGCCCCGGCCCCGGCCCTGCAGCACTGGCATGCCCACGCCGCGCTGACGCAGCTGCTTGCCCGACTGGATACCGGCAGGCACATGGATGGTGTGACGCGCGCCATCAAGACCGGGAATCATGATCTCTCCGCCCAATGCTGCGGTGGTGAAGGTGATCGGGATGCGGGTGATCAACGTCGTGCCTTCACGCTCGAACATGGCGTGGCGGCTGACGTGAACGAAAATATAGAGATCCCCGGCAGGTGCGCCAAAAGGCCCGGCCTCACCCTTGCCGGTCAAACGGATGCGGGTGCCCGAATCAACACCGGGCGGAACATTGACGTCGAGCGTCTGGGGCTGATTAACCCGCCCTTCTCCGCCGCAGCTGCGACATGGATTTTCGATCACCTCGCCTCGGCCATGGCAGGTCGGGCAGGTGCGTTCGACGGTGAAGAAGCCCTGTTGCGCGCGAACCTTGCCGTGGCCGCCGCACAGGTTGCAGCGCCGGGTGCCGGTGCCGGGGGTGGCACCGTTGCCGCCGCAGGGTTCGCAAGCCGCTGAAACTTCGATCTCGATCTGCGCTTCCTTGCCGTGAAACGCCTCATCGAGGGTGATTTCCATGTCATAGCGCAAGTCAGCGCCGCGCCGCGCCTGCTGCCGCCCGCCGCCAAAGCCGCCACCGAAGATCGATTCAAAGATATCGCCTAGATCAGAGAACGGATTATCGCCGCCGCCTCCGGCATTTCCCATGCCGCCATTCTCGAATGCCGCATGGCCATACTGGTCATAGGCCGCGCGTTTCTGCGGGTCTGACAGGCAGGAATAGGCAGAGCTGATCGCCTTGAATTTCGCTTCCGAATCAGCGCAGCCCGGATTCTTGTCCGGGTGAAACTTCATCGCCAGCTTGCGGTACGACGATTTGAGCGTCGCATCGTCTGCCGTGCGCGTTACTTCGAGCAATTCGTAATAGTCTATATCGGCTGACATTGCCCAATCCCCAACGTCACCCGCCGCTCATGCTCAAGCAGAGCGGCGGGACGTTCCATTGCAATATCAGGCCTTGTTGTCGTCGACTTCCGAGAACTCGGCGTCGACAACTTCCTCATCACCACCAGCCGGTGCTTCAGCATCCGGAGAAGCCGCAGCTGCCTGCTCCCTCTCATAGATCGCCTGGCCCATCTTCATGGCCACATCGGTGAGCGCCTGCGTCTTGGCGGAGATGGCGTCGGTGTCATCGCCTTCAAGCGCGGTCTTGGTTTCAGCAATCGCGGCCTCAACCTCAGACCTCAGGCCCGCGTCGATCTTGTCACCATGCTCTTCAAGCTGGCGTTCGGTGGCATGGACGAGGCTGTCGGCATTGTTCTTCGCTTCGGCCGCAGCACGGCGTTTTTTATCTTCCTCGGCGAACTTCTCGGCATCCTTGACCATTTGATCAATGTCAGCATCCGAGAGACCGCCAGAAGCCTGGATCTTGATCTGCTGCTCCTTGCCGGTGCCCTTGTCCTTGGCCGAGACATTGACGATGCCGTTGGCGTCGATATCGAAGGTCACTTCGATCTGCGGAATTCCGCTGCGGGCAGAAGGAATGCCGATCAGATCGAACTGGCCGAGCATCTTGTTGTCGAGCGCCATTTCACGCTCGCCCTGGAAGACACGGATCGTCACCGCCTGCTGATTATCTTCAGCGGTGGAGAAAATCTGGCTCTTCTTGGTCGGGATCGTGGTGTTGCGATCGATCATCCGGGTGAACACGCCGCCGCGGGTTTCAAGCCCGAGCGACAGCGGAGTGACGTCAAGCAGCAGCACGTCCTTGACGTCGCCTTGCAGCACGCCCGCCTGGATCGCTGCGCCCATGGCAACGAGACGCTGGGCGGCGTGTTCACCCGGATGATCGACCGCAACACGACGATCCCGAC
>JANOYZ010000095.1:0-10138 GCA_031429135.1 Novosphingobium sp. | reverse complement strand
CGCGATTGCCTGGGGGGTCGCCTTGCTTGGCCAGGCCAACGGCAGGGTCACCCGCGCGATTATCGCCAACGCCCCGCACCCGGCGCTGTTCCAGAAGCTGCTGTACACCGATCCGGTGCAGCGCGAGGCCAGCCAGTATATGCGCGATTTCCGCGATGCCGCGAACGATGATCTGGTGCGCGCCCATGGCCTTGGCGGCCTGCTGATGAAGGTGATCAAGTGGGATCGCTCCTCGGCGATGGAGCCGGATGTTCTGGCTGCCCAGCTGACTGACTGGCAAGACCGCGACGCTGCTTTCGGCATGCTGAACTGGTACCGCGCCTCGACGATCGATGTGCCCGCGCTTGATGCGCCCTATGCTCTGCCCGATGACTGGCAAGAGCCGCCGCTGCCATCGCTCACCATCCCGACCCTGGTGATCTGGGCACTGGAAGACAAGGCGCTGCCCGCCTGCAACCTCGATGGCATGGAAACGATCATCGCCAACTTGCAGATATTCCCGGTAAATGGCTGCGGTCATTTCGTGACATGGGAAGCACCCGAAGCGGTGAACAGGGCGATGGAGGCGTTTCTCGCCACCAGCTGACGCGTCACTTCACCAGTGCCGGAACCCGCTTCGGATCGGCAAACCAGCGGCCCGCCGCCACCAGGAAGGCGACATCCTCTGCCGCACCGCCCAGTTCGATTTTGCCACCTGCCACATCGGTCGGGCGGTGGTAATCGCTGTCAAAGAACCGCTCCATGCGGGCAATATCGCCATAGGCGCTGGTCACCATGACAGCGGGAACATCGTGCTTGAGCAGTGCCCAGCCATCCTGCCGCCGCACATAGGCATTCGCCGCGTAATCATTGATCAACTTACGCTTCTGCGCCTTGGCCAGCGCGGTGATCTGCGCATCAAGCCGGGTCATCCCCCTGCCGACAATCGCCAGCGGGGTGCCAGCCGGGGCAATTGCGATGGAATCGATATTGAACGCAGCAACAATCTGTTTCAGCGGCAAAGGCGGGTTTTCGGCAAAGGCCTGAGCCCCCAGCAGCCCCAGTTCCTCGCCCGTGGTGGCGAGAAAATAGATGTCGCGATCAGCCTGCGGCATGCGCGCCAGCCGCCGGGCAATCTCAGTCATCGCGGCAAGCCCGCTGGCATTGTCAATCGCGCCATTGCAGATCAGGTGCTCGGCGGGCGGCTCCGCGCATTGGCCGAAGTGATCCCAGTGCGAAAGGAACAGCACCGCCCCGGCTGAAGGACGGCGCCCCTCAAGCTTGCCGATCAGGTTGTGCGTGTGGATCGTGGTTTCGCGCGTTGTCGCCTCAAGCGTTGCGACAATGTCGAACGTGCGCGGCACAAATGCGGTGCCATGCGCTTCCTGTTCCAGCGTGGCAACGGTCTGATTGCTGCTGCCCAGCAACCGGCCAAAGGCCTCAGAAGTGATAAAACCTTCCAGATCGCCGCCCAGCATATCACTGGAAAGCGCATAGCCCGATCGCCGCCGCCGCGCGGCAACTTCACTGATGCTGCGTTCGCCATCAAGCACGGTGAGCACCGCCCCGGCCCCGGCCTTGAGCAGCGCGTTCTGGCGCGAGCCATCATCGCTGGGTCCCGAGAGCATCACCGCGACGCGCCCGGCCAGATCGTTGCGAGCAAGGCTGTTCGCACCCGTGCCAACGAACAGCAACGGCGCGTTTTCCACCAGACTGCGCTTGCCCGAGGTGAGCATCAGCACTTCGCCCGGCGCAACCGGCAGCCGCTTGTTCCTGCGGCTGAAGATCGCGGTCGAGGCGGCAGGTACGCGGGCCACCAGCGTTACCGGCGCGAACCAATCATGTGCCGGATCATTGGTGCCTGAAACCAGACCGATATCGAACCATTGCTTGCCAAGATATTTGAGCGTTTTCGCCTCACCATCGGTGCCCGGCTCGCGCCCGCCGAAATCATCGCTGGCCAGAATGGCGATATGGGCAGCGAGTTGCGCTTCGAGCGCCTTGTCACGTTTTGCGGCAAGAGCCGGAACTGTTGCTGATACCGGGACAAGCATCATGGCAGCGCAAATCAGCGCGACAAATCGGCTCGTCGTGCTCAGGCATCGGTTCATCGACGCAGATATGCGGTGGAACCGGCCCTGCCACAAGCGGCGGTAAACGAAATTTACCTTTTGTGGCAGGAAGGTAACGCTTGCCGTGAAGCCCGCCCTATTCCGCCGTCCAGCCGCCATCCATGCTGATGTTGCTGCCGGTGATATTCGATGCTTCCTTGCGGCACAGGAACACCGCCATGGCGCCGATATCTTCGGGCTGGACAAAGCTCTTGGTCGGCTGGCGCACCAGCATGACCTGCTCGATCACCTGTTCGCGGGTCATCCCGCGCGCTTTCATCGTATCGGGGATCTGGTTCTGCACCAGCGACGTCCAGACATAGCCGGGGCTGATGCAATTGGCGGTGACGCCAGCCGTAGCCAGTTCGAGCGCCAGCGTCTTGGTCAGCCCAGCCAGCCCGTGCTTGGCCGAGACATAGGCCGATTTGAACGGTGATGCCGTGGTCGAATGGGCCGAGGCGACATTGATGATCCGCCCCCAGCCCGCCGCCTTCATGTGCGGCACGGCAAGTCGGCAGCTGTCAAAAGCAGCGGTCAGGTTCAGCGCGATGATCTTGTCCCACTTGTCCACCGGGAAATGCTCGATCGGCGCAACATGCTGCATCCCGGCATTGTTGACGAGAATGTCGATTGTGCCTGAGCCCGCCATCAGCGTCTCTACCCCGGCGCGCTCCGAGAGATCGGCGGCGATGTGAACCGCCTCCAGTTCTGCGCAGAGCTCTGCGATGGCTTCAGGTTCGCCAAATCCCGATAGCACCACCTCTGCCCCTTCCGCCCTGAGCGAGCGGGCGACGGCACGGCCGATACCCGAAGTGGAACCCGTGATTAGCGCGCGCTTGCCAGCAAGAAACATTATCGACTCCGGGGCATTGATAGGACAGACAGAGGCCAAGCCATTGCGGCGACAGGGTCGCGCTGTCTAGTCGCTGGAGGAGTGGAACGCATGCGTCTCGACGATTTTGATCCCAGTGCCATCGATGTGGACGATCAGCGCGGCGGGGGCAGAGGCGGGTTTCGTCTGCCGATGGGCGGTGGCGGCGGCAAGCTGGGCTGCGGCACGCTGATCATCATCATCATCGCGGCTTTGGTGTTCAAGGTTGATCCTTCGCAGTTGTTTGGTGCCATGCAGGGCGGCGGCGCAGGCGGTGAGCCGCCACAGACCCAGGCGCAAGGCGGCAGCAATGCCGGTGAAAGCTGCCTGATCGATGAAGGCAGCAAGCAAAGCTGCGATGCCCTGTCCTCGCTCAACAAGACCTGGCAACCGCTGCTCGAGCAGGAGGGTGTTTCGTTTCGTCGGCCGCCGATCCACTTCTATTCGCAGACCGGACAATCGGGCTGCGGCGCAGCGCAAAGCGCGATGGGACCGTTCTATTGCCCGACCGACAACGGCATCTATCTCGACACCGATTTCTATCGCCAGATGGAACAGGAGCTGGGTGCCAAGGGACAATTCGCGCGGCTTTATGTCATCGCCCATGAATATGGCCACCATGTGCAGAACCTGACCGGCACTTCGGATCAGGTGCGCAGCTTGCAGGAACGCAATCCCGCTGCGGCTAACCGGCTTTCAGTGCGGCAAGAACTACAGGCTGATTGCTATGCAGGCCTGTGGGCAGCCAAGAACCGTGACCGGCTGGAACCCGGTGACATGGAAAGCGGTCTCAACGCCGCCAGCTCCATCGGCGATGATACGCTGATGCGGAACGCCGGACGCAGCGCCGATGAAGCCGCTTTCACCCACGGCTCCAGCGCCCAGCGCATGCAATGGCTGCGCACCGGGCTTGATCAGGGAACAATATCGGCCTGTGATACGTTTGCTGATCTCAGGCGCTAGTCAATTCACCAGATGGTTTGTCTGGGCATGGCAAGGGGCTGAAACAGGAGATTTTCCTTGCGCATAATCATTCGTTCGCTGCTTCCCGTGCTGGCAATGGCCTGCATGGGCACGCCCCTTGCCGCCAAAGATCCGCCGAAAGCGGCCGAGCCTGAAAAACCAATGAATGATCGCGATGTCAGCGCCAGTGATGTTGCCACCACGCCGCTGTCTGATCTCAACATCAAGAAAGGAGAGATTCCGCAACTGCTGATCACAGCTCAGGAAAAGCCCTATGATCTGAGCGGGATCAGTCGCTGCTCACAATTCGCCGCCGCAGTGGGCGAGCTTGATGCGGTGCTGGGTGAGGACATCGACATTGCCGCGGTGAAGAACAATCGCACCAGTGCCGGCAAGGTGGCGCAATCGGTAGTCGGCGCTTTCATTCCGTTCCGCGGCGTGATCCGCGAGCTTTCGGGTGCCAATTCTCAGGACCGGAAAATCCAGACGGCGATCTATGCCGGCAGTGTGCGCCGCGCCTTCCTCAAAGGCGTTGGCCAACAGCGCGGCTGCCGCTATCCGGCGCGTTCGGCAACTGCCCAGATCATTGCGCAGGAGCAGGCTCTGGCATCAGGCAAGCCGCCACCGCCAGCCCCGGTCACCCGCCGCAAGGGTAAACGCCGCCATTGAGATTGGCGCGTGTGGCCGCTAGGGCGAAGCCATGCGCCTGTCCGACTGCCACAACATCGATGATTTCCGCAAGCTCGCCCGCCGCCGCCTGCCCTGGCCGGTGTTCGACTATATCGATGGCGCGGCCGATGATGAACTGACCAAGGCACGCAATACCGCCGCCTATGCCGATTGCGATCTGGTGCCCGACGTGCTCGCAGGCGTTGCCGAGATTGACACCTCGGTGACGATCATGGGCCGCAAGTCCGCGCTGCCGCTGATCCTCTCGCCCACCGCCCTCCAGCGCATTTTCCACTGGCAGGGCGAACGCGCCGTGGCGCGCGCAGCAGAGAAGTTCGGGCTGTGGTTCGGTATTTCCAGCCTTGGCACGGTGAGCATCGAGGAAGTGGGGGCGATGGTCTCCAGCCCCAAGCTGTTCCAGCTTTATGTCCACAAGGATCAGGGGCTCAACCGCAGCATGATCGAGCGCTGTCAGGCGGCCTCGTTCGATGCCATCGCGCTGACTGTCGATACCATCGTTTCGGGCAAACGCGAACGCTGCGCGCGCAGCGGCTTCACCTCTCCGCCAAGGTTCACCGCCTCCTCGGCGCTGTCCTATGCGATCAAGCCGCGCTGGGCGCTGGATTATCTGTTGCGTGAAAGGTTCAGCCTGCCGCAGCTTGATGGCCATGTCCGCGAGGGCACCGGCGAGGCAGTTTCGATCGCCGGTTATTTCAACACCATGCTTGATCCCGGCATGACCTGGCAAACCGCCGAAACGATCCGCAAGGACTGGGGCGGCACCTTCTGCCTCAAGGGCGTGATGAGCGTCGCCGATGCCAAGCGCGCGGTCGCCATCGGTGCCGATGCGATCATGGTCTCCAACCACGGCGGCAGGCAGCTTGATGGCAGCCGCGCACCGTTCGACCAGCTGCGCGAGATCAGCGATGCGGTCGGCGGCGAGATCGAGATCATCTGCGACGGAGGCGTGCGGCGCGGCACCCATGTGCTCAAAGCACTGGCTTCGGGGGCAGACTGTGCGAGCGGCGGGCGGCTATATCTTTATGCATTGGCCGCAGCGGGGCAAGCCGGCGTTGAGCGTGCGCTCGAGATCATGCAGGACGAAATCACCCGCGGCATGAAGCTGATGGGGGTCAAGAGCGTGGGCGAACTCAACCGGGAGCGGCTGCGCTGGCGGTAAAATTTTCGCGAAGCGACTAAGGCGGCGATTTGAAAATGTGAATCACCTCTCCCAACCCCGTCTACCCTGAGCTTGTCGAAGGGCTGTCCTTTTCTTCGTGCCGCCACGCGCAACACCAAAAAGAAGAGCAGTGCTTCGACAAGCTCGCATGGACGGGTTTAAGGAGCAGGTGATCCGGATTTACCGCACGCCGCTTTACCCCTCACCTTCTCGCTTGCCCACCGCGCTCCAATCGACCTTGCGGGTGGCATACATCACCCCGGCCAGCGCCACGAACAGCAGCAGCGAACCGATCACCAGCGACCAGGCCTCAAGGTTGAGCAGCACGAACAGCAGCGCATAGAGCCCGACCAGCAGCGCGCCGACAAACCGCCCGCGCCGCCAGGAATTGAGCACCGCCGCGCTGTATGACGACAGCAAGCCGATGATTGCCGCACTGGCGAGCAGATAGGCGGCGGTGAAGCCGATCACTTCGGAAAAAGCCAGCAACAGCACGAAGAACAGCACCAGCCCGGCCCCGGTCAGCAAATATTCCGCCGCCGCCACCCGCGCGCCGCCGACGACATCGAACAGCAGGAAGGCAAGGAAGGTGAAGCCGATGAACAGGAAGCCGTATTTCACCGAGCGATCGACCTTGGAGTACAGGTTCACCGGCTCGATCAGGCTGACGGTCACCGCCAGGCTCGATCCGTTGATCACTTCGTCCGCGCCGCCTGCGGCAATATTACCGGCACTGGCGGCAGCTTCAACATCCTGCATGCGCGAAATATTATAGGCCCCATCCCCGATCACCGGCGCGCCGTAATCCTCCATGCCGACCGGCGGCTGACCGAGCGCCAGCTTGTCGACATTGTACTGCGCGGTGAAACCCTTGTCTGAAATCTGCGGCTTTTCGGGCAGGAATGCACCGTTGAAACTGGGGCTGGCCCATGCCGAATTGACCTGCCACTGGGTCGATCCCCCGCGCGGCACCAAAGAGATCGAGCGCGAACCACGCAGGCCGAAGCTGTAATCAACCGCCAGATCGCCTTGTCCATCCCAGTTCAGAAAGGCGAAGAAGCCCTGCCCGCCCGAGGCCCCCGGCCCCTTGCCCGGCTGCACGCCGAGCGGCTTGCCATTGGCGGTGAGCGTACCGCCTGTGGTCAGCCCGCGCGCGTCAGAGGCCCCGACACGCAGTTCTGCCCGGTCCCACATCAGCCGCTCGCGGGTGACGCCAAAGCGTGCCAGATCAGCGGGCAGGGCAAATTTCGCCGTGCCCTTGATCTGCGCGGTGAACAGCACCGAGCGATAGATCGACTTGCGGCGTTCCTCGGGATCGACCTTGGTGGCCACCTTGTTTTCAACCGGCGAGATATAGAACAGCTTCTCCACCTCGATCACCCGGCTGACCTGCCGGCCATCAACAGATTCGTTCTGCGTCTGGGTGGTGCGAAACGGCACAACGATCAGCGGACCGGAAAGCACCTGCGGCCCGCCCCAGCCAGCGTTGATCGCAGCCTGCGCGGTGCCGGCCTGCTCCTGCCGGTCATAGACCAGCGCATAGATCAGCAGCAACGGGACTATCAGCACCATGCCGATCAGCGCCACGAACAGCAGCTTGATCCCCGGCGAACGTTCCCTGCGCGCTTCCTCAGCCATGGCCTTGCTCCTCTCCAACCTATACTGACTATCTTATAACTTAATGGTTTTACATAGATTCGTCATTGCGAGGAGCGAAGCGACGAAGCAATCCAGAGCGTCACGCGAACCTCTCTGGATTGGTTGGCCTACGGCCGCCTTCGGCTCACTTCGTTCGCAATGACGAAGTGATTTGATGTGATGTCAACACACATTAGTGCGCTAAGCCCCGCTGGATAGCCCCATATTCACGGCAATCTGGCATAACAACGGCGAGGGAATAATGCCGCCGCGGGGATACGCTGCTGCGTCTCCACGTCCGAAAGTGCAGTCTTGTGTGATGGTTGCTGGACGGAGAGATGAGCTGTGGAGTTTGGGGCTTAGTAAAGTGGCTGTGTGATTCCCGTAAATCCAAAATCCGCTAGACGGTTCACCAGTGCCGGCTTAAGAATTGTTCACAGTGGTCGAGCTTATTTCTTCGGGAGAGCTGCCGTGGATAAACACACTTCACACATTAGCCGTCGGGGCTTCACCGGCGCGGCACTGGCTTCGCTGGTTATCGCTCCGGGCGCTTTCGCCGCCCCTGCCATGACCACTGGCTCGCCGCTCGGGCCATTTTACCCGGTCCGGCGTCTGGCTGAAAACGACTGGGACCTGACCCGGCTCAAGGGTCACGCCAATCGCGCCAAAGGCGAGGTGATCGAGGTGACAGGTCGCGTTCTTGACCGGTATGGCAAGCCGATCCGGGGAGCGCAGCTTGAACTATGGCAGTGCAATGCGATTGGCCGCTATGCCCATGCCAATGAGCAATCGACGATGCCGCTTGATCCTGATTTTCAGGGCTATGCCAAAGTCACCACCACACATGACGGGGAATGGCGGATCATAACCATCAAACCTGCCGCCTATGATTCACCGATTGGTCGGCGCTCACCCCATATCCACTTCGATATTCGCGGGCGAGACGAACGGCTGATTGCGCAGATGTATTTTCCCGAGGATGCCACGGCCAATGCCGCAGACCGGCTATACAAAGGACTGGGCAGCGATGCCTCAACATCGGTTGCGGGAAGAATTGGCGCAGGGCACTATCGCTGGGATATTGTGCTGATGGACGGGTAAGCCGTAATCACGTATTGCATCAGGGTTGCACCATTACGGAGCCACCCCCAGCCAACCTGCCGTTGTTCACCGTCACTCCTGACGTTATCCGCACCGTGGGACGGGGACAGCCAGCCGTCTTTCCGTCTTCGCGTTCGTTCAGCACCCTAACCCTTCATCTGCGGCAGCACTTTGTCGGCGAACAGTTTGAGCTGCTCATAAACCATCTCATAGGGCTGGCCGCCGAAGCTGAAATTGGCCAGCATCTCGTAATCGCCGACCATTTCCTGGCGCATCTGGTGGTGGGCAATGATCTCTTCAGGAGTGCCGATCATGTTGCCGCCGACATAGTCGGTATAGGCCTTGTGCGGGCCTCCGGCGGCCTCGGCGGCGCGGCCCATATATTCGTAGGTCGAATAGGTCGGCAGGTTCCTGAAGTGGTCGGACATGAATTCATAATGGTTCGCCACCGTTTCGAACATGCGGCTGAAATAGGTGTCGGTGCGGCGGGCAACCTCGGCCTTGTCCGGGTGGCACAGCACGAAGTCCGAGATGATGAACGAGGGCGGCTTGCGGTGGTGGATTTCCTCGAACTTGGCGCGGTAGGCATTGATCTCGGGGATCGCGTTGCGCCAGTCCCCCTGGCTGAAGCGCAGCGCCTGGGTGCCGAGCCGGGCCGAAACCTCGACCGATGAGGGTGACATGGTGACCTGCACGACGCGGCCCTTGAAGCTCTTGAACGGGCGCGGGCGGACCTCGGTTCGCGGGATCTGGTACCATTTGCCATTGGCCTCGACCACGCCGGTTTCCAGGCCTGCGATGATGATCTCGGCAGCTTCGTCAAACATCTCGCGACTGTCAGCCAGCTCGACCCCGAACGAGCGGAACTCGCGCCGCGCCGCGCCGCGCCCCATGCCAAGGATCAGGCGGCCTTGCGACAATGCATCAAGCTGGAGCGCCTGTTCGACCACCCGCAGCGGATTGTTCCACGGCAGGATCACCGCCCCGGTGATCAGCTCGATCATGCTGGTCCGCGCCGCGACATAGGAGAGCATGCCGAACGGATCGGGACAGGCGGCATAATCAGTAAAATGATGCTCGACCGGCCCGACATAATCGAACCCCATCGCCTCGGCCTCAACCGCCAGCTTCGTTTCACGCAGGAAAAATTCGTGATCGGGGGTGCCATCGAGATTCTGAAAGCCGAGGTGCATGCCAACGCGCATGTAGTGTTCCTTTCCCGCGCGGCGAATCGTTGAGGAGGTCGCCGTGATGGGAGCGATAATGTCACCCCAACCGTTTCAATAGCAAGAGGGTGAATGCGCGTGGGGAAATTCTGCTGGCAGCTGCATGAATCCCCAAGCCCCCTGATTGCGCAGAGACGCTGCGCAGACGCGATGACGAGCTATTCTCAGGGTTAAGCATCAAGCCGCAGCAAGGATGATCCAGCGCACCTGTAATGTAATACGCAACTTGCCCCTCCCCCGTGAGGACAGGGCTATCGCATATTCATTCTTATCAAGAAAAATGGTTCGCGCAGAGGCCGCCGGGATAGCAGAGGACGCAAAGATGTTGCTGCTCCGCAGGATATTTCTGTTCGAATTCTGAGAAGCTCAAGTCAATCAAGGGCTTCGTCCGCAGCAAACC
>JANOYZ010000094.1:0-14381 GCA_031429135.1 Novosphingobium sp. | reverse complement strand
GGAAAATCGACGCAAGATTAACCTGCCTTGCGGCTTGAACATGACCGCTCCCAGCGCAGCAATCTGCTGTACGGGAAAGGGTTTTGCGCTTCCATCAAGTTTCGCCATGTCGTTTTCCGACCACTTGGTCGAAAAACGTTGACTCGCGCGCCCGGCTGGCCTAATCAACAATTCGACCACTTGGTCGCATTCGGGATTGGGAGAAGCCGAAATGCAGTGGGTTGCCAGCACGATTGCGGCCTTCGATCCGCTGGATTGGTTGATCGCTGCGTTCATCATAACCGCTCTCGTGGTCGGTGTGCTGACCGGTTATTTCAAGTCACGCAAGATCCAGCCGCGCGGATTTAAGTGGTCGATCCTCGGCCACGAACTGATCTGGACGATCATCAACATTGCCACCGCCGTGTTCACGCTCGGCGCCATGCGCGAACTGTTCCTCGATCAAGGGCTGATATTCTATAACACCGAACCGGCCAGCGCATGGGTCATCGCGCTCGAATTCGCAGTGTATTTTTTCCTGTTCGACACTTGGTTCTACTGGGGTCACCGGCTGATGCACGTTGAGCCTTTCTACAAGTGGATGCACAAGACTCACCACAAGTCGACCTCGATCAACCCGCTGACATCGACTTCGGTCACTCCGTTCGAGGCCTTTCTAAACGGCTCGTTCACATCACTGTTTCTCGCTGGCATGGCGCTCCTGTCGCAGGTTTTTGTGTTCGTTTCGCCAATCCACGTCGCGACGGCCGCGCTGATCTTGCCGACAAACGTATTGATGGGTTGGTACGTCCATTCCGGCTACGAATTACTGCCGCGCTGGTGGAACAAGAGCTGGGTGACCAAGTGGTTCATCTCGGCCACGTTCCACGATCATCATCACCGCTATTTTACCGACAATTTTGGCGGTTACACCACCATCTGGGACCGCATCTGCGGGACGACCCGAAAGAATTTCGAAGGCGACTTCGAGAAAATCACCACCCGCCCGCGCGAAGCAATGGCGTGGCGGCGAGGGGCAGTAAAACCCGCCGCCTGAACGGATTTGGCGCAAAGTTGAAGCAAGCGGGGAGAGGCAGCGATGAACAACTTCAATACGATCGACTTTTTCAGTGATCTGTCGCTGATCGATGACCCATACCCTTTTTTTCGCCATCTCTGGGCCCAAGGGCCGGTGGTCGATCTGCCCACGCACGGCGTTGTCGCGGTGATCGGATACGAAGAAGGCTTCGAAGTCTTGCGCAATCACGCGGATTTCTCTTCCATTGTCTCTGCCACTGGACCGATACCGCCAGTTCCATTTGTGATCGAAGGGAACGACATCAGCGAGCAGATTGAACAGCATCGCTCGACCATGCCGTTCGGCGCGATGCTGGTGGCGCAAGACCAGCCCGACCATACCAGGACACGGCGGCTGCTCAACGGCCTGCTCACGCCAAAACGCTTCAAGGAAAATGAAGAATTCCTCCAGGCGCTGGCGGATCGCAAGATCGATGGCTTCATCGAAGACGGGAAGCTTGAGGTAATTTCGGGTTATGGGCATCCCTTTGCCACGCTGGCGATAGCCGATCTGATGGGAATGCCTGAAGAAGCGGTGGCGCCAGCACTGGCAGGTTGCGGACGCATGCCCGGCGTGATCGGCGATCCCAAGGAAATGGAGAACAATCCGCTCGAAAGCCTCGCAATGGTATTCTACGGCATGCTGGCCGAGCGACGCGAAAACCCGTGCGGCGACGTGATGAGCATTCTGGCCCAGGCCACCCACGCCGACGGATCGCTGCCCGAAATCGGCGAGATCGTTAGCCTTGCCGCCGTCCTGTTCGGTGCCGGGCAGGATTCGACCGTGCGGCTGATCGCGAGCACGCTCAAGCGGATTGCCGAGCATCAGGACCTGCAACAGGCGGTACGCGCCGACCCTGCCCTGATCCCTCAATTCATCGAGGAGGTGCTGCGGCTCGACGGCTCGACCAAGGGCACGTTCCGCCTCGCCAAACGGCGGGCTCTGATCGGCAATCGCACCGTCGAACCCGGGCAGGTGGTGATGGTCATCCTGAGCGCGATGAACCGCGACCCGCGCCTGTTCGACAGCCCCGACGACTTCCAGCTCGACCGCGCGAATGTGCGCAAACATCTGGCCTTCGGAGCGGGCATCCACGGCTGCATCGGCGCTCCGCTGGCACGCGCCGAGGCGCGGCTGACGGTGGAGAAGCTCCTCGCACGGACCAGTAATATCCGGTTCGATGAAGCCGTGCATGGCCCGGAAGGCGCGCGGCGATACGACTATCAGCCCAATTTCACCCAGCGTGCCTTGTCGAGCCTCAATATCGTTTTCGACAAGGCTTAGGTAGGGACAACGGGAGAGGATCTGCAGATGAAGAACATACTTGAAGGCAAAACCATCCTCGTCGCTGGTGCTGGCGGGATCGGCAATGGCCTTGCCATCCGTTACGCAGCGGAAGGGGCCAATGTTGTGCTCGGCGACATCGAGCTGGCTACGGCGCAGCAGGCGGTCGACGAAATCACCAAGGAAGGCGGAAACGCCGTGGCGACGGTTCTGGACGGTTCCGACGAGCAATCGATCGTGGTCGCCGTCGCGCTGTGTCTCGACAAATACGGCGGAATCGACGGGCTGCACTGCAATTTCGCGTGCATGAACGACGGTAATCCAACGGTCGACATTCTGGGGTTGCCGCTCGAAGTCTACGACGAAACAATGCGGGTCAACGCTCGCGGTTTCTATCTCTGCACCAGGGCGGTTTTGCCGCACCTTATCGAACGCGGTGGCGGCGCGATACTCTACACCAGCTCGTCCGGGGCCAATGTCGGCGCGTCTGCCTATGTTTCCTACGCGATGAGCAAGGCCGCCGGACAAGCGCTCATGCGGCACGTCGCCGTGCGCTTCGGAGCACAAGGGATCCGCGCAAATACGCTCGCCCCGGCGCTCACGCTCCATTCGCGGATCGAAAATCTGGTCCCGCCTTCGATGACCGACATGGCCAAAGCCGCGGCGGCGCTAAAGTCCCGCGTCGGTCGCCCCGACGATCTTGCCGCAATGGGTGCGCTGCTGATGTCAGATGACGGCTCTTACATCACGGGCCAAGTCATCAGCATCGACGGCGGAACAACGATGCGGCCCTGAGCCGCGCAACAATCACCTACGGGAGAAACTCACATGGTTATCAAGGTTTTTCAAGACATCGACAGCGCCGCTGAACGTAATAGCGGGCTTGCTCGCCGCGCGATCGATTATGGCCGGTTCCAGAAGAACCTGATGGACCGCTCCAGGCAGGCGGCGGACTATTCACCCGACGAGTGGCTGGGTCTCAAGGACTTCGTCAGCGACGATTTCCAGCGCATCGGCAACTTCAAGGAGGTCATGAATATCGATGACATGATCCGCTTCCTGCAGGCTTGGGCGCCCACCCAGCATTGGGAAGGATCGTTCAAACGGGTAACCGAACAGGACAATGTCGTCTGGCTCGAACTCGAAGAGCGGGTCGGCGAAGGTGATCAGCAGGCAGCGGTCAATTCGGTCTCGGTCTATGAATTCGACGATGCGGGCAAGATTCGTCATCTCGACGTTTACCTGCAAGCTCAGGCTGGTGCAGCGGAAAAAGGCGAGGCGTACAGCGCATGACCGACAAATTTCTCGAAGGGAAAACCGCTCTCGTCACCGGCGCATCGCGCGGACTGGGCCGGAGGATCGCGGAGCACTTTGCCGCACTCGGTGCGACTGTCGCCATCAACTATGCCAGCAGCGACGCTGCTGCACGCGAAGTATTGGAAGGCATCGAAGCAAAGGGCGGCAAGGCCTTCCTGATCAAGTGCCAGCTCGGCACATATGAAGCAGCCGTTGCATTGGCTGATGCCCTCGAAGCGGGGTTGCAGGAACGGACCGGAGGCACCGGCCTCGATATCCTCGTCAACAACGCAGGCGGCGGTCCGGTCGCAAACTTCGACGCGACGACACCGGAATTGTTCGAGGAGGTCATGTCGCTCAACATGCGCGCGCCGTTCTTCGTCACCCAGCGGTTGAAACCTTCCCTCCGGGACGGGGGCCGCGTGATCAACGTCGGTTCGCTGGGTGCCAGAACGGCGGTGGCCGATTATGCCGTCTATGCGATGAGCAAACGGGCACTTGAAACCTTCACCGTGCTGCTCGCCAAGGATCTCGGGCCGCGCAACATCACGGTGAACTGCATCAACCCTGGCCTGATCGAATCCGATGCCAACGTTCACGTTCGTTCTGATGCCAATATCAGCGGTTACCTGTTGCAAACCACACCGATGCGCCGGTTCGGCGTGCCTGAGGACTTTGCCGGCGTGGCCGTATCGCTGGCCTCGCCCGCAATGGGTTATGTCACCGGGCAGGTCATTGAAGTGGCGGGTGGGATGTCGCTCTGAACAATAACGCAGGAAAGGTGCTAGACTTGAGAAAGGCCCGCTACCTCGCGAACTTTGCGCTAATTCTTGCCGCAAGCACGGCTGTGATGCCGGTCCTTGCGCAGGCCGAACCTTCACTCGAAGCAGAATTCCGCAATCCACCGCCGGAAGCCCGTCCCCGCGTGTGGTGGCACTGGCTAAACGGCAATATAACCAAGGATGGCATTGCCAAGGACCTGGCCTGGATGAAGCGGATCGGGATAGGAGGGGGCCAGACTTTCGACATAAATTTCAGCACGCCGACGGTTGTCGATCAGCGGCTGATCTACATGACACCGCCCTGGAAAGACGCCTTTCGCTTCGCCGCCCGGGAGGCGGACAGGCTGGGGCTGGAACTGACTGTTGCTGCCTCACCGGGCTGGTCAGAGACCGGTGGCCCCTGGGTAAAGCCGGAAGACGGCATGAAAAAGCTGGTCTGGAGCGTGACCGATGTTGCGTATGGCGCAGCATTCGGTGGACGGCTGTCCGCCCCGCCGTTCACTACGGGGCCGTGGCAGGACTTGCCATTGACCCCGGAACCCGGCGCGGAAGCACATCCGCCGCCGCAATATTATGCTGATGTAGCTGTTCTGGCTTATCCGATTTCGCTGATCGCGCCGTTAAGCGTTCCGCGCATGACAACGGAAAGCGGCGCGGTGCTGGACGCTGCCCGACTAAGCGATGGCAAGTATGTCGAAACGGTTTCATTGCCCCGAAATGCCGACGGCGGCGAAGCGTCGGTGCTAGTGACCTTTGATCAACCCCAAGCCGTTCGCTCGCTCAATCTGTTCAGCAACGGCAATACGGACAGGTTCAACGGGGCCACCTTCTCAGCCGTGCTTGAAGTCAAAGGCACAGGTGGGGATGCCTGGACGAGAATTTCGGAATTCACGCCAGCTTTGGTACCCAGCACGATCAGCTTTGCGCCCGTAATCGCTGCGCAATTCCGGCTGCGATTTGTCCCGCGCGAGAACCTGTCGGCAATCGATGCAATCTCGGCCCCTGGATATGCCGGGGTCAACTATTCGCAGTTCCTGCGCGCCCGCCCGCTCCAGTTTGCCGAGCTGCGCCTGTCCGGCGAGCCGCGCATCAATCGCGCTGAGGAAAAAGCGGGATTCGATGTAGCGCGCGATTATCAAACGCTGGACAAAGGCGTGGACGGTGCCGAAACCGGCATATCGCCCAGCGGCGTGATCGACCTGACGGCCAAGATGCGTGCGGATGGCACAGTTGACTGGAAGCCGCCACGAGGGAACTGGCGGATCGTTCGTTTCGGCACTTCGCTGATCGGCAAGACCAACCATCCCGCGCCTGCCGAAGCAACCGGCCTGGAAGTCGACAAGATGGATGGCGCGGCGGTGCGGCGCTACATGGAGCATTACCTTCGCACCTATCGTGACACCGTGGGCGGCGAGTTGATGGGCGCGCGCGGGATCAATGCCATCCTGACCGACAGCACCGAGGTCGGCGCGTTCAACTGGACGCCAGCGATGCGTGAGCAATTCCGGCGGCGGCGGGGCTACGATCTGCTGCGCTGGCTTCCCGCGCTTTCAGGCGAGATAGTTGGGTCGCGCGGACAGAGCGACCGCTTCCTTTATGATTTCCGCCGCACGATTGGTGAACTCCACGCGAGCGAACATTACGGCACCATAGCCAATGTGGCCCACGCGAACGGTCTGAAAGTCTATGGCGAAGCCCTGGAAGGTTGGCGCGTCTCGCTAGGCGACGACATCGACATGCGCAGCGGTGCCGACATTCCCATGGCTGCCTTGTGGGCATTCCCGCGCGAAACAGGGCCGCGACCGCTGCTGCTCGCCGACCTGCGCACTGCGGCATCCGCCGCGCACCTGGCAGGCAAGCGCTTCGTGGCAGCGGAATCGATGACATCCAGCCGCTTTCCCTGGGCGCACAGTCCGGCAGACCTGCGCCGGATCGTAGACACCGAGTTCGCACACGGCATCAACCGGATCGTCATCCACACCTCGCCGCACCAGCCGGTCGATGACAAGCAGCCCGGATTGTCGCTGCGTCACATCGGTCAGTTCTTCACCCGGCACGAGACATGGGCGGAGATGGCGAAGCCGTGGATCGATTATATTGCGCGCAGCAGCTACCTGCTACAGCAAGGGCGCAACGTGGCCGACGTCGCCTATTTTCTTGGCGAGGATGCCCCTGCGGGCACGCTGATCGGCGAAGGCGCACTTGGCGATGTTCCGCGGCGCTATGCCTATGATTTTGTCAACGCCACTGCAATTCTGAAGCAGTTCCGGGTCGAAAACGGCGAACTGGTGACCGCAGGCGGCGCGCGTTACCGGGTGCTTTATCTTGGAGGTAGCAGCCAGCACATGACGTTGCCGGTGCTGCGCCGCATCCGGCAACTCGTGCAGCAAGGCGCGACCGTCGTCGGCGCGGCACCGCTATCGTCGCCCAGCCTGGCAGACGATCCGCAGCGGTTCGCCACTCTTGTGCGAGAGATGTGGCCTGACCGGCCAGCTGCCCGTCTTGGCAAGGGCCGCGTTATTTCGGGCAAGGATGTGGAGGGCGCGCTTGCGGCCATCGATGTCCGGCCAGACTTTGAAGGCGGATCGGAAAATATCGATTTCGCTCATCGCCAGCTTGCAGATGGACATATCTATTTTGTGCGGAACGCCAGCACCGAGGCAAGCACAATGGAGGCAAGCTTCAGGGTCAGCGACAAAGCGCCAGAGCTTTGGGATGCAGTTACCGGCGAGAGCAGGCCGCTATCCTACCGCATCGAGAGCGGTCAAACGTTAGTCCCGTTGTCCCTGCCGCCCGAAGCATCCCGTTTCGTGGTTTTCCGCAAGCCGGCATTCGCACAATCTCTGGCGCTACCCGAGCAAACCTGGACGCTGGCAGGCCAGATCGAGAGGGGCTGGTCGGTTGCCTTCCAGACCGGTCGCGGTGCGCCGGAGCGGCTCGGCCTGCCAAACCTTTCTCCACTAAATGAGAATAGCGATCCGGGGATCCGCTATTTCTCCGGCGTCGCAACTTACTCAACCACATTCATTGTGCCAGCCGAATATCGCCCCGGCCAGCCGCTACTGCTCGATCTGGGCAAGATTGGTGATCTGGCTGAGATACGCGTCAATGGCCGGATGGCGGGAACCGTCTGGGCCGCGCCTTACCGACTCGACATTGCCCGTCTGGTGCAGGCGGGTAGCAACAATCTGGAAGTGCGTGTTGCCAACCTCTGGCACAATCGGCTGATAGGCGACGCCCAGCCTGGAGCCAGCAAGATCGCCTGGACGGCATCGCCGATGTACAAGGCCGACACGCCCCTGCTTCCATCCGGGTTGATCGGACCGGTTACGATCCTGACTTCACGCGGACCCGCGCGAGGGACGGAGTAATGAATACCCGCAAGGCTATGGTCGCTGGCTCTAAGGCCTGACGCATGGATCAAGGCTGGCTGACCAATTCCATCCAGCAGAAATGAACGATAAGGGGACTCAGGTTATGAGCAACAACTCAAAAGTCACAGTGGTAACCGGGGCCAGCCGAGGCGCCGGGCGCGGCATTGCAATTGCGCTCGGCAGCCATGGTTGCACCGTTTATGTTACCGGTCGGTCAGAGAAAGCGGGCGATCATGCCTTGCCCGGAACCATCTACGAGACGGCAGAGGCGGTCACGGCGGCGGGCGGCACCGGAATTGCAGTGCGCTGCGATCATGCTGATGATGCCCAGGTCCAGGCGCTGTTCGAAACGGTGATCGCCGAGCATGGCCGCATCGACATTCTCGTCAACAATGCGGCTGCAATCTACGACGAACTGAATGCGCCGGGGAATTTCTGGGAAAAGCCGCTGAAGCTGGCCGACATGATCGATGTTGGCATCCGCAGCAGCTATGTCGCGAGCTGGCTCGCCGCGCCGCACATGGTCGCGGCGAACAGCGGGCTGATCGTGTTCACCTCGGCATCGGGCGCAGCGCATTATTCGATGGGGCCCGCATACGGCGCCCACAAGGCCGCCATCGACAAGATGGCATTCGACATGGCAGTTGATTTTCGCGCTGCGGAATCCCGGGTCAGTGCGCTGTCAATCTGGATGGGCGCGCTTGCAACCGACCGGCTGCTAGCGATCATCGCGGCTGATCCGGAGAAGTATGGTTATCTCAAGGATCAGATCGAAACACCTGAATTCACCGGCCATGTTATCTGGGCGCTTTTCAATGATCCCGACCTGTCAGCGCTTTCTGGCCAGACCGTTATCGGTGCCGAAATGGCGATCAAGTATGCGATCACCGATGCGGATGGCCGCCAACCACCGTCCTATCGCGACACGCACAAGGTCGTGCCGCAGCAGTTCAACCCCCTGATCATTCGATAATATTGGCGGAGAAATATGATGACCGAGGTTGACGAACTGGCGCAACTGAAGCGCGATGTGCAATATCTGCTCGACCGGAGAGCCATCGAGGACGTTGTACATACCCATGCCCGCGGGCATGACCGCTTTGACGTTGATCTGTTGACCGCCGCTTATCATCCTGACGGCATCGATGAACATGGTGCCGGAGCGATCAACAAAGGTTCGGACTATGCCGAATGGGCCAATGCGATCCATGCAGGCGGCAGCCAGCTGCACCTGCACAATATCACCACCCACAGCTGCGAACTGGATGGCGATATCGCCCACGCCGAAAGCTATGTGCTGGTCGGACTGCTCAATCCCGATGGAAAGTCTGTTCGCTTCATCAATGGTCGCTATATTGATCGCCTCGAAAAGCGCGGTGGCCAATGGAAGATTGCGCTAAGGCGGTGCACCGTTGATCTGCTGCTGGCAGGGGATGCCTCCATCCTCGAAATGCCGCAGTTCAAGGCTGGCGGCTACATCAAGGGTGAGCGCAGCACGGATGATGTGTCCTACCAGCGCCCCCTGGCTCTCGAAAAGCCGGTGAAGCGTTGGTAGCCCGCATCTGACCCGCTACGCGATGGCTTCATGCCCCTTGACCGTTGTGCGATGCAGGACGCGGCCCGAAGCATCGTCATAGGGCGTTGACCGGTGGAGCAGGCCGGGATTGTTGAAGATCACGACGTCGCCCTTCTGCCATTTGTGGCGATAGGTGAAGCGGTCTGACGTGCACCAATCGTGCAGATCGTCGATGAAAGCTGCTCCCGCTGCATCGTCCATCCCTGCGATGGTCTCTGCCGTGGTGCCGATCACCAGCGATGTCCGCCCATCCTGCTGGTGCCAGACAAGCGGATGTTCGCGCGGCGGGAAAATGCTGTCCCAGCGGGCGAAATCTTCAGGCGTCGGTTCATCGTAGATCTTGCGGCCAACAGCGCGCAGGCAATGGACGACGCGTAACTCTTCCAGTGCCTGTTTGCGCTCTTCTGGCAGCGCTTCATAGGCGGCAAACAGGTTGGCAAAATCGGTGTCACCGCCCGTGCTGGGCGCACCTTCGCATTTCAGCAAGGTGGCCTTACCGGGCGCGTCATAGACCGTGCCGTCCATATGCCAGTAGTCATTGCCCCGGATATAATCGAGCTGGGTCTTGTCGTCCTTGTCGAGCGCGATCCGGTAAATGCCCATATCGCTGGCGGCCGAAGTGTCCTTGGTGACGCCCAGTTCGTGCGTTTCACCCAGCGCGCCGGTCAGTTCGACGAACTGTGCATCACTCATGTGGATTTGCGGAAAAACCACCACATTGTAGCGGTTCAGCGCATCCAGGATCGCATCTGCCATGCCAGGGTCATTGACCCGGTCTGCGGCGATATGGAGATAGGCCCCGATGGTCGGAGTGATCGGCTCGATGGTGAGTTGTTCGTTCATGTCATTCTTCTCGTGGCTTGTTGCTTGACGATCAAAAGGCGGTGCCGCCATTCACTCCCAACACTTGACCCGTGACATATCCCGCATCGTCGGACACCAGATAGGAACAGGCGGCGGCGATGTCTTCGGGCTGACCAAGGCGCGGGATCGGATAGGTGGCAACGATCTGTTCGTAGGACACCGGGAAGAGATCGCCATCAATGGCCCGCCGCGCCATCGGCGTATCGATGAAGCCAGGCGAAACGCTGTTGACGGTGATGCCCTTGGGCCCGAGTTCGATTGCGAGCGAGCGGGTCATCGAGATTACGCCGCCTTTGGTCGCGGTGTAATGCGCCATGTTCGGGGCGCCGATCTGTGCGCCAAAAGCGGAGATGTTGACGATACGCCCCCAGCCCGCCGCGAGCATGTCGGGCAGGACCGATTGGGTTACTTGATAAGTGCCTTTCAGATTGACGTTCATCAGGCGGTCCCAGATCGCCTCGTCAATTTCGGGAAAGGGCGTGAAGCTCTCGGTGGCGGCGTTGTTGACCAGGATCGTTATGGCCCCAAGCACCCTGCGCACCTCAGTCACTGCCGCGTCCACGGCCTTGCGGTCGGCAATATCGGCTGTGACTGCCACTGCCTCACCGCCCGCAGCGATAATCGCGTCCGCTACGCTCGCCGCATCGGCACCATTGATGTCGAGCACCCCGACCTTGCGACCTTCGCGCGCAAGGCGCAGGGCGATGGCTTTGCCCATGCCGGCTCCGCCGCCCGTTACAAGAGCTGTCTTTGTCATGCGCGTTCTTTCCTCATAACATGGTCGAGCCGCCATCGACGCCGATGGTCTGGCCAGTCACATAGGCGCCAGCGTCACTCGCCAGGAAAATCGCAGCGGGAGCGATATCGTCGGCTGATCCGAACCTGCCCAGCGCCACTTTGGCGAGCTCAGCGTCATAGCTGTTGCTGGCTTCGAGATATTCGATGGATTTGGGCGAAAGGGCTGACGGCAGGATGGTGTTGACGCGAATCTTGTGCTTGCCCCACTCGCGCGCCGCCGTGCGGGTGAGCGCTCGGATCGCTTCCTTGCTGGCGGCATAGGCAAGAAAGCCCGGCTCGCAGCGCAGGCCAAAGCCTGATCCCATATTGATGATCGATCCTCCGCCCACCGTGCACATGTGCGGGAAGCAGAGCTGCATCAGTTGCAAGGAACCGATGAAGACCGATTCCATATTGATGCGGACATGCGCCGCCATGTTCGGGTCTTCCAGCGGGAGGTAATCGGTGAAACTGTGGGCATTGTTCACCAGCGAAGCGATCCGTCCCCATCGGCTGATCGCTTCGCCAACAGTGCGCGCAGCATCGGCATCGTTGCCGGCAACAGCCTCCAGGCCAACGGCCTCACCGCCAGCCTGCCGGATCGAGTCCGCGACGCTTTCGACCTTGGACAAGGTTCGTCCGGTCAAAAGTACCTTGGCGCCTTCACGCGCATAGCCTCTTGCAATACCTTCACCGATGCCCTGCCCCGCTCCGGTGACAATCGCGACGCGGCCTGCAAGTTGCCCATTGGCGTTTTGTACATTCAAAGGCCGCCTCCGATCTTCACAGCTGAAACTTTGAGCCCCGCAACATCTGCGCGTCCCTGGTAAAGGAAGGAGACTTCGCTGTCCGGCAATGTCCCTTCGGCCAGGCCATCCCCGGCATCGGCGGGGACCGCCGTTACCCAGTAATCAAGCATGTCGGGCCCGCCAAAACGGATCTGCGTGATTGCCCCCGCAGGCGTTTTCACCGGCTCTAGCAGGGAACAGTCGGGCCGCATCCGGACGATTTCCGGCGAGCGAAAGCCGGTAATCCACAGATTGCCTTCGACATCGAGCGCCATCCCGTCGCAGTCTTCTTTCGCGAGAATTTTGCGGCGATTGGCAAGGCTCAGGTCCGGCTGGACATTGAAGGCATAAGTGCCGTCGAAGCTTTCATTCAGATAGAGCGTGCGGCCGTCGGCGCTGAGTGCCATGCCATTCGCAAAGCCGAGCGGACCATGGGCAAGGTGCACCCTGCCGTCCGCCGCCAGCCGGTAGATCGAAGCGGGGCCAGGTGCCTCTCCCTTGATGATCGCATCGAGATCGACCGTCCCGAAATAGAGCCCGCCTGCGCCATCGGGCGCCATTTCATTGATACCGTTGATCGGCCGACCTTCAATTTCACATAGCAGCCAGTCCGATTGCCCGCTCAACGGATCGGTGCGCATGATCCCGCCTTGCCCAGTGGAATAGAGCTTGCCGCTGGCGTCGAACACAAGGCCCCCGGTCCACATGCGGTCCCGGTTGAAGCTTGTCTTTGCGCCGTCTGTCCCAAGCGAATGGACACCGCCCGCTATGACATCGCTGTACCAGATCGCGCCGTCTGCGGCAACGGTCAGTCCTTCAAGGTAAAGTCCGCCCGCGACCTGCTCGAAATGCCCTGGATGCAAAACAGTCATGCTCGCTCCCAACAATGTGAATCGGCCCTTGCCGCTTGTTCGTCGTTTTGTTAGCAGGAAAATCTGGAGTCAAGGAGCCGGAGTCGAAAAGTGCTGGGAGGCATGGAATGCACGCAAGTTGGCGGCACAAACGAATCCTTGGCACCGTCACGCCGGATGGGTTCCCCAGGCTCACCGCAATGGTCACGCATGCTCGATGCCGCCGAAACCATTTTGTGCGAGGAAGGCTATGCCGCATTGACCTCGCGCCGAGTAGCCGAACACGTCGGAGCGAAGCAGCGACTGGTCTATTATTACTTCCGGACCATGGATGAACTTGCCGTCGAGACCTTCCGGCGCTCGACAAGCCGCGAAATGGAACGGCTGAACCAGGCCGCCGTTGCACCGCAGCCAGTGCGCGCCTTCTGGACCATCGCCACCCAGACCAGCGACCCGCGGCTGATTTCCGAATTCATGGCGCTCGCCAACCGCAACGCGGCGCTCAAGGTTGAAGTGATCGCCTTCGTCGAAGTCTCTCGGAAAATGCAGGTTGCCGCGCTTTCGCGCGCCATTGCCGCGCATCCGCAGTCGGGCAACTTGTCGGCAGAGGCTGTTGCCATCATCGCCACCAGCCTTGCGCTTGCGCTTGGCCGCGAAGCAGCACTGGGCGTCGATGCCGGCCACGCCCAGATCATTCGCTTGATATCCGACTTTCTGGACAGGATCGCACCATGACCGACACGAACGTGAAATTGCCCCGCATTCCGCCACTTCCCCGCGAAGAATGGACCGACGAAGCGCGCAATGTCTTCGCCTATTGGGAGGGGGCAACCGCGTGGGAGAATGGATCGCGTTCAAACACCATGCTCACGCTCGCCCAGCATCCAAAGCTTGCCATCGCTTCGCTCGACTTCGGAAAATATATCCTGATCGAGACCAAGCTGACCGCCCGGCAACGCGAACTGATCGTGTTGCGGATTGCATGGCGCTTTGGATCGGAACATCAATGGACCCACCACGTTCTGTCCGGGCGCAAGATCGGGATGACCGATGATGAATTTGCCGCCTTGCAACAGGTTGGTGCGTCCTCCGTTTGGAACGAAGACGAGCAAGCCCTGATCGAAGCAATCGATCAACTCTGCGTCAAGGGTCAGATCGACGACGCAACCTGGACCGTGCTCGCCGCCACGCACGACAAGCGCACGCTGATGGACATGCTCTATGCCATCGGCCTGTTCACGATGAACGCCTGGGCGTTCAACGCTATGGGTATCGAATTGGAACCCGACGTCGCAGAATATTCCAGGCCTGCAGACGAACTCGTTCGGGCGCTTGGAGAGGAAGGAATTTCGTGGCGGAGGGACTGAAGCCATCCTTGAGGGTATCCTTGTCGCTGTCGCTGTCTTCATCGGCTGCGGCTGGTATCTGGACATTCTGCGCCTGACCAATGGCGGAGCACTCAAGCGCACCCCCTATGCCTTATCAGTCGAGGGTAATGTTTCGGGGCAGATATGCCGTATCGACGATCAATGCATCAAAAAGCTTTATGACGCGGGAGACCGGGTAATCATCGGGCTGCCGCATCCACCAGGTCAAAATCTCGAAGATGCCTCCACTGACAAAGTTGAGAGCCAAGTCGTCCGGGATCCATAGATTGATGCGCGGTCTTGCACCCCAGCTTTCTCGAGACACCCGCATGAATTCGTCGCGCATAACCGAAGCAGCACCCCCG
>JANOYZ010000093.1:0-7992 GCA_031429135.1 Novosphingobium sp. | reverse complement strand
GCGGTCGTGAGCTCGTCGAGTGCCGGAAAGTCTGCAGGCATGCTCTCAATCTACAGCGCGCTTCCGCTTGTGAACGGTTGGCAGGTGACAATGCCGCCATCCTTCTGCAGGTTGTTGTTGATCAAGGCTGCGGCTTCGTTGCCGTTGACCAGCAGTTCGACTACTTCGGTAGTGCAGGTGCCGGCAAATTGCTCCCACATGTCAGCAACGGCGGTCTCGCCGTCGATGGGATCATTGCCGACATATTCGATGGTGAAGCCAGAGGGGCCAAGCGCGCGAAACGCGGCCAGAACGCCTTCGCGGTCAGCTGCATTCCAGCGTGTGTAGATGGAATGGATGGTGGCTTCCATGTTGATAATCCTCTTCAGCAAAATGGCTGGCAAGCGCGGTAAAATTTGGGTTTCCGGCGACATGAAAGGCATCGAGAAACGCCAGCACGCGGACGTGATTTGCTTCACTCACAGACTAAATCCTCCATCGACGATCAGTGTTTGTCCGGTAATGTACTTGGCCCGGTCAGAGGCGAGGAAGGCCACCGCCTCGCCAATATCCGCACCCGAGCCAAAGGACTGGAGCGCGATCCGCTTGCGCTGCGCGTCCCAGACCTCGGGGCTGTACATATTCTGGAGATAGTTCGCGCCAAGACCAGCATCGATAATGCCAGGAGCGACCATATTGGCGCGAATGCCGTAGCGACCTTCTTCCTTGGCCACAGCGCGCCCAAGCGATTCCATCGCCGCCTTGGGGACCGAGGAAAGCGAGTCTCCGGGCGGAAAAGCATAGTTGGCAACCGACACCAGAATGACGAAATTCCCGCCACCTTGTTCGCGGAAAATGGGCAGCGTGGTGGCAATCACGCGGGTGAGGCCGATCAGTTCAGTCTCGAAAACTTCGCGCCATTGGGCCTCATCGATCTTGCTGACGAAGGGCTGGGGGATGGCCACGCCAGAGGCGAAGACCATAGTGCCGATCCGGCCGAACTGCGCCTTGGCCCCGGCAATGGCCGCGATGACGCAATCACTGTCGGTGAGATCACAATGCACCGGCCAGCCTTCGCAATCGGGGGCAAGTTCGGTTGCCAGCCGGGCGGCTTTATCGGCGCTGGAATGATAGCCGATGGCGATACCACCCCATTCGCGCGATAGGGCGAGGGCGCTGGCCCGGCCAAGTCCGCCGGTTGCCCCCACCACGAATGCCGCCTGTCCTGTCATGTCCCAGTCCTTTCGGGCACCTTGGCCAACCATTCCAGCAAGTCTGCTGCGAAGCCATCATTGCGGTCTGCGGTAAACATATGACCGACGCCCATGGCGGTGACCACCTGCAACTGCGGAGCGAGCTGCTGAAACCGGGCAACGCCCTGATCGGTGAGCAGGTGGCTCAGTTCGGCGCGCACCAGCACAATCGGGGATGTGACGCGCGCTGCACCGGCCAGCAAAGCCTCGCCTTCGCTGGCCGGATGGAGGAATTCCTGGCGTCCGGTCGCCGGATCCCAGCGCCAGTGCCAGCGCCCCGCCGCATCTTGCCGCATCGAGCGGGCGAGGCGGGATGGATCGGCCAGTGGCTGTTGATTGAGATGGCGGGACAGCGATGTGGCGGCTTGGTCAAGAGTGCCGAACCCTGCTTCGCCCTCGGCATAAAAGGCACGGATGCCATCGATGCCATCGTTGCGAATCATCGGCGCGACATCAGCCAGCATGATCAGCCGGACCCGGTCAGGATGGCGTGATCCGCCCACCAGCATAGCCTGACCGCCGCGCGAGGCACCAACCAGAGTGACCGGATGTTCAAACTGCTGAAGCAGGTGCTCGACATCGCGCCCGTAGGCATCGAGCAGATAGTCGCCGTCCGCTGCCCAATCACTGTCGCCATGGCCGCGCAGATCGAAGGTTATGCCGTAATATCCCGCCTCGCCGACAATCCGCGCTGATCCGCGCCATGCGCTGCGGCTTTGCCCGCCGCCATGGAAAAACAGCACGGGTGGAGCAGCCGGATCGCCAAAGGCTTCGCCGGCCAGTTCCAGCCCGTCCCCCCAAAAACGAACGATGGTCCCGGACAAATCAGCCCGCCGTGATCGGCACGGTTTCGGCGTGGGAGGAATGTTCGCCGGGGCCTTTGTAGGCGAACTTGTTCGGGGCGTGGTGCCAGTCACCGTCGTCGCGGCTTTCATAGGGCGAGGCGACTTCGATCAGGCAGCCATGGGTAGACTGCGCGCCAACCCAGGACCACTTCTGCCAGGTCATGTCAGGATCGTTGTAGGTATGGCCATCGCCGGGCAGGCTGATACCCTCGGCCTTGAGCTTCGCCATGGCGGCGGGAACGTCATCAGTCGTGAAGCACAGGTGGTGGACATGCTCGCCCACCTTGTCGAGGCGGCGGCCCATCGGTGTGCCGGGGGCAGGCTGGATGAACTGGATTTCGGTCGAATATTCGTTGACGAAGGTCGCCCACTTCATGCCTTCGTCTTCACCGCTGGAGAATTCGTCATACTTGACGATGCGCCTTTCCAGGCTCTGCGGATCGAGAACGCGCAGGATCTTGGTCCAGTCCTCGATCGCCTTGTCGAGATCGCGCACAACCATGCACACATGGGCAAAAGGTCCGCTGGGCATTGGAGTTTCTCCTTAAATCAGATCAAAATGGTGGCGGTGCCGCTGTTGACCGTACCTCGGCCAGCGACATCGAGTGTAAATTCACAAGTCACGCGATTGCCATCAACCGCCGTCACCGTGCCGGAAGCCGTCAGGCGGTCTCCTTCATAGACATTGTCGAGAAACCGCGAATCCATGGTTTCGATGCGGCAGCCGGGGAAGGCGGCCAGCAGCATGTTCATCATGAAAGCGACGTTCATCGGACCCTGGTTGATCCGTTTGTCGCCCAGACCCTTGGCTTTGACCACTTCGACATCAAGGTGGATCGGGTTGGGATCGGCGAGGAATACCGACCAGTCGCGCATGGCTTCGGGACTGGCGCTGGCAATCACGAAGGGGGGGAGGGTATCGCCTGCTGAAGTGCTCATGCGGCCAGTCCCCCACGCGGCAAAACCCAGACATTGTCAGTTTCCAGCACGGCATCGCCGCCTGCTGCCGGATGCAGGCGCAGGCGATAGGTCAGCACGTCCATCACC
The DNA here is from genome assembly GCA_031429135.1 of Novosphingobium sp. GTDB lineage: Bacteria > Pseudomonadota > Alphaproteobacteria > Sphingomonadales > Sphingomonadaceae > Novosphingobium. The sequence goes on along the minus strand of JANOYZ010000093.1, from coordinate 4,868 downwards.
CCCAGCTTGCGGCTGAGCTTGCGCACCAGACTGAGGATTTCGCCACTAACCTTGTAGCTTTCCCCCACCATCAAGGCTTCCGCAAATCGCACCCCGGATGAGCCCATCATCGGGCCGTCATCGACATCGAATTCGCAGGTTTCGCAGACCCCGGCAACGGTCTTGCCCATCGCGACCTGGGTGGCAACATAGTAATAGATCGGGTGCGCGCTGCCATCGGTGGCGGGCTCGGCCCCGGTGGAACGGCACAGCGCGGCGTTCTCTTCGGCAGTGATGGTGAAGACCATGGTGCCATCAAGCGAGGTGCCAGCGACATCAGGGGCGGGGGGTAATTCGTTCATCATCTAAGCCTTATTAGAACGAGCGGGGTCAGAACGAGCGCGGCAAGCCGAGATTTTCGGCAATGGTGTTGCGCACCATCTCGTTCGAGATCGGTGTCATGCGCAAAATGCGGTGATCGCGCCAGTAACGCTGCATGTCGGTTTCTGCGGAATAGCCCATGCCGCCCAGAATCTGAATGCCAAGATCAGCGGCTTCAACAGCGCGTTCGGTGGCGACCATTTTGAGCATGTTGGCCTCATTGCCGCAGGGCATGCCTTTGGCCTGCATCCACGAGACATTGTAGAGCAACAGTTCGACCAGCTTTTGCGACGTGGCAATATCGGCAACATAATGCTGGAGAATCTGGAACTGGCCGATGGGTTTACCAAAGGCATGGCGCTGTTTCATGTAGTCCAGCGCGTCTTCCAGAATGCCGTCGATTGCGCCAAGGCACTGCGCGCCGACCATGATGCGTTCGTTGTTCAGGCTCGGCAGCATCGCGCTCCACGCCATATGCGGCGCACCCAGAACATCACTATCGGGCACAAAGACATCGTCATAGCTGACCGAGCAGCTGCCCATTGCGCGCATACCCAGCTTGGGCAGCAGCGTGGCGGTAATCCCCGGTGTCTTGGCATCGACAAAGAACGCGGTGAGTCCGTGATGCTTCTTTACGGCGCCTCGATCCGATCGCGCCAGCACCAGCAGGCGGTCAGCCACTTTGGCCCCGGTGGTCCACATCTTGGCTCCGTTGATCACCCAGCCGCCTTCAACCTTGTCGGCAAAGGTCTTCATCGCGCCCAGCACATCGGTGCCGCCATCTGGCTCGGTCATCGATAGCGAAACGCGCAGGTTGCCGGCGGCCATTTCGGGCAGCCATTTGCGGCGTTGCTCCTCGGTCCCGGCCACGGTGAGCGTCTTTGCCCCGCCAAACGATGTCAGACCCCAGACCCACAGCAGGCCGCCCGCAGTGCGCGCCATTTCGCGGGCAAAGATCATCTGCATGACGACATCGCCGCCAAGCCCGCCGTATTCCTCGGGGATGCCGATGCCGAAAAAGCCCTGCTCTTTCAGCTTGTCCCAGATGATGAAGGGGTAATTTTCCTCATCAGCCTCAAGCTTGCGCATGAGATCCTTGGGCAATTCGGCATTCACCCATCGCCGCACGCTGTCGCGAAAGGCTGTCTGCTCTTCGGTGAGGTCAAAATCCATGCGCTTTCCATGCAATGCTGTGGATCGCTGGCAACCTATCCAAAGTCAGGCGGCTCAAATCGAAAGCCCACCTTCAACCGGGATCACCGAGCCGGTGACATAGGCCCCGGCGCGGCTGGCGAGGTAGATTGCGGTGCCTGCCACATCCTCTGCCGTTCCGGTGCGTCCACGCGGGACGGCACTTTCAACCATCTTGCGCATGGCATCATCGGTGATCACGGTCATGTCGCTTTCAAAGAAGCCGGGGGCGATGGCATTGACCGTGATGTTTTCTGCCGCCAGCTTTTTGGCGAGCGACCTGGTCAGCCAGTGGATCGCGCCCTTGGAGGCCTGATAGCTGTAAACCTCACGCGGGCCGATCTTGAGCGCGCCGACCGAGCCGATATTGATGACGGTTGAGGGATGCTCGGCAGTTCCACCGGCGCGCAGCAGGGGCAACAGCTTTTGCAGAAGGAAGAACGGTGTTTTCAGGTTCAGGTCGAGCACGCTGTCCCATTGGTCCTCGCTGAATGCGTCTATCGGTGCATCGGAGAGCGTTCCGGCATTGTTGACCAGAATGTGCAGCGCCGGTTCGCACGCGCTGATTTCTGCCACCAGCTTGCCGATACCTTCAAGGGTGGAGACATCTCCGGCAAGACCGATCACCTCGCCGCCCATCGCAGCGGCGGCGGCGGCCACTTTATCGGCATTGCGCGCGCAGATATAAACCCGCGCGCCAGCCGCAGCTAGGCCTGAAGCAATCATGTGGCCGATGCCCGCGCTGCCACCAGTAACCAGCGCGACACGGCCCCGAATCGAAAACAGTCCGGCAATGTCCATCAGCCAGCGATCCTCAGGATAATGTCGCAGACGCCTTCGGGATCGCCGACATTGAAGGCGTGATCGCCGGGATGTTCATGCATGGTCATGCCCAGCGCGCGGGCGCGGTCATGCATGACACCCATGATGGTGTGCTTGGCCGCGACATAGTCAGAGGGATGGGTGACAGATTCCGCGCCCACAGCAATGGCGCAGCTGGTCGCGCGCATCGGCTGGTCCGACAGGTGATCGAGCAGCCATTGCTCGCGGGTCCGGTCCATCATGTGGGGGTGGTCCTTGGCCATCTCGCGCTGCTGGAGATGGACGCCCGAACCGATCGGGCCTTCGCCCGCTGCCAGCATGGCATCGAGCCTGGCGGCTTCGGCTTCGCTGGCAAAGCCCATCATCGCGGCAATGCGTTCCCCGGCGTGGGTGATGATCGCGTCAAGATAGATCACCCGGGCCACGCGGTCCCCCGCCTGGGCCAGAACTCCCGGAGCTACCGTTCCGGCGTAGGAATGCGCGACCAGCACCACGTCGGTCAGATCCTCGTATTTCAGGACATTGATCACATCGAGTACATGGACATCGTTGCCGGCGCTGCGGCTGATCAGGTGCTCACGCTCACCAAAGCCGGTGAAGGTGGGCGTATAGACCGTGTGACCCTTGGCCTCGAGCACCTCGCGGCAGAACTTCCAGGTCCAGCCGCCCATGCCGCCGCCGTGCATCAGGACAAATGTGGTCATCGTTCAGGCTCCGGCCGGTTCTCTGTTGTCGATTTCAGTGTTGTCGATAAAGCCTTCAGGGATGCCTGGCCCCCACAAATAAAAGCTGTCGCCCGGATCATGGTTCGGGTTGGCCGGCCAGTCAAAGTCTGACGGGATATAATCGATATCCGCCGAGTATTCGCAGTGGCTGCCCCACGGATCGCTGGCGTAATAGAAATAGTTGGCACCCAGCACATGGCGGCCGACACCCCAGCCCTTGGTGTAACCGGCGCGTATCATCTGCGCCGAACCGAGGCCGACTTCCTGAACCGAGCCGACGTCCCAGCTGATGTGGTGAAGGCCGCAATGGCTTGAGCCGACCAGCGCCAGCAAGTGATGATCGCTGCCATGCGCGCCGTGAAGGAAAGCGACGACCGGGCCGCTGCCATCTGACAGGCGCAGGCCAAGGGTGCGTTCATACCAGACCGTCGCCGCGATGACATCGCTGGTATAGATGGCAAAGTGCGACATCCGACGCGGCTGGATTATCGGGGCGGAGGAATTGAACACCGCACCGCTTTCCCCGGCGGCCACCGAATGGGCAACGAAGCTGCTCTTGTCAGAGGGAGTGGCTTTCTCCGCGACCCGGATGTTGACTGGCAGTCCGTCAAAACCTTCAAACCAGATACCTTCCGCGCTTGCACCTGCCGGAGGGGAAATCCGCTTGACGCCCAGTCCATCGAGATGGGCAGAGAATGCGGCTTCATCATCGGCATAGATACCGAAGCAGATGTATTGCAGTCGCTTTGCAGTGGCGTTGTACAGGCGGCCCCAGCAGTGGAGATGGCCATGCGTGTAAAGCGCCAGACCGCCAGCTTCATCGCGCACATCAAGGCCGAAAGCGTTGTAGAAACGGCGGGCCTCTTCCAGATCGGGCACTTCGAGCCCAAACTGGTCAATGGAATGGATGGCCAGAACGTGGGGGCGCTTCATCACTCTCTCCTGCATATTTGCCGCCGCTTGGGGGCAGGTCATTCCGTGCTTATTCGGCGACAATCGGGTTGCTGAGCAGACCAATGCCTTCGATTTCGACTTCGCAAATATCGCCGTCTTTCATGAAGATAGGCGGTTTGCGGGCAAGGCCGATCCCGCCGGGAGTTCCCATGATCAGCACGTCGCCCGCTTCCAATGTCATGAAGGTGGAGAGCAGCGAAATCGTGCTGGCAACATTGAAGATCAGCTCGCCGGTGTTCGAACTCTGCATGACCTGCCCGTTGACGCGGCACTCGATCTTGAGGCCTGCGGCACCTGCGGGCACTTCATCGGGTGTCACCAGCCAGGGGCCGAATGCGCCGGTATCGTCGAAGTTTTTGCCCGCCGTCCACTGCGGGGTGCGAGTCTGGTAGTCGCGGATAGAGGCGTCATTAAAGGCTGAATAACCAGCAACATGGCTGAGTGCGTCGGCTTCGGCGATGTTCTTGCCGCCCTTGGATATCACGGCCACCAGTTCGGCTTCCCAATCAAGCTGGCTGGAAACCTTGGGCAGGATGATCGGCGCGCCATGGCCGATCAGGCTGGAGGGGAAGCGCGCGAACAGCACCGGGAATTCGGGAATGCCAAGACCGGCCTCCTCGGCATGATCGCGATAATTGAGGCCCATGCAGATGATCTTGGAGGGACGCACCAGTGGCGGCAGGAACGTCAGGCAGGCCTCATCCACCGGTTCGCCACCAGCGGCTTTGGCCCCGGCGGCGGCCAGCGTTCCTGCTGCAATCTGGGCATCAAGATCGGCGAGCTCAGCGCCATAGACAAGTGTGACTTTGCCATCCG
>JANOYZ010000092.1:0-22066 GCA_031429135.1 Novosphingobium sp. | reverse complement strand
CAGCCCGATCACGGGTGCCGGGCGGCGGCGAAAGTCGTAGCTGGTATGAAAATTCGTTGGGCTTTTGCCCGTGTGGGTTCGATTCCCACCGCCCGCACCATGAAGTCCCAGATACTGAGTCCAGTTCGGCTGCCCAATGTGGGTTGGCTTGGGTCTGGCGCACTTCCGCGGGACTTTGGACCTGTCGCAAGCGCCGTGCTTCCAGAGACGCGCTCAGAGCTGGCGGTTTCTCTCCGCAAATTCGCGCCGGTCTCGATTACAGAAAGACTGACGCACAGGGTATTTGGGAGGCTCAGGAAAACCCGAGGAGGAGAACCTGCTTCGTGCCCTCAAGCCCCGATACGCGCCCTCACCGCGCGGGTGGAGCGGATCGACGAACACGCCGACCTGTCAGAGTGGAGCGTCTTGCTGGCCGAACACTTTGATCTTGCCAATCCAATTGTTAGACCATAGAATGCCAGGTCAAGAGTGTGGAGCAATTCATGACATTTTCCAGGCCGGTCAGCGAGCCCGAAGCAATCGACAGCCCTTATGCAACTTGGCAGCGAACGGTGGCCGCGCGGTATGCGGATCGCAGCTTCGCCTCGCGAAACCGGTCGGGGATTGAACTCGATCCTGTATACGGCGGGCTCGACCGGACCGGCAATCACGCGGAGATGCCGGGTCAGTATCCCTATACCCGCGGCATCTATCCGATCCACTATCAGTACCAGCCGTGGATGGACCTGCAGATCATCGGCTATGGCATTCCCGCACAGACGCGCGAGCGGATGGACCTGTTGCTTGAGCAAGGTGGGTCGAAAGGCTATTTTGATCGGGAAGCGTACAACTTCATCTTCGATATGCCGACATCGATGGGCTATGATCCGGATCATCCCGGGGTGCGCGGCAGCATTGGCGATTGCGGCATCTCGGTCTGCAAGGCGAGCGATTACGAGGTTCTGCTCGACGGCAAGAACCTGGAGAAAACGACCGTCTCGATGGTGCTCAACGCCGGTTCGCCGGGGATGCTGGCGCTCTATCTGGCGGCGGCCAAGCGGCGGGGTTTCGCCTTCGACAAGCTGGGCGGCAATATCACCAATTACATCTGGGACTTCTTCGGCCACAGTGGGGGAACGAACTTTTCTCCCAGGGGGAGCTACCGGCTGATCGCCGACATCGCCGCCTACTGCGCCAAGCATGTTCCGCTGTGGAACACGTTGACGATCAGCGAGCACAACATTTGCGAAGCCGGTGCCAACAACGTGCAGGCCGTTGCCTATTCGATCGCGGCGATTATCGCGGTGAACGAGGAGTGCGTGAAGCTCGGCATCGAGCCGGATAGCGTGGTGCCCCGCTTCGGCTTCCATGTCCGCTATGGCGAGAACTTCTTCGAGGAGATCGCCAAGACTCGCGCGCTTCGCCGGGTCTTTGCCAAGGTCAACAAGGAGCGCTTTGGCTGCACCAAGAGCGGTTCGTTGCAGGCGCGCATTCACGCGCAGACCGCCGGATCGCTGCTGACTGCGCCGCAGCCGCTAAACAATCTTGTCCGCAACGCCTATGGCGCGCTGGCCGCAGTGCTGTCGGGTGTCAACGGCATGACGATCAATGCCTATGACGAGGCGCTGGGCCTGCCGACCGAGGAGGCGGTGACCCTTTCGCTGCGGACCAGCCAGATCATCGCCGAGGAAACTGGCGCGGTTCACGTTTCCGATCCGATGGGCGGGTCCTATTATGTCGAGGCGCTGACCGACGAGATCGAGCGCCGCGTGTTCGAGATCATTGCAGACATCGACCAGCGCGGCGGGCTGATCGCCTGCATCGAGAGCGGCTGGATCAAGCAGCAGGTGTCGGCGGCTGCCTACCAGTGGCGGCAGGAGATCGAGAGCGGCGCGCGAACTATGGTGGGCGTGAACAAATATACCACGGACGAACCCGAACAGTATGCCGTGTTCCAGCCCGATCCCGAAGCGGCACGCATGGCAATCGCCGATGTCGAGCGGCATCGCCGCGAGCGCGACAATGGGCGGTGGTCGGCTGCGCTCGAAGCGTTGCACAATGCCGCCGTCGAGGTCAGCGAAGGCCGGGCGATCGGATCGGTGATGGAGATGCTGGTGGCCGCAGCGGATGCCGATGCAACGCTCGGCGAGATGCAGACAGTCCTGCACGAAGTGTTCGGACGCAACAAATAGGAAACCGATGGCAATGCCAGACACCGCGCCCAAGCCGCGAATTCTCCTGACCAAGAGCTTCATCGACAGCCATGATCGCGCCATCGCGACCATCGCGCTCGCCCTGCGCGATGCCGCGATGGAAGTGGTGCTGATCGATTATGAGCAGCCGGAAGACGTGGTCACTGTCGCGCTGCAAGAGGATGTCGATGTCATTGGCATCAGCTTCATGTCGGGCGGTCAGGTGGAGACGACGCAGAAGATCGTTGCCGAGTTGCAGCGTCGGGAAGTTTCGGACCTTCCGGTTGTGGTTGGCGGGATCATCCGTCCGTTCGATGTGGAGCCACTGGAGGCTGCGGGCGTGCGCGAAATCTTCCGTGGCGGCGCGCCGATGGCCGAGGTAGTGGCGACGTTCCAACGGCTATCTCGTGCCTACAGGGCCGGAGAAGGATGGGGACGCGCTTGACCGCTGCCCGCCAAGCGCAAGACACTGCAACGCTGCTGGCGGGCGTTCGCCGGGGCGAACCCCTCGCCATTGCGCGGGCGATCACCGCGATTGAGAACCAGACGGCGGTCGGCTGCGAACTTGGTCTTGCCCTGCGCAACATGCGCGGAAAGTGCCGGACTCTGGGCGTTACCGGTCCGCCCGGTGCGGGAAAATCCTCACTGATTAACGCGCTGATGAGCGAGCTGCTGCCGAGATACAAGCGCATCGGCGTCCTGACCGTCGATCCGTCAAGTCCGGTCAGCGGCGGGGCGGTGCTGGGGGACCGGGTGCGGATGGCGGCTTACAGCGCCAATCCGGACGTGTTCATCCGCTCGCTCGCAGCCCGGGGCCATCTGGGCGGGGTGACCCGGACCACGCGCGCTGTGATCGATCTTCTGGCGGCGGGCGGAATGGACCTGGTGATCGTGGAAACGGTCGGAACGGGACAGTCGGAAGTGGAAGTGGCGCAGCTGACGCAGGTCAAAATCGTCGTCTGCGCGCCGGGGCTGGGCGATGAAATGCAGGCGATCAAGGCGGGTATTCTGGAGATCGCCGACTTGCTGGTGGTGAACAAATCAGACCTGCCCGATGCCGATCAGACAACCGCGCACCTCAAAGCCATGCTGCATCACCGAGGGCATGACGAGCGACGCCGGGCGCTTCAGGTATCGAGTGTCAAGCGCGCTGGCCTTGCGGAGTTGGCCGACGCAATTGATGGCTTCTTTGCCGAGCTGCCCGACCCCCAGCCGGACACCGAAAGTCAGGGCCGCGATCCGCGATCCCAGCTGGCTATCGACGTTGCCGAGCTGGCGGCCGCATTGGTGCGCGGCAATCCCGATCCGCAGATTGATGTGATCGCTGCGCAGGTATCGACAGGGGCCATGTCCCGCCGCGATGGGGTGATGGCGGCGATCCGCCTGCTGGCCGAGCGGAAAGGCGCATCTGAAACAGCAACCTCCCGTGTTGCTTCGCTGAACTGAAGGAGAAATCTATGCAGCCTGTGAGTTTTTCGCTGGAGGGGCGCATCGCGCTGGTGACCGGGGCATCGAGCGGGATTGGCCGGGTTCTGGCGCAGGGTTTGGCCGCTGCGGGCGCGCGGATCATCGCCGTCGCCCGCAGGACGGAACGCCTCGACGATCTTGTTCGCGAGATCGAGCAGCAAGGGGGCTCGGCGATCGCCGCTCAGGCAGATGTCACGAAAATCGAGAGCGTTGAGCGCGCATTCGATCAAGCAGAGCAGGCCTTTGGAATTGTTGACGTGGTCATCAGCAATGCGGGGGTTACCGATGCGCAAAACTTCCTCAAGATCGATGCCGCAGCCCGGGATGCGGTGATGGATACCAATTTTCGCGGGGTATGGAACGTCGGGCAGACGGCGGCGCGCAGGCTGGTCGCTGCGGGTCGCAAAGGATCGATCATCAATGTCGCATCGGTGCTGGGTCTGGGTGTTCAGCCTGGCCTTGCCAGTTATTGCGCATCGAAAGGCGCGGTCATCCAGCTCACCCGCTCGATGGCGATTGATCTGATCAAGCATGGTATCCGGGTGAATGCCTTGGCACCGGGCTGGTTCAAGACCGAGCTGAACGAGGCTCATTTTGAAACTGCCGCAGGACTCGAGAGCATAAAGCGCATGCCAGAGCGGCGACTCGGGAGCCTCGAAGAACTGGTCGGCCCGGTCCTCCTGCTCGCGAGCGACGCCGGGTCGTTTATGAACGGCTCTATCGTCGTGGTCGACGGTGCCCTGGACGCGCTGCTCGCCTGATTTCGGCAGCGGATTGCATGTGGCGAAACCGGCTCCGCGCCCCTGCAATCGATCAACTTGACAGACCCACGGATATCGCGCAGGAAGTCAATGTTTAATTGTAGGACCATAAATCCACAAGTCCATTTGGAGAGTGAGCCGTGCGCTATATTGTAGGTGTCGATATCGGCGGTACCTTTACCGACTGTGTTGCGCTCAAAACGTCCGACGACGGCGCGCCGCCGGTGGTCAAAATCGGCAAATCGTCGTCGACGCCACCGGATTTCCAGACCGGCTTCATCGGATCACTGCGAACCGCAGCCGAAATGCATGGCGTCACGCTCGAAGAGATGCTGGCCAATGCGCAGGTCTATCATGGCTGCACCGTCGGCACGAACGCACTGGTCGAGCATAAGACCGCGAAAGTAGGCTTGCTGGCCAGTCGCGGTCATATCGATTCGATCTTCATCATGAAGGCGGGCGGGCGGCTGAAATGGATGCCCGCCAACTACATCGCCCATGTCTCCAAGCAGACCAAGCCGGCCCCGCTGGTGCCACGCGCGTTGTGCGAGGGCATTGACGAACGGGTGGCGTTCGACGGGAATGTGGTCGTCGCTCTCAATGAAGATCGCGCGCGCGCCGCGATCCGCCGCTTGGTCGATCAGGGGGTGGAGGCGATTGCCATCTCGCTGCTCTGGTCAACGGCCAACGATACCCATGAGCGGCGATTGCGCGAACTGGTGCACGAGATAGCGCCTGACCTATTCGTGTGCATCTCTTCAGAAGTCAGCCCGCGGGTTGGCGAATATGAGCGGACCATTGCCACCATCGTCAATGCCCTGATCGGGCCACCGATGCGACTCTATCTTGAGGCGCTGGAAGTCGATCTGAAGCAGCATGGCTACTCGCGCTCGCTGCAGATCATGTCTTGTGCAGGCGGCCTGATCGACGCCGAATACGCACGTGACGTGCCGGTGCTGACGGTCGGCTCTGGCCCAGTGGCGGGACTGATCGGCGCGACCAGCCTTGCCCAAAACGGCGTCGGTGGGCTGCGCAACGTCATCACAGCCGACATCGGCGGCACCACGCTGGACATCGGCACCATTGCCGATGGCAAACCTGTCCGCCGCGCCACCGGCAGTTATGGTCAGTTCGAGTATTTCGTTCCCACACTCGACGTGCGTTCGGTCGGCGCTGGCGGCGGCAGCATCATCAGGCTGGAGGCAGGCCTGCTCAAGGTCGGCCCACACAGCGCCGGCGCCCGGCCAGGCCCGGTCTGCTTTGGTCGTGGCGGCAGAGAGCCGACTGTTACGGACGCTGTGGCTGTGCTCGGCTACTTCGATCCCGGCTATTTCTTCGGTGGCCGGATCACGCTTGATCTGGCCGGGGCTGAAGCAGCGCTGGCACGGGTCGGCGCACCACTCGGGCTCGACGCCAGGCAGACTGCCGCTGCTGCCCTGAGGATCATCGACAGCCAGATGGCCGATTCGATCTGGCTTACGCTGACGCAGCAGGGGCATGACTGCCGCGATTTCACGCTCTATGCCTTTGGCGGTGCTGGCGGTGTCCACGCTGCGGCGATTGGCCGCGAGCTGGGCGTAAAATCGGTGGTGGTGCCGATGAGCAATCTCGCGGCGGGCTGGTCGGCGTTCGGCATTGCCGCATCGGAGGCACTCGTCACCGAACAGGGCGCGATCGGCCTGAACAGCCCGTTCGATCCGGCAGAGCTGAACCAGCGATGGCCGGTGCTCGAAGCCCGCGTCATCGAAAAGCTCACGGCACAAGGCGTTCCAAAAGATGCCATCGAACTGAAGCGATTTGCCGAGCTGCGCTACGCGCTGCAGATCAACGAGGTCGCGGTTCCAGCTGACAGCGGCAGCTATGATGCGGCGACCGTCGTGCGGCTCGTCTCGACCTTCGAGACGGAATACGAACGGCTTTATGGCAAGGGCAGTGGTTATGCTGACGCCGGTTTCATGCTCACCGGTCTTACCGTGCATGGCGGAGCCAAACTCTCTGACCTGAGCGTGGGCGATGTCATGCATCAAGGCGGCGGCGAGGCGGCGGGTGCCGCCAAAGCGCCCCGCGAGGTCACCTGGTACGCACGCGAAGGCACCACCGAAGCGACACCGGTTTACGATGGGGCGAAGCTGGGCGCGGGCGCAACTGTCTCCGGGCCCGGGATATTGGAGTATCCAGATACTACCATCGTCATCCCGCACGATTGCACGGCGCGCATTGACCCGACGGGCAGCGTCGTCATCGACCTCCCGTCTGCGGCCTGAGAGGATTGAACATGAACATGATGCAGAACCAGACCAACTGGAACGGGAAGACCCACAGCTATCGCCCGCAGCCGGGCTGGCAAAAACGGATCGACCCCGCCGTGCAGCTGCACCAGGATGCTGACGAGAACATTGATCCGGTAACCTTCGAAGTGCTGCGCCAGAAGCTGTGGACCATCAACATGGCCCACGGCGACACGATCACGCGGATCTCCGGCTCGCCGCTGCTCGCCTCGCTCGACTTCAACATGTCGATCCTGACCGAAGACGCCGAAGTGGTGATCAACGCGCCCTACGTGCAGTTCCTCAACGCCGGTGCTCCGCTCGGTATCCGTTATATCATGGAGACCTTTTCCGGCAGCCCGGGGATCGACGAAGGCGATATCTATTGCTGCAACGATCCCTGGATCGGGGCTGCACACCAGATGGACGTGCTGTTCGCCGCGCCGGTTCACATTGATGGCAAGCTGTTCGGCTGGGTGGCCAATGCCGGGCATCAATATGACCTTGGCGGCGTTGTTCCCGGCGGGTGGCCGCAGAATGCCGAGGACGTCTATTTCGACCCGATCGTCATGCCGCCGTTCAAGATGGTCGAACGCGGCAAACTGCGTCCGGACATGGAAGGGCTCTATACGCGCCAGTCGCGCATGCCCGATCTTGTCGCGCTGGACCTGAGGGCGCAGATTGCCGGTGTGGTCTTCGCCCGCGATCAGATCGTCGGCATGACGAAGCGCTATGGTGCGGGCACCGTCAAGGCCGCGATGCGCCGAATGCTTGATGAGGCGCAGGAGAATTTCCGGCAGAAGCTGTTGAGGATTCCCGACGGGACCTGGTCGGAAATCCGCTATATCGACGAGGCGCTGCCCGGCGACCGCACAACGCAGCGTACGCAATTGAACATCACCAAAGAGGGTGACCGCATCAAGGCCGACAACGAGGGATCGGACAGGCAGACCCCAGGCGTGAACGGCATTCCCTTCACCTCGTGGTCGGGCTCAATCACCGGCATCATCTCGATTTCGATGCTGTTCGAGCAACTTTTCGCCTATGGCGGCAGCGAGAGGCAAATCGATTTCGAGCCGACGCCTGGCCTGATGACCTGCGTCGACTATCCCACGGCGGTCAGCGGCGGGATCATGCAGGTGATCGCCATGATGAACGCGGCGCAGGCGGTTCTCTCACGGATGATGGCCTGCGATCCGGACATGCGGCAGGATCTTGTCGCGCCTTGTGCGGACTATCTGTCGCCAGTGCTGATCGGTCATGACGACCGGGGCAATTACTTTGGACAGGCCATTCTTGACTCCTTTGGTGGAGGTTCCGGCGCACGGACCTTCGGCGACGGGATTGATACCAGCGGCCCGAGCTACAGCCCGCTGTCGATGGTGCTCAACGTCGAGCTGGTCGAGCAGTGGTACCCGATCCTGTACCTTTACCGGAAAGAGGATTGTGACGGCGGGGGCGCAGGCAAGTGGCGGGGCGGCACGGGCATACGATCCGGGATCACGCCCTATCGCTCGAAATCGATGACGCTGGTGACCAACTCGGGTGGCCAGAGTGTCTCTACCCAGAATACGCCGGGTCTGTTCGGAGGCCTGCCTTCGCCGGCCGGACATTACCTGATCCGCAGCGAAACCGACCTGCTTGAACGGATGGCAAGGGGCGAAGTGCCCGCCAGCATCTATGACCTGAAGGCCGGGCGGACGGAGCCGATGCGGGCGAAGTCAAATGGCGCGGCGCTCCACAATGGTGACATGTTGGAAATCCGCATCGGCGGCGGCGGCGGCTATGGCGATCCGCTGGAGCGCGATGCCGAGCGGGTCGCGCATGACGTTGCCCAGGGCTACACTTCGAACCATGCCGCCCAGTCGATCTACGGCGTCAAACTGACTGCGACGGGCCAGGTTGACGCGGCGGCGACGGCTACCCTGCGCAAAGAACATCTCGCCGCGCGCACTTCGTGGCGGCCAGCCGGACTTGCGCAAGACGTTCCGGCCAAACCGGCAACCGGAGAGCTGCCGCGCCTCGTCCATGAGACCATCGTCACCGCTGATCAGGACGGCGAACGCGTTCTGGCCTGCGCCCGCTGCGGGCATCGCTATTGCGGGCATGGCGGCAATTACAAGGCGGCCGCGCTGCTGGATGAAAGCCCGATCACCACCATCCCCTCAGCCGAAGACCCGGCATTTTACGTCGACGAAAGCTGGGTGCTGCGCCGCTATTGCTGCCCCGGCTGCCATGTCCAGGTCTGCGCCGAGGTGGCCCAATCGGACGGGCCGATCGAACCGGAGATGGCATTGGCATGAGCGGAACCGCGCACCCCTTCCTCGATGGCAAGCCGAAGCGGTTGCTGATCGGCGGCCATTGGGTTGAAGCACTGTCGGGCAAGACGTTCGACAGCGTGAACCCCGCAACCGGCAAGGTCATCGCGCAACTGGCCGAAGGCGGTGAGGAAGACGTTGACCGTGCAGTCGCCGCCGCGCGCACGGCTTTCGAAGGGCCGTGGGGCAAATTCAAGCCGTTCGACCGGCAGGCGCTGATGCTCAAGATTGCCGACACGGTCGAACGCCACTTTGACGATCTCTGCACCCTCGAAACGCTCGACATGGGCGCGCCGATTGCCCGGACCAGCACTTACAAGCGCTGGATCGTCCAGGCGCTGCGCTTTTACGCTGGCCAAGCGGTCGCGCTGGCAGGTGAGACACCGCACAATAGCTTCCCCGGCGATATGTTCAGCTACACCTTGCGCGCGCCCATCGGGGTTGTTGGCGGCATCATCCCATGGAACGGGCCGCTGATCTCGCAATTGTGGAGCATCGCCCCGACTCTCGCGACCGGCTGCACCTTGATACTCAAGCCCGCTGAGGACGCCTCATTGAGCGTGTTGCGCTTCGCCGAGATCATGCAGGAGGCCGGGTTGCCGGATGGCGTCATCAACGTCGTCACTGGCCTGGGATCGACAGCGGGTGCGCGGCTGGCGGCGCATCCCGGGGTCGACAAGATCGCCTTCACCGGCTCGACCGCAACCGGCCGCAAGATCATCGAAGCCTCGGCTGGCAACATGAAGCGCGTCGCGGTTGAACTTGGCGGCAAGTCGCCCGACATCATCTTTGCCGATGCCGATCTTGAACGGGCAGTGCCCGGCGCAGGCATGGGCTGTTTCAACAACAGCGGCCAGATTTGCTACGCGGGCACGCGCATTTTCGTGCAGCGGTCGATCTATGACGAATTCACCGAACGCCTCGCCGCGTTCAGCAAGACGATCAAGGTCGGCAACGGGATGGATCCCGAAACCCAGCTCGGCCCGCTCGTTTCGGCGCGGCAGCTCAGTACCGTCTCAGGCTATTTCGATCTCGCGCGTGCCGAAGGGGCGCAGGTGGTTGCGGGCGGCGAACGGCTCGGCGGCGATCTCGCGAACGGCTATTTCGTGCCGCCCACAGTGCTGTCGGGCATGACCAACGACATGCGCACCGCGCGCGAGGAAATCTTCGGCCCCGTCGCCTCGGTCATCGCGTTCGACACCGAAGAGGAAGCCATCCGCCTTGCCAACGATACGCAGTACGGCCTCGGCGGCGCAGTCTGGACCCGCGACGTCGGCAGCGCCCACCGCGTCGCCCGCGACGTCCGCGCTGGCATGATGTGGGTCAATTGCTACGGCACGACCGAGGTGACGGTGCAGACCGAAGGCTTCCGGATGAGCGGATACGGTGCCAAAGGCGGTCGGCGGCATGTCGAGGAGTATTTGTATAACAAGTCGGTGTGGATGAATTTGGGGTAACAAACAATCTCCGTTAGAACATTCAGAATTTTCAACTTGATGCGAGCGTCGAGCACAAATGATGCCCAAACAAAAAACACCAGCGATCTTCACACCAGAATATAGCAGAATCGCGAGGGCGTTTATAGATTTTGTAAACGTTCAAGGGTGATAAACGACTCTGGCCTCCAAGGTGAGGGGACCGACACTATTATCGAAGTGGCCATTCGACGAATAGAGTAGTCGCATTCGACAACCGGCCACCACCACCACCTCACCCCACAAAAACCCCCTTACCCGCCGCCTGCTTGTCGAACGCCTTGTACGCCTCCTCGGCCTGATCGAGCGTCCAGCGGTCGGTGAACAATCTGTCCACCTCCAGCCCATGATCGGCGATGAAGCGGATGCAGTCGGCCAGTTTGGCGCTGTTGACCGTCCACGAGCCGACTAGCGTCAGCTGCTTGCGGATCACATCGATGCTGACGTTGAGCGTCATCTCGCCGCCTTCGCCGACGAGGCAGACCGTGCCCCAGCGCGCCGCAGACCGCACTGCGGCGAGGCGGCCCGCAGGGGCCCCCGAGGTGTCGAGCGCCTTGGCTGCGCCCTTGCCGCCGGTCAGCGCCATGATCGCCTCGACCGGGTCTCCGGCGCCGGCGTCGATCGTGTGCGCCGCGCCGAAGTGCTTTGCGGCTGCGGCACGCTCGGCGCTGACATCGACCGCGATCACCCGCGCGCCCATGGCGGCGGCGAACTGCGTGGCGGACAAGCCGACCGGCCCTTGCCCGACGATGACGATGGTATCGCGCGCCGAGAGATTCAGCCGCAGCAGCGCGCCATAGGCGGTGCCCGTCCCGCAACTGATCGCCGCGCCGGTCGAGAACGAGACTTCCTCAGGCAGCGCGAACACCGTCTCGACTGCGGCGCGCATATAGGGCGCATGACCGCCATGCCCGGTGACGCCGTAGATGATCGCGGTACGGTCGCACATCTGCGTCCAGCCGCTGCGACATTCAGGACAGGTCATGCAACCCTGATAATGGTGCAGCGTGACGCGATCACCGACGCGGGCGGTGCGCGGATCGACATCCTTGCCAACCGCAGCGATGATGCCGCACGGCTCATGGCCCGCAATTACCGGCTCGCCATTATCCACCAGTCCAAGTGCCGCGAAGGCCGCACCCGCAGGCGGGCGGTAGAGCTTGAGGTCGCTCCCGCACATCCCCGAGGCCTTGATCTCGAGCACCACGTCGCGCGGACCGGGCGTGGGATCGGGAAAGTCGACGAGTTCCAATGTGCTGTCGCCGGTGAAGACTACGCCTTTCATATCTCGCTTCCTCTCTCTTCGTCTCTTCGCGTTAGTGTCCGGTGAAGACCGGCGGGCGTTTCTCCATGAACGCACGCGGCCCTTCTTTCGCATCGGCGGTGGCGGCATTGTCTTTGGTGCATTGCGCCTCGATGGCAAAGGCTTGCTCGAACGGCAGCCCGTTGGAGCGCACCATCGCCTCTTTGGACTTGGCGAGCGCGACTGGAGCGCCCAGGCTGATCTTGCGCGCGAGCTCCTCAGCGACGGCCATCACCTGATCGGGCGGCACGACGCGATTTACCAGCCCCATCGCCAGCGCCGCTTCCGCGCTCACCGCTTCGCCGACCAGCGCCAGTTCCATCGCCATCGCCCAGGGCACCTGCCGCGCCAGCCGGACCAATGATCCGCCGCCCGCGATCAGGCCGCGCCGCACTTCGGTGACGCCGATGGTCGCTTCGCTCGACATGACGCGGATGTCGGTTGCGAGGGCGAACTCAGCCCCGCCCGCCAGCGCATGGCCGTTGATCGCCACGACGACCGGCTTGAAGAAATCCGCTCCGCGCAGGATCGCCCGGTAAAGCTGTTTGCGGTCCGCCGAGAAGCGTTCCTCCCATTCACCCACCGGTTCGCGTGTGCGCATCATCAGCGGTATGGTGATGCCAAGATCGCCGCCGGACGAAAACGCCTGGTCGCCCGCCCCAGTTACAAGCGCAACGCGAATCTCGCGGTCCTCCGCCACATCGCGCCACACGTCGCACAGGCGGACCAGCATCTCCGGCGAGAAAGCGTTGCGCTTGTCCGGACGGTTGAGCGTCACAAAAGCGATGCCGTCGCGCTTCTCATACAGAACATGCGGCTCGGTGTCGGTCATGCCGTCTTCTCCAATTCGCGCTTTGCCAGCCAGGCGACAATGCGCGCCGTGACGCCGGGGCGGTCGGCTTTGCCGTTCGGTCCACGGCCCAGCGAATCCACCGGCATGATCGCCCGGGGAATTTTATGCCCGGCCAGCTGCCCGCGCAAATGATCGAGCAGCGCGCTTTCATCGCAGACCGCGCCTTGCGTCCACTCCACCGCCGCTACGACCATCTGGCCGAAGCGGACATGCGGAACGCCGACAACCAGCGCGTCCGCTATCCCATCAAACGATTTGATCGCATCCTCGACTTCCTCGGGAAACACCTTTTCGCCGCCGGTGTTGATGCAGGTGGAGCCGCGACCAAGCAAGGTGATGTTGCCCTCGTCATCAATCGTGGCGAGATCGCCGGGAACCGAATAACGTATCCCGTCGATCACTGGAAAGGTGGCCGCTGTCTTTTCGGGATCCTTGTAATAGCCGAGCGGAAGATAGCCGCGCACCGCCACGCGGCCGGCCTGACCGCTTCCCTTTGCAATCGGCCGTCCGTCCTCGTCGATGACGCAGGCGTTCTTGCCCAGCTGAAAGCGCGCTCCCGCCGCCGCCTTCCTGGCCGAAGTCAGCGACCGGCCCATGCCGCTGGCCTCGCTGGAGTTGAGGAAATCGATCAGCAGGGCAGAAGGGGCGTGGGCCAGCAAGCGCTCCTTGACGCTGGCGCTCCAGGCCATACCGGACGAGGATACCACCCTCAGGCATGATAGGTCCCAGCGCTTCGGCTCAAGATCGAGCGCGTCAACAATGGGGCGGCAGAACGCATCGCCGACGATGCAGACGTCGGTGACGCCCTCTTGCGCCATCGTATCGAGTAACTGCGCGACATCGAACGACTTGCCCGGCAGCGTCACGACCGTGCCGCCGCGGTTGAGGATCGTCGCGGCGAAGACGAAGCCGGTGCCGTGCATTAGTGGTGCAGCGGGCAAGCCAACCGGTGACGTGGCACCATCTAGCCGTGCTCGAATATGATCAAGGTCAGCAATCTCGGGATCGCTGGTGGTGTTCGACGCCATGAACATATCGTGCTGACGCCACATCACCCCGCGCGGGAGGCCGGTGGTGCCGCCGGTATAGATCAGGATCTGGTCGTCGCCGGTGCGAGCCTGAGCGGTGACTTTCCTCACAGCGGATGATCGCGCTGCGACATCATAGGGGGTCGCCCAGGCGGGGCATTCAGCTTCGCCATCATCAACGAACAACCAGGCCTTCACTTCCGGGCAGCGCGCGCGCACGGCCTCGGCCTGCGCCGCGAAGGCACCGTGGAAAATCACGGCAGCCGCATCTGCATCGGTCCACAGCTGGATCAGCTCGTCGCCGGTGTAGCGATAGTTGGTGTTGACCGGCACCAGACTGACCTTCAGCGCCGCGAACACGCTTTCCATATAGGCGGGCGCGTTGTGAAGGTAGAGCGCCACCTTGTCCTGACGATTCAGCCCGGCGTTCAGCAATGCGGCGGCAATAACGTCTGCACGGGCGTCAAAGGCGCGCCAAGTGACGCGGCTATCGCCATGAGCCAGCGCAACCCGGTCAGGAATGACGGCGGCGATCGTCTCCCAGACATCCGCGAACGTCCATTCCGGCGGAGGCGTTGTTTCTGTAATTCGGTTCGCTTGCACCTGCAACGCCTCGCTTGACCACTTCAGTCTATGGTCCTACAATAGGATATTCAGAAAAGCTAGAGGGTGAACATGCAAAATTCAAGCGTTACCGACTCCCAGCTTGGCGGCGCCACCTTCGCTCCTTTGGCAGGCGTGCGGATCGTCGACTTTTCTGCGAATATGGCGGGTCCTTACGCCACGATGATCCTCGCCCAGCTTGGTGCGGACGTTGTGAAAATCGAAGCGCCGGGCGGCGACGACGCCCGCGCCTGGATACCCGAAGTGGAGGGGGCCAGCCTGGTTCATCGCCACATGAACGCGGGCAAGCGCGGCGTAGTGCTCGATCTGGGGACCGCTGCGGGCCGCGAGGCGGCGCTGGCGATTGCAGCGCGCTCCGATGTGCTTCTGCAAAGTATGCGGCCGGGTGTGGCCGAGCGAATCGGCATCGGCGAAAAAGCGGTACGCGCGGTGAACCCCGACATCCTGTATTACGCGCTCAACGCGTTTGGCGCGGGACCGGTTGGCCGCGATCTGCCGGGCTACGATCCGCTGGTGCAGGCCTTCACCGGGATCATACGGATGAACGGCCATGATGGAGCCCCGCCCGTGCGCTGTGCGCCTTCGGTAGTGGACCTGGGTACGGGCCAGTGGATCGCGATGGGGGTGCTGGCGGCCATGCTGGCGAAACATCGCGGCCAGCCGGTTCGCAATATGGAAACAGCGCTTGTCGATACCGCCTTCAGCCTCGTGCCCTATCAGGCGACGGCAGCGCGCATGAGCGGCCAGCGGCCAAACCGCGCGGGTTCGGGAAATCCGATCGCGGCACCTTATGAAGTCTATCCCGCCCGGGACGGCGACCTGATGATCGCAGCACCGAATCAGCGGCTCTGGGAGCGGGTTGCTGAGGTGCTGGGGATTTCCGGATTAGTTTCCGATGCGCGTTTCCTGTCTGTCGCCGACCGAAGCCGCAACAACAGCGAGCTGACCGCCGAAATTACGGCGGCACTTGCGGGCGGGAGCGTTGCCGATTGGATAGATCGTTTGAAGGCAGCAGGGGTGCCCGTCACACCCGTTGCCGGGCTGGAGCAGGCGGTCGTTGCAGAGGCAGCCACCGAGCGGAGAACCTTCGCCGAGCTGGACGGCGTGCCGCATGTCCGGCTGCCGTGGATCACGGATGGCGAGCCTGTGCCCTGGGTCAGACGAGCACCTCGGCTGGGAGAACATACGAGCGAGGTGCTGCATGAATGCGGCTTCGACCAAGCCGCGATTGACGCCATGCTGCGCGATGGCGCGGCAGTTGCGGAGGCACCCCGATGAACGGCGCGAACGGCACGCCGCTGCGCGTGGTGGAAATCAGCAGCGGCATCGCAGGTGCCTATTGCGGATGGCTGCTGCAACAAATGGGTGCGGAGGTAATTCGCGTCGGCACGGCGGACCATGGCGCCGATCCGATCTCGCTGGCCGTGGCATATTATGCGGCGGAAAAGCAGACACTTTCTGCCGACAAGGCGGATGATGCCATCGCGGATGCTGATCTGGTCATCACAGACGACGCTCCGCTCGTCGCTATGATTACCGGTCGCCCGATTGCCGGTTGGGCAGCTCGCCAGCCCAATACGGTCTTTGGCGTCACCTCCGTATTCGGACTGACCGGCCCTCTGGCAGATGTGCCCGCGGCGGCCATCGACGCGCAGGCCGAAGCGGGCGTCGCCTGGGCGCTCGGTGATCAGGGTCGGCCGCCGCTCACCATCCCGCCCGGCGTGCTCGAATGTCAGGCCGGCGCGCACCTTGCCGCCGCCTGCCTGATGGCGCGGCTGGCGGGGCCTGCGCCGGATGGCGGACGAATCGTCGATATCGCGCTGACCGATGTGCTGGCGCATTATGTCGGGGTCAATTGCCGCTTCTATATCCATCACGGCATGCGCTGGCGGCGCGCGGGCAGGCGAGCGTCCGATTCGGGCGGTGCCTATCCCTTTGTCATCCTGCCTTGTGCTGATGGTGCCGTGTGCCTTTCGGGCCGCACGCGTGCCGAGTGGCAGCGCTTTGTTGAGGCAATGGGGACGCCGGCCTGGTCGCAAGAGCCGCGCTACCAGAAGCTGCGGGCGATGGGGCAGCAGTATCCCGAGGAAGTCGATGCGCTGGTCGCGCCCTGGCTCGCCGAGCGCACCAAGGCTGAGATCGAAGAGATCGCCGATCGCTTCCGCCTGACCATCGCGCCGCTGCGCGACCTGAACGACGTGCTCGCAACCCCTCAATTCGCCGAGCGCGAATTTCTGAGTCCCTGGACTGTCGAAGGTCGCCAGCTTGTCGGCCCCGGATTGCCCTATCGTGCTGCGGAAGCGCGTGGTGACTCGCAGGCGCCCAATCTGGCAGGCACGTTACTGGCACAGGCTGGCGGCCCGCGAAGCGCCAAAGGAACTGGCCCGCTAGCCGGGCTGCGCGTGCTCGATCTGGGCTGGGTCTGGGCCGCACCCCAGGTGGGCAGTATCCTTGCCCAACTGGGGGCGGAGGTCATCAAGGTCGAGCACCGCGCGCGGCCCGACAATTCGCGCCTGTCCGGCATTATAATTCGCGACGGCCAGCGGATCGAAGGTGATACTGTCGACATGTCGCCGATGTTCCACCAGATTAACAAGGGCAAGATGGGGATCACGCTGAACCTGAAAGAACCGGCGGGCGTCGATCTGGTGATGCAGTTGGCCAAGACCAGCGACATTGTGCTGGAGAACATGTCGGCAGGCTCGGTGGAACGTTCGGGCATCGGCTACGACACGCTGCGCGCAATCAACCCACGGCTTGTTATGGTCGCGATGTCGGGTGCCGGGCAGTTCGGGCCGCTCGCTGACATGCGCACTTACGCTCCCACCATGTCGAGCTTCGCCGGACTCGAATCGCTAGTGGGTTATCAGGGTGAACTGCCGACCGGCGCGCTCAACTTCGCGATTGGCGATCCGAACGCGGCGGCGCATGGGCTGGTTGCGCTGTTCGCCGCCCTCGCGCGCCGCGAAACGACCGGTCGGGGATGTTATATCGATCTTTCACAGACCGAGGCCCTGTTTGCCACGCTCACCCCTTATGCTTTGCAGGCCCAGATGGAGGGGCACCAGCCCCCCCCCCTGGGCAACGCGCATCCGGCAATGGCACCGCACGGCATTTACCCAGCTGCCGGAGTTGACAGCTGGCTGACAATCGCAGTGCGTAACGACGATGACTGGGCGGCGCTGGTGCGCATAGCCCACGATCAGCCATGGACGCACGACGACCAATTCGCCGACAGCACCAGCCGGATCGCCCAGCGGGAGACGCTGGACGCGCAGCTCGCCGTCTGGACCGCGACTCGCGACCGCGATGCAATCGTCGCTGAGCTGCGCGCGGCAGGCGTCCCGGCGTCACCGGTCAACGACATCGACGGGTTGTGGCAAAATCGCCAGATCGCGGGTCGCGGCTTGGCTGATAGAGTCGATATACCCGGTCTGGGCACCGAGACGCTGTTCCGGGCACCCTGGAACGTCAGCGGCATCGCGATTGCGACCGGCACACGCGGGCCGGTGGTGGGTGAACACAACGAGCGCGTGCTGCGCGGCTTGCTCGGCCTGTCAGGTGAAGAGTTCGAACGACTGACTGCCGAGGGTGTGATCTCCTGACGGCAACCACACCCGCAAGCGGTCAGGCGGTAACCTACGCCATTTCGTGGCTGCGAATTTCAAAGCCCTTGTAACCGCTCTTGGCGACATCCGCACAAATCTCGGCATAAGTGTGCATACCGCTAATATAAGCGGTGAAGACGCGTGGCTTGCCTGGGAGATTCGTGTTCATGTACCAAGAGTCGACGGTGGGGAGCAAAGTTTGGTCCGCCGCTTCGGCGACTTCCTGCACCCATTGCGACTCGGCGTTTTGCGAGGCCTCGATTTCACCCGCGCCGGTTTCGCGCATGTGCACCATCAGGTCCGTGATCCAGTCCACATTCTGCTCGATGCAGCCTGGGAAATTGGTCAGGATCCCCGGGCTGCCCGGCCCCGTGATCATGAACAGATTGGGGAAGCCCGCTGAGCAAAGCCCAAGATAGGCGAGCGGCCCATCCTTCCATTTTTCGGCCAGTGACTGGCCACCCTTGCCGTGCAGGTTCAGCTTGTTGAGCGTGCCGGTGACGGTGTCAAAGCCGGTCGCAAACACGATGGCGTCGAGCTGGTGGCGGTCGCCGTTTTCCATGGTCAGGCCGCCCCCCGTCACCTCGCGGATCGGGTTAGTCCGGATGCTGACGATGGATACGTTATCCCGATTGAAAGTCTCATAATAATTGGTGTCAATCGGCGGCCGCTTGGTTCCGACCGGGTGATTGAATTCACACAGCACGTCAGCTTTTGCCGGATCGCTGACGGTGTCGCGGATCTTCGCTTCGATATAACCGGCGACGGTAGCATTCGCTTTCAGGTCAACAACAATATCGTTATAGCTGGTAAACATGAAACGGAAGCTGCCGATCTCCCAAAGTTCGTCGAGTCTGGCCTTTCGCTCTTCGTCTGATACTTCGAGCGCCGATTGTTGCGGCACTTCGAACGGCATGCCGATTGGCGACGCCAGGACCAGGCGCCGCATTTCCTCGTAATTCGCTTCAAGCTCGCGCCGCATTTCGTCGGTCAGGTCGTGGTTGCGCGCGGGCACGCTGTAATTTGCCGTGCGCTGGAAGACCGTCAGGTGATCGGCTTGCCCGGCGATCATCGGCGTACTCTGGATGCCGCTCGACCCGGTGCCGATCAGGCCGACACGCTTGCCGGTGAAATCGACCTTCTCGTGCGGCCAAAGCGCGGTGTGATAGGTCTGGCCAGCAAATGCCTCGAGTCCGGGGAGGTTCGGGGATGCGGGTGTAGAGGTATTGCCGACCGCAGTGATCAGAACGCGGGCGCGGATCGCCTCGCCTTTGTCAGTTTCAACCAGCCAGCTGTGCGCCTGTTCGTCGAAGCTGCCAGCGGTCACACGTGTGCCGAAATCGATGTCCTTTTTCAGGTCCAGCTTATCGGCAACGAAATTGAGATAGCCGAGAATCTCGGGCTGCGCAGGGTAGCGGCAGCTCCACTTCCACTCTTTGCGGATTTCGTCGGAGAACGAGTAGCAATAGTAATGGCTTTCCGAATCGCAGCGCGCGCCAAGATAGCGATTCCAGTACCAGGTTCCGCCAACGCCATCGGCCGCCTCGATCAAACGCGTTGTGAACCCAAGCGCGCGCAGGCGATGGAGCATATACAGCCCGGAAAATCCTGCCCCGACGATTACCGCATCGACATCGCTCGACCGCACCGATTGAATCTGAACCACCCTCTACCTCCTCCGCCCAGTGAAATTCATGCCATGGGCCTAATTGTATCAATTGTCGGACCATAGAGCAAGGCGGTGCCTCGAACAATCTAAAAATCTACGGTCCTACAATTGACTTTAGAGATAATATGTTGAATTAGACTGCATCAGACTTTCTGGAGGGGAGATGACATGAGGGTTTTTAGAAACGTTTTCCACGGTATCGGCATCACTGCGCTAGCCATCGGCCTCGCCACCGGCGCGCAAGCGCAAAGCGCGGGCGTGACTTCGTCCGAGACCGAGGAAGCCAACGCGGGCGATATCGTCGTCACCGCCAACAAGCGCGAGCAGAACCTCAACGATGTCGGTCTTTCGGTCACCGCGATCAGCGGCGAAGCGCTGGCGGAACGCCGGATTACGTCGGTCCAGGATATTGCCGCAGCGATTCCCGGTCTTAAATTTGCCGAGAGCGGGGCGGGCACGCCAATCTATACCCTGCGCGGCATCGGGTTCAACGAAGAGAGCCTTGGCGTCTATCCGTCGGTCAGCGTCTATACTGACGAAGTTCCGTTGCCATTTCCCGTCCTCGCGCTGCGGGCCGCCATCGATCTCGAGCGGATCGAGGCGCTGAAGGGGCCGCAAGGCACTTTATTTGGCCAAAATGCTACGGGCGGCGCGATCAACTATATCGCCGCCAAGCCGACCGACGAGATGCGCTACGGTGCTGATGTCAGCTACGGACGCTTCAACGCCATCGACGGCAACGCCTTCATCAGCGGGCCGCTGGGTGACAGTGCCGGCTTCCGGTTGGCCCTTTCGGGCGCGGACAGCAATGGCTGGCAACAGAGCCTCACCCGCCCCGGTGACCGCAACGGTGCGCAGAAATACATCTCCGGACGGCTGACCCTCACCGCCGAACCCAGCGACAGGCTGCGGTTGCGCGCGACTGTCACCGCATGGCAGGACAAGAGCGAGCCGCAAGCAGGGCAACTGATCGCGGTGCGCGCCCAGAATCCTACCGAGGTTCAAGCCGGAGTAAGGGCGTCACCGTTCGGGACACAAAACCCCCGCACCGCCGACTGGACCACCAGGTCCAACTATTCGGTGTTTGGCAGCTTGACCACTTTCAATGTCGTGCCGAGGACGACAGGCGACCTTTCGCCGCGCAGCAATCGCAAGTTCATTCAAGGCGCGCTGCGCGCTGACCTTGATCTGGGCGATGTGGCGACACTGACTTCAATCACCTCCTATCTCGATTTTGACCAGCACCTTTTCAGCGACAAGGACGGTACTGCGCAAGCCGTGGCCAATATCGGTGACGGGCTGGCAAACATCCAGTCCTTCAATCAGGAACTGCGTATCGCCAATGCTGGTAATGGGGCACTTCGCTGGGTTGTTGGTGCGAACTATGAGGATAGCCGGACCTTCGAGGACCAGGGTCTGACGTTTGCCAATGGCTCATCATCGAATCCCAATACGTTGTTCATCAACACAACCGGCAGCGAAGTTCTGCAGAATATTCGCAATTACGCCTTCTTCGCAAACGGTGAATTTGACGTGGCGGACGCGCTTACGCTGAAATTGGGCGGACGCTACACCAACTCCCGCAACCGCGCGGAGTTGTGCTCAAAGGGTAATGGTGACGGCCTCGTTTCGACACTGTTCAACATCATCGGAGGGTTTTCCGGTAACCCGTTCACGCCCATCGGGGTTGGCGGCTGCTACGTGTTAAACAGCCGAGGCGTTCCGGGCGACCGCATCCGCGACACGCTGTCGGAAAGCAATTTCTCATGGCGCGCTGGTATCGACTATAAGCCGAGCGACGACGTATTGATCTATGCGAACGTCTCGCGCGGGTTCAAGGCGGGCAGCTTTCCGACCCTCGCCAGCGCGGATTTCAGGGCATATTTTCCGGTGGTCCAGGAATCGGTGCTGTCGTACGAAGCTGGCTTCAAGGCATCGCTGGCCGACCGCGTGGTCCAGTTCAACGGCGCGGCCTTCTACTACGATTACACCGATAAACAGATTCGCGGCAAGGTCGTCGATCCGATCTTCGACGTGCTCGACACCCTCCTCAACGTGCCGAAATCCCGGGTGCTGGGGGCCGAGGCCGAGCTGACAATTCGGCCTACGTCCGGGCTCACGATTGCCAGTTCGGTGACCTATCTGGATTCCCAAGTGAAAACCGACAAGGGCGCACGTTTCGTCGGGCCGACCGCTTATGGCAACAGCTGCGGCACGGCAGCCGTTCCAGCGAAGTGCGATTTCACCGGCAGCGAGCTGCCCTTCTCGCCGAAATGGTCATACACGCTTAACATCGACTATCGCCATGACCTGGGCGATAGCGCGATCATCATCGGGGCTGGCCTGCGCGGACAATCGTCTTCGGTTTCAACGCTCAATGGCCGCAGCATCCAGTTCCGCAATCTCGCCAATGATCGCCGCGCGCCGGGTATTGCCCTGCCCTTCGTGATCCCAAGCTATGCGGTCGTTGATGCGCGCGCGGGTTACGAGTTTGGCGACCGCCGTTACAAAGTGATGGTCTG
>JANOYZ010000091.1:0-11122 GCA_031429135.1 Novosphingobium sp. | reverse complement strand
GGTGTCCGCGTTCCTTCATGCCAGCTATCATTGAGTCTGAACTTATCCCCTCAATCGGCTGTTCTCCCGCAGCATAGACCGGTGCGGCATAGACCACATCGGCATCGTTGAAGGCGGCCTGAAATTCTTCCATGTGATCGCGCAGGCGGGTGTAGCGGTGCGGCTGGACCACGGCGATAACGCGGCCCTTCACGCCTTCGCGCGCCGCCGCCAGCACCGCGCGGATTTCAACCGGATGGTGGCCATAATCGTCGATGATCGTCACGACCCCATCCTTCATGGCAACTTCGCCGACTTTGGTGAAGCGGCGCTTGACCCCGGTGAACTTGGCAAAGCCGGTCTGGATCACGGCGTCACTGCAACCCATCTCCACCGCCACAGCCACGGCGGCGAGCGCGTTCTGCACGTTGTGACGGCCGGGCATCGGCAGTTCGATATCCTCAATCCGGCGGAACGAGCCATCGCGCGCGCGCAGCACCACGGTGAAACGGTTGCCGCCGGGAACCGGAGTGACGTTCTCACCGCGCACATCAGCCTGGGCGGAAAAACCGTAAGTGATCACCCGGCGATCGCGCACTTTGGGGATCACTGCCTGGACTTCAGGGTGATCGATGCACAGCACCGCCGCGCCATAGAACGGCACGTTTTCGATGAATTCGACGAAGGCATCCTTCACCGCATCGAAGCTGCCATAGTGATCGAGGTGTTCGGGATCGATGTTGGTAACGACTGCGATGGTGCCATCGAGGCGCAGGAACGAACCGTCGCTCTCGTCCGCCTCGACCACCATCCAGTCGCTGGCCCCTAGCCGCGCGTTGGAGCCGTAGCTATTGATGATGCCGCCGTTGATCACCGTGGGATCGATCCCGCCGGCATCGAGCAGCGCGGCGACCATCGAGGTGGTGGTTGTCTTGCCATGCGTCCCCGCAACGGCAACCGTGCTCTTCAGCCGCATCAGCTCGGCCAGCATCTCGGCGCGGCGGACCACGGGAATGCGGTGTTCAAGCGCAAACACCACTTCGGGGTTGTCACGCTTCACAGCGGTAGAAGTGACGACCACGGCGGCATCGGCAACATTTTCCGCTGCATGGCCAATCGAAACCTTGATGCCGCGCTTGCGCAGGCCTTCAACGACATAGCCCTCGGCAATATCGCTGCCCTGCACGCTATAGCCAAGATTGTTCATCACCTCGGCAATGCCTGACATGCCGATGCCGCCAATGCCGACGAAGTGGACCGTGCCGATATCGGTGGGAACGCCTTTCACGGATTGACTCCGATGTTGCGCGGAGGCTTCGACAAGCTCAGCCTGAGCGGGGTCTGGAATGACCCCATAAACAAAGTCCGCTCATGCTGAGCTTGTCGAAGTACAAGATCTGACCCCAGCCCAATCATGCCACTGCCTCCCGGCCAGATGGTACGGATTTAGCCGAAGCACCCACCCGGATGACATCCATCATGGGTGCAGCGCCGAAGCTTTCGACCAGATCGGCAAGGTCCGATGCCGCCGCCGGATAACCGCAGTTCCATGCGGCGTGCGCGGCATTGGCCAGAGAGCCGGGGTTCTGCGCCATCGCCTGTATCTGCTTGGCCAATTCGACGGCGGTGAAGCTTTCCTGCCGGATCGCGCGCGCGCCGCCTGCCGCGACGATTTCGCGCGTATTTGCGGCCTGATGATCGTCGGTGGCAATCGGCAGCGGGATCAGGATTGCCGGGCGGCCGACAGCGGTAAGTTCCGATACGGTCGAGGCACCGGCCCGGCCAATGAACAGATGGGCATCGGCCAGCCGCCCGGCCATATCCTCAAAATAGGTGGCAAGCTCGGCGGGAATATCGTGTCCGGCATAGCGCGCACGCACCGCGTCGATATCTTCAGCGCGGCATTGCTGGGTGACCTGAAGCCGGGTGCGCAGAGCGGGCTGGAGCATGGCGAGGCCATCGGGCACCACGTCTGACAGCACCCGCGCACCCTGGCTGCCGCCGGTCACCAGCACGCGCAACAAGCCGTCTTCGCTGAACGCGGGATAGGGCTCATCACGCAAGGTGAGCACCGCCGCGCGCACCGGATTGCCGACGAGGTGAACCTTGTGATCATGCTTGCCGGCCAGCCGATCCACCGCGCGGTATGCGGTGGCGATTGCATTGACCCTGCCCGCCAGAAAGCGGTTGACCCGGCCCAGCACGGCGTTCTGCTCATGGATAATGCTTGGAATCTTCGCGGAGTTAGCCGCCAGCAGCGCGGGCAGCGCCGGATAACCACCAAAGCCGATCACCGCGCTCGGTTCAAAGCTGTCAAACAGGCGCAGCGCCATGCGCCGCCCTTCGAGTATCGCGCGCAGCCCCTTGATCCAGCTCAGCGGATTCATACCCTCTATCCGCCCCGCAGGCAGGACATGGGTGGTGAGCGAGGTTGGCTTGCCGGGGATCGCCGCGCCCCGCTCGTCGGTGATCAGCGCAACATGATGCCCGCGCCGCTCCAGTTCTTCAGCCAGAACGAAGGCGGGGATCAGGTGCCCTCCGGTTCCCCCGGCGGCGAGGACGTAATGGCGGCTGGCACTGCTCACAGCATGGCTCCGGCTTCGCGCAAGGAAAATCGCTCGCGCTTGAGGAAGGGATTGCGGCGGGTGATCGCCAGCAGAAAGCCGACGCCAAGGCACAGTGCCAGCGTCGATGATCCGCCATAGGAAATCAGCGGCAGGGTCATGCCCTTTGACGGGAACAGCCCGAGGTTGACGAGGATATTGATGAATGCCTGTCCGCCGATCTGCGCTGTCAGGCCAGCAGCGGCCAGCAGGGTGAACAGGTCTTCTTCTTCAACCAGTCGCAGAAGTACGCGCACCACCACAGCCAGATAAAGCACGATGATCACCAGGCAGACCAGCAGACCGAACTCCTCGCCGATCACCGAGAAGATATAGTCGGTATGCGCCTCGGGCAGCGCCAGCTTGCGAATGCCAAGCCACAGCCCGCTTCCGGTCCAGCCGCCCGCCGTCAAGGTTCGGTGCGCCAGATCAACCTGATCATAAGCCGTGCCGCCGAACAGGAAGGAATCGATACGGTGGCGGGCATTGTCATAGACAAAATAGGTGACGATCAGGGCCAGAAAACCCGCACCGCAGATTGTCGCCATGCGCTTGATCGGCATGCCCGAAAGCATCACCATCACAAACCACACCCCGGCAAATAGCACGGTCGAACCAAAGTCCGGCTCCATCAGCAGCAACCCCGCCACCACGATCATCAGGCCAGCCGAAATAGCGATAACCGGCAGGTTGGGATCGCGCAGCCGCCAGCTCAGGATCCAGGCGAGCAGGATCGCATAGGCGGGCTTGAGAAATTCGGAAGGCTGGAACGACATGCCGAGATTCAGCCAGCGCCGCGAGCCTTTCACCGAAGTGCCGACATAGGGTATCAGCACCAGAACCAGCGCCACCAGCATGGCGAAGCCCAGCAAGATGCCCGCCTGCCGCGCCCGGTGTTTGGGCAGGAACGAAGCGCCCAGCATCACGATGATACCGGCAATCTGGAACCGCACCTGCGACCAGAAGAAATAGAGATCGCCCAGCGTCACCTTGGCGGTGGAGAGCTTGCGCGCGCTGGCGGGCGATGATGCCGCCACCGCCGCTGCACCGATCGCCATCAGAGCGAGGATCAGCACCAGCAGCACCCGGTCAATCTCGCGCCACCACAGCGAAAGCTCCTGCCAGTGGTTGCGGCGCTGGATGATGGTGTGCGAGGCAAGGCCCGAGCGCGGCACAAAGGGCGGCTGGCTGGCCATCAGCATTCCTCCCCGGCCAGCAGGGCGTTCACGATCTGGCGAAAATTGTCGCCCCGCGCTTCGTAATCGCGGAACTGGTCAAAGCTGGCGCAGGCCGGTGACAGCAGCACGACATCGCCGGGACGGGCTGCGGCAATCGCCTCGCGGATCGCCTCGCACATCATTTCGCTGCGGTGAACCGGCGCATAGGGCTCGAGCAGATCGGCAAACAGCGGCCCGGCCTCACCGATGGTATAAGCGGCGGCGATATTGCCAAAGAAGGGCGCGCATTCATCAAGCCGGTCGCCCTTGGGCAGCCCCCCCAAAATCCAGTGGACGCGGCGATTGGAGCCATGCTCTGTCACTTTGGGCGGAAAAGCTGCCAGCGCCGGAGCGGCAGAGGACGGGTTGGTGGCCTTGCTGTCATTGATGAACAGCACTCCGCCCGCCTCAGCCACGCGCTCCATGCGGTGCGGCAATCCCCGGAAGGTGGCAAGCGCGGCGCGCCATTGTGCTTCACTGAGCCCCAGTGCCTTGGCGATGGCAATGGCGACTGCGGCGTCCTGCAGATTATGCGGGCCTTGCAATGTCGGCCAGTCGGCCTGCAAGTCAGCCAGCCACGCCCCGGCTTCACGGTGGATATAGGCCGGTCCCCGGCGCAGTTCCTCGCGCGCGGCGATAGCCAGCGTTTCGGCGTCACCGGTGCCGAAAATGGCATGCTGATCGGCGCGCTGCATGGTCAGCAGGTGCTCTTTGGATGCCACATAGCTGGCAAAGCCATCATAGCGATCAAGGTGATCGGGGGTGATGTTCAGCAGCGCCGCAACATCGCAGGCAAGGCTGCGGGTCAGATCCAGCTGGTAGCTCGACAGTTCGAGAACATAGACCCCGCCCGGTGGCAGCGGTTCCTGCCCCAGAATCGGCAAGCCGATATTGCCGCCCATACGCACCGGCAGCGCCGCGCTTTTCAGCACATGATGAACCAGCGCGGTGGTGGTGGACTTGCCGTTGGTGCCGGTGATGCCAACCATGCGGTGCGCCGGCAGATCGGGACGGGCAAGCGCGAACAGTTCGATATCGCCGATGATCGGCACACCGTGCGCGGCGGCGGCATCGGCAATCGGGTGCTGGTTAAGCGGCACCCCGGGGGAAACAACCACACCGTCAAAGCCGGTCAGATCGGCCAGAACCGGATCGGCAAGCTCGACACGATCACCAAATTCAGCGGCCAGCACCTGACGCGGCTCGTCGCGGCTGTCCCAGGCCATGACCTGCGCGCCGCTTGTCACCAGCGTGCGCACCGACGACATTCCCGAACGGGCCAGCCCGAGAACGGCGTAACGCTTGCCAGAGAAGGCGGGCGAGGTGATCATGGTGTGATCATCGCAGTTTCAGCGTCGAAAGGCCAATCAGCGCCAGAATGATCGAGACGATCCAGAAACGGATCACTACGGTGGCTTCCTGCCAGCCCAGCTGTTCGAAATGATGGTGGATCGGCGCCATCTTGAACACCCGCTTGCCGGTTCGCTTGAACCAGAACACCTGCACGATCACCGAAACCGCCTCAAGCACGAACAGCCCGCCGACGATGGCCAGCACGATCTCGTGATGTGCGGAAACCGCGATAGCCCCCAATGCTCCGCCCAGCGCCAGACTGCCGGTATCGCCCATGAACACGGCCGCAGGCGGGGCGTTGAACCACAGGAAGGCCAGCCCCGCTCCCATGAACCCGGCGCACAGGATGGCCAGTTCGCCGGCGCGCGGCACATGCGGGATGCCAAGGTATGTGGCATAGTCAGCGCGGCCCGCAAGATAGGCGATGATGGCAAAGGCACCCGCCGCGATGATCACCGGCATGGTCGCCAGGCCATCCAGTCCGTCGGTCAGGTTTACCGCGTTACCCGCGCCGACCATGACAACGGCGGCGAAGACATAATAGAGCGGCCCCAGCGGGATATAACGGTCCGAAAGGAAGGGGATGTAAAGATTGGTGTCGATCTGGCTGACGATGATCCATGAGGCGACCCCGGCGACGATGAATTCGAGCCCCAGCCGCATCCGCCCGGAAACCCCGGCAGAGCTGCGCTTCTTGACCTTGTCGTAATCGTCCATGAAGCCGATCGCGCCAAAACCGATGGTCACCGCAAGGCAGGCCCAGACGAACGGATTGGTCAGGTCCATCCACAGGATCATCGCAATCACCAGGCTGATCAGGATCATCAGCCCGCCCATGGTCGGTGTGCCGCGCTTGGCGAGGTGGGACTTTGGCCCGTCTTTGCGGATCGGCTGGCCCTTGCCCTGCCGCAGGCGCAGCATATTGATGAAGCGCGGGCCGATGATCAGGCCGATGATCAGCGCCGTCATCAGTGCAGCACCGGCGCGGAAGGACTGGTAGCGAATGAGATTCACCACACCGGGGAAATGCAGCCAATCGGCAATGAGATAAAGCATCTGACCCGGATCCTAACCCTTCTGTCCGATGAGGTCCGCGACGACAGCGCCCAGCCCGATCGAATTCGACCCCTTGACCAGCACGGCATCACCGCCCTCGATGCCGAAATCCGCCAGAGCGACAAGTGCTTCGGCAGGGTTCCGGCAATGGGCGAAGGCTATCGACTTGCCAAGCGCATTGCCCCCGGATTTCCCCGGTTCGCCGCATTTTCGCAGTTCGTCAGCCAAAGCGCCCATCTCGTTGCCCACCAGCAGGGCATAATCGACCCCAGCGGCGCGCAGCGGTTCAGCAAGAGCGGCATGGAAAGCGGGACCAAGATCACCAAGCTCCTTCATCGCGCCCAGAACCGCGATCCGGCGCACTGCCGGAGTCGCCCCCAATTGCGCCAGCGTAGCGCGCATCGAGGCGGGGTTGGCGTTGTAACTCTCATCGATCAGCAGCGCCCGCCCGCTCCCCTTTGCGCCGCCAAAGGCCGCAATGGTATGGCGCGCGCCCCGGCCTTTGAGGCCTTCCATCTCGGCCAACGCGAGGCCAGCCGCACCAAGATCGCCGCCAACTGCGCGAACCGTCGCCATGACGGCCAGCGAATTGGCAATCCAGTGCTCACCGGGTGCCGCGATGGTATAGCAGACGCGGGCCGCGCCCATATCGACGGTGACCAGCGAGCCACCGCCCGGTGCCATGACCGCATCCAGCAGCCGGACATCGGCATGTGCCGACAAACCAAAGGACACAACCTTGGCGCCATGGACCAGCGCGGCATCGTGCAGCGCGGCAAAATGCGGGCTGTCCGCCGGGATGATGGCGGTGCCGCCGGGCGCAAGCCCCTCAAAAATCTCTGCCTTGGCCGCCGCAATCGCCTCTTCGCTGCCAAGGTTTTCGATATGCGCCGGGGCAATCGTGGTGATCACCGCAACATGCGGGCGCACCTGAGCAGTCAGGGCGGAAATCTCACCCGCGTGGTTCATTCCCAGCTCGAAGGTGCCCGATTTTGCGCGGGCAGGCATACGCGCCAGGCTGAGCGGCACCCCGACATGGTTGTTGTAACTTTTGACCGAACGGTGGGCCTGGCCATTGCTGGAACGATCAAGCGCGGCGAAAATCGCTTCCTTGACCCCGGTTTTGCCGACCGAACCGGTCACGCCGATGATCGCCGCCTCGCTGCGCGTCCGGGCCGCCCTGGCCAGCGCCTGCAATGCCGCAAAGGTGTCCTTCACCAGCACATGCGGGCCTTTGACCGGGCGATCGACCACCACGGCAGCGGCCCCTTTGGCAAAGGCGGCCTCGACAAACCGGTGCCCGTCCATGGCCTCGCCGATCAGGGCGAAAAACAGATCTCCGGGCTGAACATCGCGGCTGTCAATCTCGACCCCGGATACCTGAAACATGGTGCTCGCCCTGCCCCCGGTCGCGGCTTCGATGGCAAAGCTGTCCCATAGGGCCAGCGGAATTTCGTCGCTGGCCTCGATCGGCCATGCGATAAGGGCGGCGATGCTCATTGTCCGGCACACTCCCTGGCTATGGTAACATCATCGAACGGCAGTACGCGCATAGCCTCGCCCCTGCCGATGATCTGGCCCTGTTCGTGGCCCTTGCCGGCGATCAGGACGATATCGTCCCGGCCAGCTTCAGAAATTGCCGCCGCAATGGCTTCGCGGCGATCAGGCACTTCGCGAAGGCTGGATGCCCCGGCAAGCACCTGCGCGCGGATATCCGCAGGATCTTCGCCGCGCGGATTGTCGTCGGTGACAATGGCAAGGTCGGCCTGCTCCGCTGCGACGCGGCCCATTTCCGGACGCTTGCCCCTATCGCGATCACCGCCCGCACCGAAGACCACGATCAGCCGCCCGGCAACATGCGGACGCAGCGCAGCGATGGCAGCTTCGAGAGCATCAGGCGTATGGGCGTAATCGACATAGACCGGCGCACCGCCTCGGGTGATCGCCGCCCGCTCCAGCCGTCCGCGCACCGGTTGCAGCCGGGTGAGCGCATCGAAAGTGGCCCCAGCCTCTCCGCCGCTGGCAATCACCAAGCCGGCCGAGATCAGCGCATTGGCCGCCTGATAGGCGCCGATCAGCGGCAGGTTCAGCTTGCGCGCCGCGCCGTCATATTCAATCTCGAGCATCTGCCCCAATTGTGTGGGTGTGCGGGCGAGAAGGCGGATCGTGTCCCCCTTCTCGCCCGCACTGAGCAGGCTCAGCCCCCGGTCAGCCGCCTGCTGCGATGCTTTTGCCGACCAGAGGCCGTCATCCGCCCAGATAACCGCCGTGCCACCCGGTTCCACCACTTCGGTGAACAGGCGCATCTTGGCGGCGAAATAATCGTCCATGTCCTTGTGATAATCGAGATGATCGCGGCTGAGATTGGTAAACGCTCCCGCCTTGACGCGCAGACCTTCGTTGCGGAATTGCGACAAGCCGTGGCTCGATGCCTCATAGGCAACATGGGTCACGCCTTCGCGCGCCAGACCGGTCATGTTGGCGAGGAAGGTGACGATATCGGGTGTGGTGAGCCCGGTGGAAATGCTCTCATCGCTGGTGGTCACGCCCAGTGTGCCGATAGAGGCCGCGCGGTGCCCGGCCATGCGCCAGATCTGGCGCGTCATTTCGGCGCAGGAAGTCTTGCCGTTGGTCCCGGTGACGGCGACGATGGTTTCGGGAACCGGCGTGAAGAAACGCGCCGCCAGACGCGCAAAGGCGCGGCGCGGATTGGCATCGGCGATGTGGACCGCGCCTTCGACCTTCGCCTCGCCCCGCGCGACCACGGCCACGGCACCGGCCTGTATCGCGGCGGCAATGAACTGCTCGCCGTTGACCGCTGCGCCCTGAAAAGCGCCGAACACACAGCCGGGGGCGACCTTGCGGTGATCAATGGCAAATCCCGTGACCAGCCGTTCGCCGCCGGTGGGCAGGGCGATCCCCGCGCCTTCGGCAATGGCCCCCAGCCTCACTCGCCATCTCCACTGGCAACAAGCGGGGCAAGGTCAGTAATATCCACATCGCGGGTTTCATCGGGCATGATGCCGAGCAGCGGACCGATCCGCGGGACCAGCCGGCCAACCACCGGCGCGGCGTTCCATGCCGCCGTGCGCTGGCCCGATGTCGCGGTGGTCGCCTTGGGTTCCACCAGCGTGATCACCACGACATAGCGCGGGCGGTC
Organism: Novosphingobium sp.; assembly: GCA_031429135.1. Lineage (GTDB taxonomy): Bacteria > Pseudomonadota > Alphaproteobacteria > Sphingomonadales > Sphingomonadaceae > Novosphingobium. The sequence continues at coordinate 1,754 of JANOYZ010000091.1, read as the reverse complement.
CATCGGGAAAGCCGAGGCAAAAGTCGTGATCACGCGGTCTTTGTGATAGCCGTACTGGTCAGCGACTTCGGCGGTTCCGGTCTTCCCGCCGACCCGGTATCCCGGCGCATTGGCCGAACGTCCGGTGCCAAGATCGACGATCAGCCGCAGCAACTGGCGCATCCGCGCGCTGGTCGATGCCTTGTAAACCCGGCGGCCCGCTGGTGCCTTGCCCGGCTCCAGCTTGAGCAGGGTTGCCGGTCGCCAGATGCCGCCGTTGACCATGGCGGCATAGGCGCTGGCCAGATGCAGCGGGGTTACCGACATGCCATGGCCAAAAGCGACGCGGGTGGTGGTGATGTTCGACCAGTCGCGCGGCAGCATCGGCATGCCGCGACCGGGCAATTCAAGATAGGCCTTCTCGAAAAAACCAAGTGACCGCAGGCTGGCGCTCAGGCGTTCAGGGCCGATATCCTCACCAATCTGGGCCAGCACGATGTTGGACGAGTGGATCAGCGCTTCGGGGATATTGAGCGATGCGCCGTAGCTCTTGTGATCGTGAACCACGGCCCCGGCGATTTTCATCTCCTCACCTGCGGGCCACCGCTGCGCAATGTCCGTCACCGTGCCGTTGTCGATTGCGGCGGCGACGGTCAAAGGCTTGAACACCGAGCCCAGCTCGAACACCTGGCCCGAGATGTTGTTGTGCATCAGCCCCTGCCCTTCGGCATCGAAGATCGACGGACGGTTGGGATCGAAAGTGGGCGCAGAGGCCAGGCTGATCACTTCGCCGGTATCGGCATCGAGCACGATACCGCCGCCGCCCTTGGCATTGCTGTCACGAATGGCGGTTTCCAGTTCGTCCTCCAGCGCGCCCTGAACCCGCGCATCGATCGAGAGCACGGCGGGGGTGCCGCGCATCGCCGGATCATTCAGTCGCGCATCGAGCACCTGCTCCATGCCGACCAGCCCTTTGCCATCGCGGTTGACATAGCCGATGACGAAAGCACCCATCGAGCCTTGCGGATAATAGCGTTCTTCCTCTTTGGGGAACTGCAAAGCCGGCTCGCCCAGTGCCTGAATGCGGTTGGCCTCTTCGGGAAGAACGCGGTGACGGATAGTGGCGGACTGGCCGGAGGAAAGCGTCGCGACCAGACGTTCATAATTCTCATCAGGAAAAATGGCCATCAGCGCCGTGGCTATTTCCTGCGGTGATTTTACCAGCGGATCAGCTTCATCAATCTTGTTGGCATTGAACCACAGCGCATAAGTCGGCAGCGCGCGGGCGAGCGAAACGCCATTGCGATCAACAATTTCGGCGCGCGGCGGCGTCAGCGCCTCATCCAGTGTCTGGCTCGAAGGCGCGTCCTTGCCAATACCCAGCCAGGTCAGCTTGATCATGGCGATCAGCGCCACCAGGACAAATGCCGCAGCCACTAACAGCACCCGGATATGCGCAGTCAGCAGCAGGCGCTGCCGGACATTGACGAGTTGAACTCGCGCTGGAGAAATCGTGGTCGAGACGGCAATCGCGTTCACTCGCTGGTGGTCCCCTTGGCAGAAGCGGCGATGAGATCAACGCGGGAAAGACGTGAACCAAGCTCCGATCCAGCCTGACGCTTGGCCTGAACGGCGGAGGGGCGCTCTGCTGCCTCGGCCCTGCTCGAAAGCGGATTGGCGCTCGAAAGCGGATTGGCGCTCGAAAGTGGATTGGCGCCCGACAGCGGATTGACCATGGCAGGGAATGGTGATCGGCGCACCCGGTCGGCGCTGGC
>JANOYZ010000090.1:0-4280 GCA_031429135.1 Novosphingobium sp. | reverse complement strand
GCTGAGCAGAGCAAGACTGGCCGTCCCCAGCACCACCGGGGCCAGGCCCAGCAATCGCACTTTTCCGCGCCACAGCGCCAGCCACAGTCCGCCCGCGCGGGCGTTTATGGTGCCCTGGCCAATGTGATCGCCATTCCGCTCACCACATTTGTGTCGATGCCGTTGATCGCCCTGGCCTTGCTGCTCGATACGGTGGGAGCGGGAGCACCGGCATGGTGGCTGGCGGGCAAATCGCTTGAGGCGCTGCTGGGGCTTGCCCAGTGGGTGGCTGCCCAGCCGGGAGCGGTGACGCATCTGCCTGCCATGGGCTATGGCGGGTTCGCCCTGTTTGTCGCGGGCGGACTGTGGCTGGCGCTGTGGCGCGGAAAAGTGCGATTGCTGGGCCTGGCCCCGGTGGTGCTGGGGACGGCCAGTCTTGCTCTGCTCAGCCCGCCGGACCTGCTGGTCTCAGGCGATGGCCGCCATGTCGGCGTAACCGGACTGGCTGAAGGAGAACTCATCGTCTTGCGCGAATCGCGTAGTGAATATGTGCAGGACAATCTTACCGAATTGGCCGGGATGGGCGGCGCAGTCCGGCTGATCGACGATTGGCCCGGTGCGCGTTGCAGCCCTGAATTCTGTGTGCTGGAGATCGAACGCGGCGGCAGGGTTTGGCACCTGCTGCTGGCGCGCGGTCAGGAACTGGTCGCCTTCCGTGATCTTGTCGCAGCCTGTGAATTGAGCGATATCGTCATAGCTGACCGACGCTTGCCCTATGCCTGCCGCCCGAAACTGCTCAAGGCTGATCGGGCCATGCTGGATCGCAGCGGCGGGCTGGCGATTGATTTGGATAGCCGCAGGATCAGGACAGTTGCTGAAGGGCAAGGTGACCATGGCTGGTGGCATCCCATTGTTCGCAAGCCCTATGTACCCAGACCAGCCAAAGCAGCGGCTGATGCCGGCACCGAAGCGGCAAATACCGACAGTGCCCGCCGTCTACCTCAATGATAGCGGCGCAGCAGCCCGGCAAGCTTGCCCTGAACTTCAACTTCGTCCGCGCCGTAAATCTGCGGTTCGTAAGCGGCATTAGCCGGATCGAGTCGGATATTGCCGTGATCGCGATGCAGATATTTGAGCGTTGCTTCTTCACCGCGAACCAGTGCGACGACAATCTCGCCATCACGGGCGGTGTTGGTGCGGCGGATGAGGGCGTAATCACCGTCAAGAATTCCGGCATCCATCATCGAATCGCCTGACACTTCGAGTGCATAGTGCTCGCCCGGACCAAGGAGTGCCGCAGGGACGGGCAACATCGACTGGCCTTCCATCGCCTCGATCGGAACGCCCGCAGCAATGCGGCCATGCAGCGGTATTTCGATAACGTCATTCGCCGGCTGGGGACGAGCAGCCGGAGCCTTGAGCGGCGCGGCAGTGTTGTTCGAATTGGCAGCAACAGGGCGCTGGCCAACATCCTCAGGCTGTTTCAGCACTTCCAGAGCGCGGGCGCGATTGGGCAGCCGGCGGATGAAACCGCGTTCTTCCAGTGCGGAAATCAGCCGATGCACGCCAGATTTCGATTTGAGGTCAAGCGCTTCCTTCATTTCCTCAAAACTGGGGGAAATGCCGGTTTCTTCCAGGCGAACCTGAATGAATCGGATCAGTTCGTGCTGCTTACGGGTCAGCATCTGCGCAACTCCCATCGGAACGCCGCATGTTCTTGCGCCGTTCAGTGAACGAATGCGGAACAATTAAGCAACTTATCGAATCGCGTCAAGCATTTCTGCCATTCAGATGAAATAAGCCGGAACAATGGCTCCGGCAGGGAGCGGCGGGGCTCCTGCGGGCCGGTCAATCAGCAGGTCGGCCAGGGCCAGCGCGGCGAGCGCGCCGCTATCCTGTGTGGCGAGAACTTCTGCCCCGTCGTCAGTCATTCTGGCCCGCAGAAACTCTCGCCTGTCACCGCCTGCTGGCACAGGCGCGGCAAGGCGGTGCTGGGTAGCTTGGGCAAGTGGCCTGGCAGCACCCGACAGAGCCCGCAGCAGCGGCATGAGGAACAGAAATGCGGTAACATGGCTGGAAACCGGATTGCCCGGCAGGCCGAGCACGATTTGCCTGCTTTTCGTTGCCACCATCAGCGGCTTGCCGGGCTTGATCGCCACTTTCCAGAAATCGAGCTTCGCCTCCCATTCGGCAAGAGCTGGGCGGATCAGATCATGATCGCCCACCGATGCCCCGCCAGAAGTCACGATTACGTCAGCCCCAGCCGCCGCCTCAAGCGTCTGCGTTATCGCTGCCATATCATCAGTGATCGGCCCGAGCCGCGTTATGTCACAGGGCAGGGATGCGGCCAGCGCCGCCAGCATTGCCCCGTTGCTCGCCGGGATCTGATGATCGTCGCAGTTCTCTGCGTCGGTAGCGAGTTCATCACCGCTGTCGATAATGGCCAGGCGGGGCATCCGGCGAACAGCGACATGGTTGTGACCCGCTGATATGACGAGCGCCAGCTGCGCCGGGCCAAGGCGTGTGCCCATTGGCAGCAACACTGCCCCCTGACGAAAATCACCGCCGCATCGGCGGATATGCTTGCCCGGAGGAGCCGGTGCTGTGCCGATGAGAATGATAATATCGCCAGTCCGCGCGACATCCTCCTGCATTACCACTGCATCTGCGCCTTGCGGCATCAGCGCGCCGGTGGCGATGCGCACGGCCTGCCCGGTTCCGACCGCTCTCGCGCAGGGATGCCCGGCCGCACTTTCCCCGACAACGCGCCATGGTCCTGATATATCAGGTCCGCGTACAGCATAGCCATCCATCGCCGAGAGATCAGCAGCGGGCTGGATGCGGCGGGCGATGAGCGGTTCGGCAAGGTAGCGGCCCAGCGCGGAGCCTATGTCCACCCGCTCGACCGGCAAGGGCGTGACGAGTGCCAGTAATCGGGCCTGCGCCTCTTCGAGGAGCAGGGCTGCGCTCATGCCGGGGCGAACCAGTCACCTGATTTTCCGCCGCTCTTGGAAAGCAACCGAACCTGTTCGATGACCATCGCCTTATCGATTGCCTTGGCCATATCGTAGATTGTCAGGAGTGCGATGGAACATGCTGTCATCGCTTCCATTTCTACGCCCGTGCGACCGGTGAGAGAAGCACTGGCAGTGGCGCGCAACGCGCCGTCTTCCAGCACGAAATCCAGCGTCACGGCGTCAAGCGCCAGCGGATGACACAGCGGGATCAGTTCGGCAGTCTTCTTGGCAGCCATGATCCCGGCAATGCGTGCCGCAGCGAGGACATCACCTTTGGCCACATCACCATGACGAATCGCGGCCAGCGCCTCTGCCGACATGCGAATCCGGCCAGTGGCCACCGCGACTCGCCGGGTTTCAGCCTTGCCGCCGACATCGACCATCCGGGCATTTCCCTGATCATCAAGATGGGTGAGTTCAGCCACCGAGCAGTGCCTTGGTTGCGGCGGTCACATCATCTACCCGCATCAGGCTTTCACCGACGAGGAAGCAGCGCACCCCGCTTTTTTCGAGGCGAATCAGGTCGGCGTGGGCATTGATCCCGCTTTCGCCGATCAGCAGGCTGCCTTCGGGTGCCAGCGGGGCGAGCCGTTCAGTGGTGCCAATATCTGTGACGAAGCGTTTGAGATCGCGGTTGTTCACCCCGATCAGACGGGATTTGAGGCGCGCGGCCCGCTCCATTTCCACTTCGTTATGGTCTTCAACCAGCACGTCCTTGCCGCGCTCGATTGCGGCGACCTCTATCTCTGTCATCACGCCGTTTTCGAGTGCGGCGACGATGATCAGGATGGCATCACTGCCGATGGCACGGGCTTCGGCCACTTGCCAGGGATCGACCATGAAATCCTTGCGGATCACCGGCAGAGAGCAAGCTGAACGCGCGGCGATGAGGTAGTCCTCGTGCCCCTGAAAATAGGGCGCGTCGGTCAGCACCGAGAGGCAGGTTGCGCCTCCTGCTTCATAGGCACGGGCATGGGCCGGGGGATCGAAATCCGGGCGGATCATGCCTTTGGAAGGGCTGGCCTTCTTGATCTCGGCGATCAGGCCATATCCGGTGGTCACCGTCTTGCGCAGCGCCGCTTCAAACCCGCGCGGTGCGGTTTGATCGCGCGCGGCGACATCAAGCGCGCCGAGCGAGGTTGCGGCCTTGCGGCGCGCGACTTCGGCGCGGGTGGTGTTGCATATTTCGGCGAGTTTATCGGTCATTTCTCTTGTGGCTCTAGAGTTTGAGTCACGCCAAGTCGAGAGGGTGGTGCGCGGGCTTCTACAGGCGCAGCCAGAGCG
>JANOYZ010000089.1:0-3759 GCA_031429135.1 Novosphingobium sp. | reverse complement strand
CGGCGCTGACCGTGCGTTCGACGAGCTGCACTAGTTTAGCTTGGCCACCAATTTTTTCTAGCAGATTGTTATCGGCCAGCATCTTGTGCACTTCGGGCACATAGCCTTCCCATGAATAATGGAATTTTTCGCGCATTTCGGGGGTGACATTGGCGTTGAACAGGGTCGCGATTTCAACACAGACCGCGCGTGCCTCATCACCGAGATCGAAATCGATCGGCACATCTCCCGAAGCCGGGAGCGAGGTCTGTTCGCCCGCATAAAGCCTGCGTCCGGCCTCTTCGATCAACAGTTGCGGATCGCCGATTACTAGCGGCCATGCCTTGGCGCGCAGATTGAACAGGTGGATGTCATATTCGGTGGTCAGGCCATAGCCGCCGAAGGTGTGGAGCGACTGCGCGGTGGCGCTTGCCGCCGCCTCGCAGGCATAAGCCAGCGCCAGGCTGATGGTCGGTCCGGCTTCGTGCGAACCGTCAAAGATATCTCGCACCGCCTTCCACACGAGGAACTTCGCGCCATCGACATCGCACAGGCGGTCAGCCAAAGGATGCGAGATGCCCTGAAAGGTGCCGATAAGCTGGCCAAAGGCCTTGCGCTCGCAGGCATAGGCGGCACCAAGCCGCAGCGCTTCGCGGCCAAGCCCGGCCAGTGCTGAGGCCATCAGCAGCTTCCATTCCTCGATCCCGCTGGCAAAGTTGGCGAGAGCATCGCTGCCGCTGGCCAGAACGGTAGCTTGCAGCGCGCCAAGATCGATCTCGGCCAGCGGCGTGGAGGCGAGGTTATCTTCGGCATGACGCGCGCTGGCGGGAACGCTGACCAGCACAACGTCATTGCCCCGCCGCGCGATCACGGCATCGGCGACAAGACCGCCGGCGATCCACTGGCGCGGCGCATCGGCCATATCAGCCAGCGCGATGGCCACCACAGCATCACCGCTCAGCTGGCGGTCGAGCAGATCAGCCTGGGCCTCGCCGCCCAATTGCGCCAGCAGACGCGCGGCGACGAGCGATTCCGCCAGCGGTCCCGATGCCAGTGTGCGCCCGGCTTCCTCCATCAGCAGCACGGCATCGAACAGGCCCAGCCCCATGCCGCCCGCTGCATCAGGCACCCGCATGGCCAGCGCGCCGAGTTCGGCGAGACCGCGCCACATGGCGGCGTCAAAGCCCGTCCCGCCGTTTTCCGGGCTCATCGCCGCGCGAACGCGCAGTGTGGAGCTGTTGCCGTCAAGGAAACGCGCGAATGTATCGCGGACCATTTCCTGTTCGTCGGTGAGATCAAAATTCATGGGGTCTGCTTTCCCGTCACTCGGCTGAGCCGCAAGCGGTGGCGCGGCATTCGTGCAGCGAGTCAGACCACAACAGGCGCGGCTCTATCAATCAGAATTTGCAGCAATCGCCGGTGCGATTGTGCCGGGCGGAATGCGAAAGGGCGCCGGTATCGCAACCGGCGCCCTTCGATGCTGTGTATTGCTGCTGCGATCAGAAGCGGTATTTCAGGCGGCCACCAAACATCCGCGGTTCGCCGATGATGTTCGAGATGAAGCCAGAGCCAGCCTGTACGTTGGCATGCAGGAAGACCCGCTCGTTGGTCACATTGGTGATGAAGAACGCGGCATCAACCGGCATTCCTCCGACATTTTCCCAGTTGACGTTGAGGTTTACTACATTCGAGCTGGGCAGGATTCCGTAGCTGCTGGCAAATTTAGCAGGCGTGGCCGCCGCACAGTTGAACAGATTGATATTCGTGTTCGCGGTTTGCGCGGCCCCAGTGGGCGAGAGCAGGCATGACGCCAGAACCGGCGGATCGCTGACCGCGCGATAAGCGGACTGATAGACCATAGTTGCGCCGAAGCTCAGCTTGCCGAACGAATCAGGCAGTGGAAGTGTATAGCTGCCGCTGAGCACCAGCTTGTGGGGTACGGCGTTCGGGATCGCTGAACCAATCGGCACGGGCCGCAAATCGAGACCCAGCAGCGTGGCGTTCTTTGCCAGAACAAAGGCTGAGACATCGACAACATCGATGAGTTTGGTGCTCAGATAAGCATAGCTTGCTTGCAGTCTGAAGCCTTCGAACGGCGAAATGCCAGCCTCGATCTCAAACCCTTGCAGCCGTGATTTGCCGGTATTGAGTAGAACCGTGGTCTGCGGACAGTTGGCAGTCGGGTTGCACTGCACGCCAATCTGCAGCTGCTGGTCGCTGAAATTATTGTGGAATGCTGAGATGTTGAAATATCCCGGCATCGAGCCACGCCAGCTGGTTTTCGCGCCAATTTCGAATGTATCGACCTTTTCTTTCTTGTAGTCTTGCAGCTGATCGAGCGCGAATGAAGCGACGCCGCCCTGACGGTAACCACGCGAATATTTTCCGTAGAGCAGGATGTCGTCAGTGGGTTTGTAGTCAAGTCCGAGCAACCAGGTTGGTGCAGAGGTTTTGACCTTATGGGTCTCGGCGCATTGATTGAGCGCGTCGGCGGCGGGGAAGAACCCCTTGCCCGGAGCCGATACGTTGGTGCCATCCTGGATATTCGCCGGGTAACCAAAAGTTACGTTATTATTGCAAAATCCAACGCCCTGATTGAGGCCCGGCAATGTCGTATTGGCGCCGGGGATAGCCAGCGTTCTGCCATTGAAGCCGCTATTGATGGTGTTGGCAAAGTAGCGCAGGTTCATCAGCGCGAACTCACTTTTCATCTCATCCCAGGTATAGCGGATACCGGCAGTGACCTTGAGCTGATCGGTCAACGCATAAATGCCCTGCCAATAGATCGCCTTGTCGCGGAACGAGGTCAGCGTGGTTGAAAGGCCGACGCGGCCGAGCGAGTTGGCCTGATTTCCGGTTGTCAGACAGACTTGCGAAGGATCGGTCTGGATTGCGATTTCGGTGGCCGCAGCCCCGGTTGGCAATGCAGAGCCGATGGGGCCGCAGGGGGTCTGCGACGGTCCGATCGTACCCGACTTGCCCAGCGGGTTGCTCATTTCGAAATAGAGGCCACCCTGCCAGTTAAAGCGGTCACCATGGCCCTGGAACTGCAGTTCCTCAACAAATGATGATTCTGCGTTGGTATGCAGGCCCAGACCACTTGGCGAGCGTGTCATAGAGAAGTTGCGGACACCCAGAGGGGTGGAGACCAAATCAAGGTCGCCGGTCGAGATAGAGTTCGACGGATTAACCGGGAATGCCGGAGCGGTAACGAGGCGCCGGGGTATCGAAAGTCCGAACAGATCGAGCGTGGTGTCGCCGATGAATTCGCCATAGCTGAGGGTGTTCTTGATTGTCAGGCTATCACTGACTTCCCACTTTAACGTGTCGATCAGCTGCCAGGTCTGCGATTCGGACCGTGAATCCCAGACTGAGTTCGTTACACACCAAAAACCACAGGCTGCTTCCGAAGCCATCTGGTTCAGCGCCAGCAAACCATTGGATGTGACAAGCCCGGTAACATTCTGGCCAGCATCAAGCGTCCCTGCCGGTGCAACACCTGTCAGCAATGAATAAGGCTCTCGATAGAACGCCTGCGTAATCTTGGGGATCACACCAGTGCTCTTCGAATGTGACCATGTGCCAACGATGTAGTTTTCGAGATTGGGCGTCAGATCAGCGACAATGCTGAGACGTGCCGCCCAGTAATCAGTGCTGCCACCAGCATCGCCATAAGGCCCGAAGCCGACTTTGCCCGCGTTCTTCAGGTAGCCGTCACGCTTCTGGCGATCGATGCCGAGGCGCACCTTGAAAGTGTCAGCCAGCGGCACGTTCTGCACC
>JANOYZ010000088.1:0-5838 GCA_031429135.1 Novosphingobium sp. | reverse complement strand
GGGCTGCCTCGCCGAAAATGGTAATGCTGTGCTTTGCTCCGGCCGCTGCCATTTCGCCGCGCAGACCCTCGATGTGATCGAGCGGCGCGTATGGATCTTTTGCGCCGCAATAGGCAACGACTTCACCGGGGATCATTCCCGGTTGGGCGGGAGCGACGGTCGTCAGGATGCCGTGATAGCTCACCACTGCGCGCGCCGGTGCGCCGCTGCGCGCCAGTTCGAGAACGCAAGTGCCGCCAAAGCAGTAGCCGATGGCGGCGACGCGGTCTGCGATCACATTCGGCATGGCGGCGACATGATCAAACCATCGCTCCACGCGATCACGCAGCAGCGCCGGGTTCTGCATTATTCCTTCAAAGTGCGCGGCAGAACTCTGCATGTCACCCGCAGGTGCGCCGCCGCCGTACATATCCGTCGCCACTGCGAGATAGCCCAGAGCTGCCAGTTTCTGAGCCGTTTCGCGGACATGGCCCCCAAGCCCCAGCGCATTGTGCATCACCAGAACGGCGGGGAAAGGTCCGGTGCCCGCAGGAACCGCCGCCTGACCAATCAACGTCACGCCGGCATGTTCAAGCTCTGTTGCAATAAATCCAGCCATAACCCGATCCTTCCTTGTCGGGCGTTCTAAGCCGCATTACCGCACCGCTGGCAAGCGTCAGTCGAGCAAAGGTTCGAGCATAAGATGAACAGCAATATCCTTTCCCGCTTTCTGTCCGCCGCCACCAGCCAGGGCGACAAGCCCTTCCTGATCGAAGACGGGCAGGTGATTGCCCGCTTTTGTGATCTCGATGACGACACCGCCCGCCTTGCCGCGCGGCTGGAGGCGCTGGGCGGCAAGGCTGGTGAGCGGATAGTCGTGCAGGTAGAAAAGAGCCCGGACAACGTCCTGCTCTATCTGTCGGCGCAGCGCCTTGGCATGGTTTATGTTCCGCTCAACACCGCCTATACCGCCGGTGAACTGGAATATTTCCTGAGCGATTCCGAGCCGGTAATCGTGGTTTGCCGTCCGGCGGACGAGGTGATGGTGCGCGCCCTCGCCGGCACTGCCACAGTGGTGACTCTGGACGATGACGGCAGCGGCACTTTGCTGGAGGATGTGCCGGAAACCGGCGTACCGGTGATGCAGCGCGCGCCTGATGATCTTGCCGCGATCCTCTATACTTCGGGCACCACCGGGCGCTCAAAAGGCGCGATGCTCAGCCATGCCAATCTGCTGAGCAATGCCGTGGCTCTGCACGCTCTGTGGCGCTGGTCGAGCGATGACGTGCTGCTACACATCCTTCCGATCTATCACGTCCACGGTCTGTTCGTGGCCCTGCATGGCGCGCTGCTGGCTGGGGCGAGTGTGCTGTTCCATCGCGGTTTCGATCCGGCCACAATCATCAGCCTATTTGATCAGGCCACGGTCCTGATGGGAGTGCCGACTCATTACAGACGGCTGCTTGGCGCGCCTGAACTGACAAGGCAGGCCTGCGCGCATATGCGTCTGTTCATCTCCGGCTCTGCGCCCTTGCTTGCCGAAGTGCATGATCGCTTTGCAGCGGTGACCGGCCAGCGCATCCTCGAACGCTATGGCATGACCGAAACCGGCATGATCACCTCAAACCCCTATGATGGCGAGCGGATCGCAGGAACGGTGGGCTTTGCACTTCCCGGAGAGGATGTGCGGATCCGCGATGAGACGGGGGGCGATAGCGCACCGGGTGAGCCTGGTGTGCTCGAAGTCCGCGGCCCCAATGTCTTCGCTGGTTACTGGCGCAAACCCGATAAGACCGCCGAGGAGTTCCGCGAAAGTGGCTGGTTCGTCACCGGCGATATCGCCACCATGGCGAGTGATGGCCGCATCACGCTGGTTGGCCGCGCCAAGGATCTGATCATTTCGGGTGGCCTCAACGTCTACCCCAAGGAAATCGAGGAAGTGATCGACGCGCTGCCCGGTGTTGCGGAAAGCGCGGTGATCGGCGTGCCCCATGCCGATATGGGCGAGGCCGTGGTGGCTGTGGTGGTTGCACGCAAGGGGGCCATGCTTGATCCGGGAGCGATGCTTGCCGGGCTGGAAGGGCAGCTGGCCAAGTTCAAGCGCCCGCGCCACATCGCCGTGGTCGATGCCCTGCCGCGCAATGCCATGGGCAAGGTGCAGAAAGCGGAACTGCGCAAGGACTATGCGGATTTGTTTGGTTGACGGTTGTGCGCTGACTTTGCCCAGTCACTTGCGCCTGAACACCCCGCAGGCAATCCGCGCACCACTGTTGCCGCTGGGATCGGTGGCATAATCATCTGCAGCAGTATGGATGACGATCGAAGTGCCATCGGCATCAAACATGGCTGTGAACAAAGACTTGATGTTCATCGATACCGGGATTTCCGTCACAACATTGCCACTGGCATCGGCCGTCAGGTTGGGCAGATCACCGAGATGGCTGCCAGCCGGATTAAGCTTGCCATGCATATGGCCGCCGGGATTGAGGTGTGCGCCGGCCCGTGAAAAGCCATCGCCCTTGCAGCTTCCAGTGGAGTGCAGGTGCAGACCGTGCGCGCCTGGCGTGAGTCCGTTCAGCGAGATTTTGAGTACGGTTTTGCCACGCACCCGGGTGATCACTGCCAGACCTGTGTCTGTTCCATTGGCGAGAAATATCGGCGCAATGGCAGAATAATGCGGTGCGGGCTTGGCCATTAGCTGCGCGGAGGACAGCGCCAGGACGGCAACAAAGAATTTGCGGATGTTAGGCATCGGATTTTCCTTGCTAAGAATTCGCAAGTGTTACGCCGATGCCCGATTTTCGGCAACCGCCTTGCGCTCAGCCACGCGGCCCCCGCTGAAACAGCGCCATGCCAAGCTCGCCATAGCTCGGATCGTTTGGCGCATCGGGCATGGTCACAACCGGCCCCGCTAGAGGACGACGGATCTTCATGTCATAGGTGACGACCCGTTTGGCAAAGCGCCACTTGCCATCGTCGCATAGCCGGTAATTGTCGATATAGCGCACCGCCATCAGGTCTTCCAGCTGGCCGCCCTGACCATCAGGGATCAGGTGATAGGCGATGGCATAGACTTCGCCGCAGCCGGTGCCCGCTTCCACATCGACATCGATCAGGTGATTGCAGGCGTGATGCCCGCTGTAGGGCATGTAGGGGAAGCTGCGCTCGATGAAGTCGCAGTAGCCCTTCTGGTTGCCATCGTAACTGTCGCCGTGGGTATCGGTGGCGTCCGGAGTGTAGAGGTCGCGCAGCAGGGTGATGTCCTTGCGGTCAATCGCGCGTGAATAGAGCAGCACCAGGGTGCGGATTTCATCCTTGGCCACGAGTTTGGCGAGTGCCTGGCTGTCAGGTGTCATGCAGTCTTCTCCTTTTCGCGCGGGATGGCGAAGTGCTGGCGATATCGGGAAAAGCGTTCCTCGGCCTCACCTTCGGACAGACCGAACTGGGCGAGGGCATAGTCATTGGCGCCGCGCGCGTTCTTGGGATTCTCGCGCCGCCAGCCACTGATCTCGGCCATGACGTCTTCGGGCGATGCGATGCCTAGCCCGGCATGAACCTCGCGCATCACCCGGCCCGGATCGGCGACCAGCGCGTAGTAATCGACATGGCTGACGCGGGCTCCATCTGGCCCGGCATCAAAGTCCATGATCCGGGCGATGTGCCGGTCAATGAAGTCCAGCATTTGGCGGCCGACGCGGGCAGGATCAGCTGCATCATAACGCGCGGTGCGCAGCGACAGGCTCATCCTGGCGATCGAGGCCAGCACTTGCAGAGGATCGCGGTGAGTCATGGCGAAGCGGGCTTGCGGATGAACACGAATAATTGCATCCATGGCAATGATATGATTAGGATATTTCAGCGCCCATGTTGAACGAGGGGTCTGCCATTGTAGCAGCTGCAGCTGGCGCTTGTGCGCAGCATAGGCGGCGGTCATGTCCGCCTCATGCATCAGGTAATCGAAGTAGCTCGGCACATCATAAAGGTTGAAAAACCCTGCCGCTGCGCCGGTCTGCTCCATGAAGGCGTGGCACTCATCCGGGCCGTCGGGATCGAGCAGATGCAGCGCGGCAAAGTTGGCCACCACCTTGGGACGCAGTGCGGCGCGGCGTTCTTCTTCCATCGCTTTGCGCGCGATAACCGATTGCGGATCGGCACCCGGCGGCGGCAGTGGCATCAGGCTTTCCCAGGTGCGGATCAGGCGAAAGCGGCGGTCGCGATCAAACAGATACTGGAAATAGGTCGTGCCCGAGCGGGGAAGGCCACAGAGGAAAACCGGCGCTTCGATCACCTCGTCGGCAATCTCGGGATGCTGCACGAGCCACTTTTGCCCACCGATGCGGTCTGTCTGGCGTGAGACCAGTCCGCGATGGGCTGCCGCCGCACCCAGCTCGTTTAGAGTGCCATCGCTGTTCAGGGAAGTGACCAGCGCCTCGAGATTGCGGTGGAGATGCCCCTCACCATCGCTGAAACCCGCCGCCACCTCGGCCTCGGCGATGATCTGTGCAGCATCGAGCTTCACCGCAACAGCGCCCCGCCATCAACCTGCATGATCTGTCCGGTCACCCAGCTGGCTTGACTCGAGGCCAGCCATGCCACCAGCGCGGCGACCTCTTCGGGTTTGCCCAGCGGGCGGCCCAGCAGCGGCTGGCGCGCACGCATCGACTGGTCAAAATCGCTCGAACCGCCAAAGGCTGTGGCGAAGAAATTGCTTTCCGGGTTGAAGCGGCTGCCCGTGCTGAAGGCCTCGGGATCGGCGGACATGGTGCCATAAGGCGCAACGCAGTTCACGCGCACGCCATGCTGGCCGACCTCTTTGGCGAGCACCACGGTGAAGGCATGGACTGCGCCCTTCATCGCCGAATAGACCGCCAGCTGGTAATCGCCGACAATCCCGGCGGTGGAGCCAATATTGATCACTGCGCCGCATTTGCGCTCGATCATTCCGGGCAGCACGGCGTGAGTCATGGCGAGCATTGTTCGCACATTGATGTCAAAATCGCCTTGCCAGTCCGCTGGATCATTATCAACAAACAGGCCTGTGCTGGAATTGCCGCCGACATTGTTGACCAGCACGTCAATGGGGCCAAGTTCAGCCGCCGCCTCGGCAATCTGCTGGCTGGCGCCGGGTGCCAGCATATCGACTTGCACGAACAAAGCTGCCTGCGCTCCGGCAGCGATTGCCAGATCGGTGACCTTGCGCGCCGCCAAGGGATCGCGCCCGGTGAAGATCAGCTTCATGCCTTCACCCGCCAGCGCCAGCACGATAGCGCGGCCGATGTTCGCGGTGCCTCCAGTGATTATGGCGACCTTTCCGTGCAGCCCCAGATCCACTTAATTCCCCTTTGGCAATGCCCTGTTATGCGCCCTGTTCTGCCTTGTATTCCGCAACCGCCTTGGCGACCATCATATAGAGGTGGCGGCACAGCACTTCCTGTTCCTGAAAATGGATATGTTCCAGCGCGCCGCTGGCCAGACCACGCTGTCCGGCCTGTATCACTGCCACATCCTCCGAATGAATGTCGCGGGTGGTGGCCATGGTAAATTCGCGGGCATAGCGGGTGCCGGCTGTCTGATCGTCGTTGATCCAGTATATCCGGATCACCCCGCGCGATTTTTCGGGCCCGATCGGATAGACGGTGTGCGAGAAATTGTTGCCGCTTGATCCCAGCATGAAGAAGCTGGGAAAGACGGCGAAATAGGCACGGTTGAAGGGATTGTCTGGCACATCGCCGCGCATCATTGCTTTGGCACCCATGCCAAAGCCCAGCATCTGCGCCGGGGTCATCAGGCTGGCGCTATCCGGGTTGGTCCAGATCGTCTGGGTGCGGTGCGGATCGTGCAGCTCCTGTGCCGCCGGAT
>JANOYZ010000087.1:0-13328 GCA_031429135.1 Novosphingobium sp. | reverse complement strand
CCTGCCGAAGCGGCTGGGTTGAGCGAAACCCATGCCAACGGCACATTGATGGGCAAACGCTATGTCGATGCTGACAGCAAGTTCGAGCTGCTTTGCGTCAAGCCCGGCAAGGGATCGCTTTCGGTCAATGGCGTGGCACTGGTGACCAAGGACGCCAAGCCCCTGCCCGCCTCCGATTGATCGGGCAAGTCCGGACAATCGCCCCATGAACATTGCCCTGCTCCTTGAAATGGCTGCTGAGGCCGCTCCTGACCGGGTCGGCCTGGTCTGTGATGGCAAACGCTGGACCTATCGCGACCTGCTTGCCGCCGCGCGCGGGGCTTTTGAGCTGATCGAGCAAAGCGGCGCTGAATATGTCGCGCTACTTGATGAATCGAGCGAGGCGGCGGTGATTGCGCTGTTTGGCGCGGCTTTGGCGGGAGTGCCTTATTGCCCGCTCAACTACCGGCTGGCCGACACCGATCTTGCCGCTCTGCTTGACCGGATTGCGCCCGCGCTGATCGTCGGCGACGAAGAACGGGTAATCCGTCTGTCTGGCGACAAGGGCCACACTATCTATTCGCGCGAGGAATTCAGCCTCAAGGCTCAGGAAACTGTGCCAGATGCCGATGACCGGGAATATGATCCCGGCGAGGGCATTGCCGTCCAGCTGTTCACCAGCGGCACCACCGCTGCGCCCAAAGCGGCAATCCTGCGCCATTCCAACTTGCTGGGCTATATTCTCGGTACGGTAGAATTCGCGGCGGCTGAAGCAACTGACGCTGCGCTGGTTTCGGTGCCGCCCTATCACATTGCCGGGATTTCGGCGCTGATGAGCTCGATCTATGCCAGCCGCAGGATTGTCATGCTGCCCGCTTTCGCGCCCGAAACATGGATAAAATTGATCGAAACGGAGGGCGTTTCGAACGCCTTTGTCGTACCCACCATGCTGAGCCGGATTATCGAGACGCTCGACAGGGACGGTAAGACTGACCTCGGGTCTCTGCGCTCGATTGCCTATGGCGGTGGCAAGATGCCGCTCGAAATCATCCATCGCGCGCTCGATCTGTTTCCCGAAACCAGTTTCACCAATGCCTATGGCCTGACTGAAACCAGCTCGACCGTCGCGCTGCTCGGGCCGGACGAACACCGCGAGGCGCACAGCTCGAGCGATCCCAAGGTCAAGGCGCGGCTCGCCTCGGTCGGCAAGCCGCTGCCGACAATCGAAATGGAAATCCGCGACGACGAGGGCAAGGTGCTGCCAGCGGGCGAAGCGGGCGAAATCTATGTTCGCGGCGATCAGGTATCGGGCGAATACAAGGAGCGCAGCGCGCTCACTGCCGATGGCTGGTTCCCGACACGCGATGCCGGATACCTTGATGAGGACGGCTATCTGTTCCTCTCGGGCCGCGCCGATGATGTGATCATTCGCGGCGGCGAGAACATGTCACCGGGGGAAATCGAGGACGTGCTGCTCACTGTGCCAGCCATCGCCGATGTCGCCGCCGTGGGCATCCCATCGGTTGAATGGGGCGAGGCGGTCGGCGTTGCCATCGTTACCCGCGAAGGTTGCGACGCGCCGTGCAAGGATGAGCTGAAACAGCTTATCCGTGGCCGCTTGCGATCTAGCCGGGTACCGGAAAAGATCATCTTCGTGAGCGAGCTTCCCTATAATGAAATGGGCAAACTGCTGCGCCGTGAGGTCAAGAAAATCCTTGCCGATTAAGCGAGTGCCCGCAACGGCGCTCCCCCTCGCCCGCTGGGCAGACCAGCAGCTTCGCAGATTCGCTGAAGAGACCGGATCGGCTGCCATCGCGACGCTGAGCGGCAATGTGCTGCTCGGTGAACGCGCAGGCCACAATGGCTTTTCTGTTCCCCTGCGGAAATCGGCGGGTGGAGGATGCCATCTGCTCGCCGCCCGCGATGGCTGGATCGCGCTCAATCTGGCGCGCGAAGCCGATGTGGAACTGCTGCCAGCCCTGTTCGAGGAGCGCATGTTTGACTTAGCCGATCTTGGCGAGGTGAACGAACTGGTGTTCCGGCATGATGCCGCGTGGCTTGTCGCGCGCGGAAGAGAGATGGGACTGGCGATAGCTTCGATTGATGAGGTGCCAATTTCAGCAGCAATAACAAAACTTTGCAACACGAAACCGGTGAATCCCGCCGCGCAGCCGCCGCTGGTGATTGACCTGTCAGCGCTGTGGGCTGGTCCCTTGTGCGGACACCTGCTGCAACTTAGCGGCGCGCGGGTGATCAAGGTGGAAAGTAGTTCCCGCCCTGATGTCATGCGCCTTGGCGATACCGTGCTGTTCGCCTTGCTCAATCAGGGCAAGGAGAGCGTGTCGGTTGATCTGACATCGGCAGAGGGCCGCGCGCAGCTGTTGCAGCTGCTCGATCAGGCCGATATCGTCATCGAAGCCGCGCGCCCGCGTGCGCTCAGGCAGCTTGGTATTGATGCCGAAGCCTTGGTCCAGGCCAGGCCAGGCCGCGTGTGGATCACCATTACCGGCCACGGTGCGGAAGGTCAGCAAGCAGACTGGGTGGGGTTCGGCGATGATTGCTCGGTCGCCGGAGGCCTTACCGCCAGCCTGCGTGACGCAAGCGGCGTGGTTGGTTTTGTCGGCGATGCGATTGCGGATCCGCTGACCGGCATCGCCGCAGCGCGAGCAGCATGGCAGGCTTGGCAGACCGGCTGCGGTGGCCGCCTGGGACTTGCCATGAGCGGTGTGGTGGCCGCAGCAATTGCCGATGAGCAAGGCCTTGATACAGCAAGATTTAATGCCGATTTGTGCGGCTGGACTCAGGCGATCGGCCTGCCCCTTTCCGGCATTGCTCAGCGTTTGCCTCTGTCTGAACTCAAGCCACTCGGCGCGGATAATGCGCGGTGGCTGTCGTGCTGATCCGCAATGCCCAGCTCTGGCAGCGCGGCCTTGCCGATCTGCGCCTGACCGACGGGCGCATTGCCGGGATTGGCAGGTTTGAACCCCAGCCGGGCGATGACATGATCGATGCCAATGGCGGCGCGTTGCTACCGGGTCTGCACGATCATCACATCCATCTCGCCGCCACGGCGGTTAAGGCGCAATCGCTGGTCTGCGGGCCGCCTGAGGTGGCATCGGAAGCGCAGCTGGCAGAGCGCCTCTCAATGCCCGGAAGTGGCTGGATTCGCGGAATTCTTTACCATGAGAGCGTCATGGGACTGCCCGATGCAGCGACGCTTGACACCCTGCAATCGGCCCGCGCTTTGCGTATCCAGCACCGCTCGGGCCGGATGTGGTTGTTCAATTCTGCCGGGCTCGATCTGGTGCTCGAAGGCGCTGCCCCACCGCCCGGGCTGGAGCGTGAAAACGGGCACTTTACCGGGCGTTTGTTTGATGAGGATGACTGGCTGCGCTCCGCTCTGGCAAGTTCGCCTCCCAGCTTCGCTGCAATATCAGCGCAGCTTGCTGCATATGGCGTCACCGGCATCACCGATATGTCACCGCGCAACGATCCGGTGATGGCAGCGCACTTCGCGGCGCAAGCCGAAATGGGTGATTTGCAACAGCACTGCATCGTATCTGGAAACCTGTTGCTCGGCACTTGCGCGCCTTCCCCATATTGGCAGCTCGGACCGGCCAAGCTTCACCTCCACGAAAACGCTCTTCCCGGCTTTGATCAGACCGTGGAATTCATCTGCGCAGCTCATGCTCAGCACCGCCCCATCGCCTCGCACTGCACCACCGAAACCGAGCTGGTCTTCACCCTCGCCGCGCTCGAAACAGCTGGCGTGATGAACGGCGACCGGATCGAGCATTGCGGCATCGCCACCGATGTCCATATCGCCGGGATTGCCCGGCTCGGCCTCGCGGTGGTCAGCCAGCCGCATTTCATTACCGAGCGCGGCGATCACTATCTTTCCGGCGTTGAGCCCCGCTTGCACGATGCGCTTTACCGGCTGGCCGCTTTCAACGAGGCCGGGGTGACTCTGGCAGGCGGCAGCGATGCGCCTTTCGGCTCGGCTGATCCGTGGGCGGCGATGGCGGCGGCGGTATCGCGAAGCACCCTGTCCGGGACGGTGATCGGGGGACATGAGGCGCTGTCTCCCGAAGCAGCGCTGGCGCTCTACCTCGCCGATCCGCTTGATTTGCCGCGCCAGCGCAGCATCGCAGTGGGTGACCGGGCCGACTTGTGCTTGCTCGACCGCCCGTGGGAGCAGGCGCGCGAGCGCCTGAGTTCAGCCGATGTCCGCGCCACTTTTATCCATGGCCGAATCGTCCAGCAACGCATCGTCCAGCAACGCATCGATTAACCCCCATTCTAGCGCCTTTCGTGCCGAGAGGCGTTTGCCGCTGAAGATAAGCTCGGCGGTCCGCTGCCGCCCGATCCGCCGGGTGAGCGAGACACAGCCACCGGCCCCCGGCAACAGTCCCATCGCCAATTCAGGAAGCTGAAACCAGGCGCGCCGGCTGGCGGTGAAGCGCGTGGCAAAGGCAGCGATCTCGAACCCCGCGCCAACACAGGCGCCGTGGACATGCACCTCAAGCCGGCCTGCACAGCGCGCCGCCCAGATCGCCGGAAATGTGTGGCGGCGGATGCGGTGCGCCTCTGCCGGATTTCGCGTGGTGCCGAATTCGGCAAGGTCCGCGCCGAGCGAAAAGCTGCGCCCCGCCCCCCGCAGGCTGATCTCGGTGATCGTCTCATCAAGCGCGGCAAGATGGAAAGCTTCGGCCAGTCCATCGCGCATCGCCCGGTCAATGGCATTGTCGGCCCACGGACGGTTGAGCACTATTTCCAGCCGGTCCCCTTGGCGCGAAGTGTCAATGCAGCCAGCATCCTGCGCCGCTTCAGCCGGACGCGCCGATAGCCAGGCGGCGTGCTCATCACTTCCCTGAAGCAAGCCATAGGCCAACGATTCGGCGATAAGCCCCTGCTCCACTGGCAGCCCCGGCAGCAGCCGCAGCAGTTCGGCAATCACCGCAGCAGTTCGGGGATTCGCTGCGATATTGGCGAACATTGCTGATGCTGTGGCCGCATCCGGGACGATCACATCGACAGCGTCAGCCAACGCGCCAGTTCCCCTGCCGATGGCGATCACCGGACAGGGTGGCAACACTATGCCTCGCGCCGGAATGTCCGAGTCGTTCAAGTCGATGAACAAACATGGGACATCGAAATGCCCTTCGCCATTCCACAACCGGTTGGCCGGAATAATGAGAGCGTCAAACAACATTAGCGCGCTAACTCCTCGCAGACCCAAGGCTTTCGTCTCAACTTGGCAACCCTGCTCCTGATAGCCTGTCACTAAAAAACGAGATGATCTCATTTTTTAGTTGACTCATCGCCCGCGCGATTCAATCATACGCTTAAATAAAAACGGGAGATGAAACATGGCGACTGTGTCGGGCTCGTCTAACAAGGCGAAAATTGCCAAACGCGTCATCGAAGTGATGGATTATTTCGATGATGATCATCGCGAGGCGACGGTGATGGATATCGTCCGACGCTATAATCGGCCCCAATCGAGCACGTCGGAACTGCTTTCCAGCCTTGTCGAACTGGGCCTGCTCTACAAGGATCCCTACTCACGCTCCTACAGCCTCAGCCCGCGCGCCGCGCTGCTGGGGGCAAACGGCCAGACCGGGGTGATCCGCGATGGCAGCCTGGTTCGCCTGATGGATCGGCTGGCTGCGCAGACCGGACTTTCGGTGGCGCTCTATGGCATGGTCGGGCTCAACACCCAGATCCTCAGCTGGCGCAATGGCGCGCGCGGTTCCACCAGCAAGACCCGCGCATTGTTTGGCGGCATGCAGGAACCACTGCTCGATTCCGCGATCGGTTGGCTGATGTTGTCCACCATCGCCCAGCCGCGCTGCGATGGCGTGGTGCGCAGGCTGATTGCCGAAGCCAGTGAAGAGCGCAAGGCACCGTTCCACGAAATCGCCAGCAAGCTGCAGATCTGCCGTGAAACCGGTGCCGGTGTCGGCCCGGCAGGTTTCGATGCAACTGCTGAGGTGGTTTCGGTGCTGCTTCCCGGCCAGAATGGCGATCACCCGATGGCGATTGGTCTGGTCTTCGCGGCGGACAGCCAGCTTTATGCCGAATCGCTGATCACCTGCATTCGTGAGGCGATCAATCATTGCCTGCTTGGCGTGGAATCGCAGCCCACTGTTGCCGAAGCACTGCAATCAGCTGCTTGATCAGTTTCAACAACTTGCTTTACAGCATCTTGTTTGAATTCTGAATCAACGCCCCCAATCCGTCCATGCTGAGCTTGTCGAAGCGCCATGCTGAGCTTGTCAAAGCATCGTCCTTTTCTTCGTGCCTCGTACGCAGTCTCAAGAACAAGGGCAGTGCTTCGACAAGCTCAGCATGGACCGGTTTGGTTCAGATTTTTCGCATCGCGCTATAGCATGATGCGCTTAATCTGAATCACACCATGCTATAAGAGTCTTTGTTTTCGCGTGATTTATTGCGAAAAACCGGTGCCCACTTTTTCGCATCGCGCTTTAAAGTACGCTTTCCAGCCAGCCCTTGAGCTGGCTCTTCGGCGCGGCACCCAGCTTTTGCGCCACGGCTTCGCCGTTCTTGAACAGGATCATCAGCGGGATCGACTGAACACCATATTTGGCCGAGATATCGGTGTTCTCCATGATATCAACCTTGGCGATGGTCACCTGATCGGCCAGTTCCTCGGAAATTTCTTCAAGGCTTGGCCCGATCATCTTGCAGGGGCCGCACCATTCGGCCCAGAAATCGACCAGCACGGGCTTGTCAGACTGAAGAACGTCAGCGGCAAAGCTGGCATCGGTAACGGCGATGGTAGACATGGGAAAACTCCTGTTTGCTTGGGTGCAATCTAGGCACTGGGAACGCGGGCGCAATGGCGAGGGGAAAAAGCTTTACTCGCCGGTGGACAATGCTGGCTTGTGCGCCGCGATTACCCCCGCCGGAATTTCGATCAGCGCGGGCACCTGCGTGTACAGCAGCGCCGCCCGCACAGGCCGGCCGGGGTAGGTCACCTCAAGCGCCGCCACATAGGCCGCCATCTGGCGCAGGATCGAGCTGGATACCTGAGCCAGCGATGCCGGCGGGCGGCGGGCAGTCTTGAAATCGACGAGGCGGATGTGATCGGGCGTGATCAGCAGCCGGTCGATGGTCCCCGCCACCACCTGATCGCCGACCAGCGCGGCGATCGGCACTTCGGCAAGCGCCTGGGCAGAGAACAGCTCCGCCCAGTCACCTTGCCCCAGAACGGCAATGGCAGAGGCGGCCATGTCAGCGCGCGACGCCTCGGAAAGGTCACCCGCTGCCCGCGCCAGCCAGCGCAATGATGCCGCTTCGCGATCCTGTGCCGCCAGTTCGGGCAGGCGTTCCAGCAGCTTGTGGATCAAGGTTCCGCGCCGCGCCGCATCTGCGCCAGCACCGGGAGCATAGGGCGGATCGGGCGCATCATCCTCACCCAGCGATGATGGCGCGAGCGGGCGCGGCGGTCGTGGTTCGGCAGCGACAGGGCTATCCAGCCAGGCCGGGCGCGGGGGCGGCAATTCCAGTTCCAGAGCTACAGCCCGGCGTGGTGGCAGATCGGGCTGACTGCCGTATTCCCTTCGCTGGTCCCAGGTCGCGTCTTTGATCGACGCGCAGTCCAGGTCTTCAGCATCCAGCACTTCGGCAAGCCGGGCATACCAGCTATCATCCGCCGGTTTGCCGCCGTCTTTTGGCCCGAGCGATCCGGTGATGAACAGCGCCTCCTCAGCGCGAGTCATGGCAACATAAAGCAGCCGCCAGTGTTCCTCGCGCTCCTCGGCCTTGGCCTTGGTTTCAGCCAGCAGGACAGGACCGAGCTTTTCTTCAATTCGTAGTGATGGCAGCGGCAACTTCGGCGCATGAAAGACACCTCCCGTCGTTTCACCACGCGGGTCGGATAATTCCAGCGCCACCGGCATGGAGCGATCGGGATTGTCCGCCGCATCGGCGAGGATGACAATCGCGGACTCCAGACCTTTGGCACCGTGCACCGTCATCACCCGCACCAGCCCGCCAGCGCCTTCGGCCTCGCGCTTCAGTTCGCCATCGCCGGCATCGAACCAGTGGAGGAAGCCGGTGATGCTCGGCGTATCGCTCATCGCATAGGCGTGGGCGGCGTTGAGCAATTCATCGATGGGATCGTTCGCCTCGCGCCCCAGCCGCGCAACGAGGCGGTTGCGGCCCTGCCAAGGGCCGACCAGCAGCCAGTGCAGCAAAGCTTGCGGCGGACCGAAATCAGCCTTGTTCAGCAGGCTGATCAGCTGCGCCACGGCGGCGGTCGCCACAGGATCGCGTGAGCTGCGCAAATGCGCCCACAAATGCTGATTTTTGGGCCTGTAGCCATGTTCCAGCAAGTGTTCCTGACTCCAGCCGATCAGTGGCGAAACCAGCAGCGCGGCGAGGCTGAGATCATCGAGCGGCTGGACGGCAAAACGCAGCGCCGCGACCAGATCCTTGACAGCCAGCGGCGCGCCCAATCGCAACCGGTCAACTCCCGCCACTGGCACCCCGGCGGCATGCAGCCGGGCGACGATCAGCCCGGCAAGTTCCTTGCGTCTGCGCACCAGAATCATGACATCGCCCGGCCCTGCGCGGCGGTGCGTGCCCTTGATCAGCGGAAAGCCGGAACCATGCGGATCGAACCATTGCGCGACTTGCCGCGCGATGCGGTCCGCCAATTCACGGTCCGGTCGCGAGAGCCAGCTGTCCTCGGCATCATCCTCACCAGCACTATCAGCATCGGCATCATCATCGCCGCTATCATCGCTCACCATGCCAACCGGCTGCCAGAGCGTGACAAGGCCGGGGAGCGGCTGGCCCTGATGTGCCGCAGGTGCTTCCTTCAGGCCAAATTTGTCATGACCGATATGGGCTATCGCGCGGTCAACGAAGCTGAGTATCTCGGCAGCCGTGCGGAATGACTGACCGAGGCCAAGTTTCTGCAAGGAGCGCGCATTGCGGCGATCAAGCTGGGCAGCGGCATTATCCGCTGCCCCCATCATCTCGCGCTCCACCCGATCGCGCGCGCGCTCAAAATTCTCCGGGCTGGTGCCCTGAAAGCGGAAAATCGCCTGCTTGTAATCACCGACCACAAACAGCGTGCGCAGCATATCGTCATGCTGTCCGGCACCGGCAAAGAAATCACCGGTCAGCGCCTTGATGATCTCCCACTGTGCGGCATTGGTATCCTGCGCCTCATCGATGAGGATATGGTCAAAGCGGCGATCAAGCTTGTAGCGGATCCATTCGGATATTTCGCTACGGTTGAGCAATTCGGCAGCGGCGCGAATCTGGTCGTCAAAATCGATCAGTCCCTCGCGGGCTTTCGCCGCCTCCCATGCCAGCGCAAATGCGCGTCCGAGTGTCAGCGCCGGGGTGAGGAAATCGGCGAGAAGGATAAGGCTGCGCTGGCTGCGCAAGTGCAAAGCATCATCCAGTACTGATTGCGCCGCTTCGCCGAAGTGAGATTCTAACTTTTCTAGTGATTTCTGATCTTTGATCGTATCTTTTTGCGTGAATAGGACCTTGAACAAGGCATCGAACTGTTCGAGCCGTCCCTCGCAATCAGCGGCCAGCCAGTCCGCAATAACGACGCGCCCGGCTTGTCCTTTCACGCCGTTCCACTGGTTGTAGGCAGAATGGCAAAGCTTCAAGCCATCGACATCAAACGCATCATCGCTGCACAATGCTGCCAGATCAGCCTCGCTGGCATCCTCGGCCAGACCCAGCAGGCGGTTGACCGGACCGCGCAGCTTGCCTTGCTGCCAGACACCCGGCTCAAACCACGCATCGCGGGCAGCCGCACAGCGCAGCAGATAGCTTTCGACGTCCGCTGCGCTCTTCATCCGCAGCGAGAGACTGGCCAGCGCTTCGAGCATTTCGGAATCGCCGACCGCTTCGGCATCGAGCAGCAGGCCGGACAGCACCTCACGCGAGAGCAGCGCCCGGTCGCGATCTTCCATCGCGCGGGTTCCGGGGGAAAGCCCGGCTTCCTGCGGGAAAGCAGCCAGCAGCCACTGCGCGAAGGCGTGAATCGTATCGATCCGCAGTCCGCCGGGGCAATCTAGCACGGCGGCAAACAGCGTACGGGCGCGGGCACGAATCTCAGGCCCGGTCGGCGCGCCGATGGCGGCAAGGTCTTCGGCAAGCTTCGTCTCGGGCATCCGCACCCAGTTCGCCAGCACCTCGCTCACCCGCGTTGCCATCTCGGCGGCACCGGCCTTGGTGAAAGTCAGGCAGAGGATCTGCGATGGGGTGACGCCATCCTGAAGCAGCAGGCGCAGCACCCGCGCGGACAGCACCTGCGTTTTGCCGGTCCCCGCCGAAGCGGAAAGCCACACCGTTTCGGCGGGATCAACCGCCTTGCGCTGGTTGTCCTTCAGCGGGTGCAGCTCGCTCATTTTACGGCCTTCCCCCGGCCCTGCCATTCATCGAGACGCATCAGCTGATCGAAATCGGCATAGCCCGGAACATCGGGGTTCAGCCGTGCGGTGAACGGGTGATCGCCCTTGATCCAGAAATTGATGGCCTCGGTGAGGAAGCGCTCGGTCTCGGGCAGAAAATCTTCGGGCTTTATCCCGGTCCGTTTCTTGCCGGTCAGCAAGGGCGTGATCGCTTCGCCAAAGCTGTTTTTGTCATTTTTTGTGCGCTGGAGAGTCCAGTATTCGTAAGCCTTCGGCTCGCCCGAAACGCCAGCGAATGCCCCTTCGCGCGCCATCAGTCCGATCAGCCCAAGCTGGAGAGCATAGCCCTGCTGCACCATCTTGGCGCGGGGCGGGGTACCGGTCTTGTAATCGACAATGGCGAGGCTGCCATCGGCAAGCCGATCTATCCGGTCGGCCCGGCCTGCGATTTTCACGCCCTTGTAAGTAAAGTGGCCAGCCTTTTCGCTGACCAGCACCGCGCGGTCTTCAGATTCAAGCTCGCGAAGCTTCTGCTCAACCCATTGCAGCCCGGCGATCAGGCGCGGCCACCACAGCCCGCGCACCAGCGGGTGGGCGCTCATCCTGGCCAGCTCCGCCTCGGCTATCGTCGTCAGGTCACCGTTTTCATCATGCCAGCGGCGCAAAATTTCATGGACGGCGGTGCCCTTCCACGCCGCCGTCGGCTCGGCATCGATCAGATCAAGTGCGCGCAGCCGCAAGATTGCGCTGGCGTAGAACTGATAGGGATCGCTGCGCAGACGGTCGAGGCCGGTCACGGCGATCGGCACATCGCGCTGCTCGGGCGAAGGGCATGGCGCTGGTTGCGGATGCGCGGGCACCAGCAGCGGGTTGTTCAGCGCGCGCGCCAGCACCACCGCGCCTTGATCCTGATGCTGTGCAAGCAGTTTTTCTCCCAGCATCGCCCGCACCCGCAGCACGAAGCGCGACGGGATCACCGGGCCAGCATCATCGCGGCGGGCATGGCTCAGCACCACCTCTGGCGCGCCAAGCGCGGCGGCCAGATCATGCGCGGCAAGACCGATGCGGAAATCGGCACCCGGCACGCCGAGTGCGCGCATCACCGCCGGGGCGAGCAGCGCATCGGGAGCAGGCGCTGCGGGCCAGACACCCTCAGCAAGCCCGCCGCAAATGACCAGATCGGCGCGGCTCATGCGCGCTTCGATCAGGCCGTAGATGGCTATGCGCGGATGACCGCCCCATGGCGGACGCACCGCCTGCCGGTCCATCGCATCGCGCAGCACGGTTGCCAGCCCCTCAGGTTCAAGGCGCGAGCCGACAGAGCGCGCGGCCTCGCGCAGTTCCTCGATAAATGCGGTCAGCCCCCGTCCGTCAGCCTCACCCCAGACCCGGCCTTCGCTCAGCCGTTCGGCAGCACCCGCCAGCTGGTCAAGCATCTCGGCCAGCGGGGCTTCCTCGCCAAAGTCAAGCAGAGGTGCCAGCACTTGCTCCACCTGTTCCCACCAGGCGGTGATGCCCTTGGCATGCTTTTCCATTGCGTTGATCATGGCGCGCAAGGGTTCCAGCCCGGCACCGGGCCGCGGGCCACGCAGTGCCAGGTCAAGCTGGCGGACATGATCGAGCCAATCGGCGCGGCCAAAGCTCTCACCGGCATAGGGGTGCGCCAGCAAGGCCAGCAGCGGCACCGGTGTTGCCTGCGCTGCGACAACTTCGGCGAGCAGCAGGAACAGCCGCCCGGCGGTGGTCTGTGGCAGCGGCTGGCCAGCGGTATCGTCACCCTTGATCCCCCAGCGTTCAAGATGCCCGATAACCCGCGCCGCCAGCGCCCGGTCAGGGGTAATCAACGCAACGCGCTTTTCCGGCTGCTCAAGCGCCTCGCGGATCAGGATGGCGATGGCCTGTGCCTCTTCGCCGGGATGGGCGCTTTCCATCAGGCGAACACCCGACAGGCGGCGTTCGCCTGCCTCCAGCTTGACCCAGCGCGCGCTGGCCTCGCTCGGCAGGAACAGGTTCGAGATGGCGCGGCTGCGCTCGGGCGGCGCCGCGCCCGGACCTGCGCGGTGCCACGGCTGCACCTCTCCGCGATTGATGCCCATCCGGCCGAGCAGCAGCTTGAGGTGATATTGCGGATGAGTCACCGCGTCATGACGGCCAAACGGCGGATCACCCGGTTCCACCGGCGAGCCGGCCGTGCCCAGAGCTTTCCACACCGCGTCACCCAGCGACAGATCAAGGTCTTGCAGGATCACTGCGCCGCGTGGCAATTCCGAGACCACGCGCAGCAAACGGGCCAAGGCGGGTGATGCGCTGCTGATTCCAGCCGCAACCACGGCATGGGCGGGCGGGGTTTCCTGCCAGCGCCGCGCAGCATGATCGAACAGGGCATTGCGCCGCGCCGGGGCATCCTGTTCACCGCTGGCTTCCAGCTGCTTGCGCCATTCGTTGTGGACCAGCAGGAAGGTCTTGGTGCTCTCAACCCAGTGCCTTGCCTGCTCGCCGATGATGCCGATCACTTCATCGCTGATCAGCTGTTCCGGTGCGATTCCTTCAACCAGCAGCCGGTCCATGGTGCGGCCGAGTTCAAAGGCCTGACGCAGCAATGCTGGGCCTTTAGGTGCCTTATCGCCCAGTTCCTGCCCCAACAGTTCTGCCAGCCGCAGCCAGCGGCGCACCGGGTCAACCGCCGGGGCAATCACTGCTCCCGCCCCCAGCGGATCGAGCAACGGCCCCAGTGTCTCATCAAGGTCAAGATCGCCGACCACCACCATGCGCGGCAGCAGCAATCCGCCGGGACCGGATGCCCCTGAATGCCGCACAAATGCTTCGGTTACGGTGCGCGCCGCGCGCTGGCTGGCGAGCAACAGCGTCAGCCGCGCCAAGCCAACATCCTTCTCGGCATAGCGCGGGACAAGCCCGGCAACCAGCGCATCGGCAAAGCCG
>JANOYZ010000086.1:0-17771 GCA_031429135.1 Novosphingobium sp. | reverse complement strand
ACCCACTGGACCCGCACCGCCAGTGGCTGGCGCTGCGACAAGGGAGAAATCGCGCCGCTCGCCGATCACCCCGAGGATATCTATTGCGCCATGGTCATGGCCTTGCGCGATTATGTAGATCGCAACCGTTTCCCCGGCGTGGTGCTGGGGCTTTCGGGCGGGATCGACTCTGCGATATGCGCCGCCATCGCCGCCGATGCGCTGGGGCCAGACCGGGTCCATTGCGTGATGATGCCCAGCCGCTTTACCAGCCAGTCGAGTCTCGATGACGCGGCGGACTGCGCCAGGCTGATCGGCTGCCGCCATGAAACTATCCCGATCCAGCCGGCGGTCGAAGGCTTTGACGCGATGCTGGCGGGCAGTTTTGCCGATGTCGCGGTCGATATCACCGAAGAGAACCTGCAATCGCGCATCCGCGGCGTGAGCTTGATGGCGCTGAGCAACAAGTTCGGCCCGATGTTGCTGACCACCGGCAACAAAAGCGAGATGAGTGTCGGCTATGCGACGATCTATGGCGATATGGCGGGCGGCTACAACCCGCTGAAAGATGCCTACAAGACCACGGTTTTTGCCATTTCCAGATGGCGCAACACACATAAACCGAAGATCGGGCTGGGGACTGACGGCCCGGTGATTCCGGAAAACATCATCACCAAACCGCCCAGCGCCGAACTGCGCCCCGATCAGAAGGATTCGGATTCACTGCCCGAATATGATGTGCTCGATCCGATCCTGCTCGGGCTGGTAGAGCATGAGAAAAGCGTCGCGCAGCTGGTCGAGGAAGGTTTTGACCATGACACCGTCGTGCGTATCGAGCGCCTGCTGCACCTCGCCGAATACAAGCGCCGCCAGGCTCCTCCGGGCGTGAAGCTGGGCAGTCGCAACTTTGGGCGGGATCGGCGCTATCCGATTACCCATGCGTTTCGGAGTGGGTAATTGGCATTTGTTCAGAATTGTGTGATATGATGATGTCATGACAAAGAGAGCTTCAACTTTCAATGCAGTGATGCGTGTCCTGCCTGAGGTGCAAGCGGCGGTGTGTGCAGATATTTCAGCGCGGATCGCGGCGGGTGAGGCGATTTCTCGGGTAGAAGACGGCAGGATTATTTCACAACGGCCCGCGACCCGCGATCTGCGGGCTCGAAGAAAAGAGTTGCTGGAAGGTCATGCGGTCAAGCGCGCGAAACGGGATCGTGCAGAACACAAAACACTAGCCTGAGTTCATGCCCATCCTGACGGTAATCGCCGGACCGAACGGGTCAGGTAAATCTACGCTGACCAATATGCTGGTACAGCAGGGCGTGTCCTTTGGCGACTATCTCAACGCCGATGACATCGCTAACACACTGGTCGGATCGCCTTCAGAGGTTTCAGCCCGCGCGCAAATGATAGTACGGGAAAAGAGGGACTTGGCCCTTGCGGAGGGGCGGATCACGCTTTTGAGACGGTGATGTCGCATCCCTCGCACATCGACTACATGGCGAAGGCAGCGAGTCACGGTTTCTCCGTGAAGTTGTATTTTGTTGCCACTGAAGATCCAGTGCTAAACATTGATCGCGTTGCTAATCGCGTCTTGCACGGCGGACATGATGTACCAGTCGAGCGTATTGTTAATCGATATTACCGGTGTTTAAGTAATTTGAAAGACGCGATCAAAGCTGCCGAATATAGTGAAATTTTCGACAATAGTTCGGTAGATCGCCCGTTGAGGTGGTTGGCGAGCATTTATAATCCACGCTCTTCTCATATACCCGATGCTGCTTTATCAAAGATGCAGCTATTCCATATCCATGTTGCTCGCTCGGTTCGAAATCAAAGAGTCGATCCATCCGATATCCCAGTGTGGTGGTTAGAGATTTTGATGCAAATAAAGTCCGATGATCCGTTTGCAGATGGTTCCACCATATGATCACCACTCGTTTCGCCCCTTCGCCAACCGGCAACCTGCACGTTGGCAACATCCGCACTGCGCTGCACAACTGGTTGCTGGCGAAGAAGGCTGGCGGGCGCTTTCTGCTGCGGATTGACGATACCGATCTGGCGCGAAGTCGCGAAGAATTTGTCGAGGGAATCCGCACCGATCTCGATTGGCTGGGCATCACTGCCGATGGCGAAGAGCGGCAGTCGGCGCGGTTTGATCTCTACGAGCGCGAGTTTCACAAGCTGATCGCAGCGGCGCGTGTCTATCGCTGCTATGAATCTGCGCAGGAGCTTGATCTCAGGCGCAAGGTGCTGCTCGGGCGCGGGCTGCCACCGATCTATGACCGCGCGGCGTTGCAGCTCACCGATAGCGATCATGAAGCCAAAACAGCAGCGGGTGAGGCACCGCACTGGCGCTTCCTGCTCGATTATGCGCGACCCATCGAATGGATGGACGGGGTGCGCGGCTTCCAGCATTTTGATCCGGGGCAGATGTCTGATCCGGTGGTGCGCCGCGCCGATGGCTCGTGGCTCTATATGCTGCCCAGCGTGATCGACGATGTGGACATGGGCATCAGCGACGTGCTGCGCGGTGAGGACCATGTCTCCAACACCGCCACGCAATTGCAGATGTTCGCCGCGCTGGGCTCCGATCCGCCCGCCTTTGCCCATGAGGCGCTATTGGTTGGCAGCGAGGGCAAACTGTCCAAGCGGCTTGGCGCGCTGGGTATGGCCGAACTGCGCGAGGCGGGGATCGAGCCTGAGACACTGCTCGCCCTGCTTGCCCGGCTCGGCACCTCGCAGCCAGTCGAGCCGATCACAGATCGCGATGCGCTCGCCGCAGCGTTCGATCTCTCAACCTTCGGCCGCGCACCGGCCCGCTTTGACGAGGCCGAACTGCACCGGCTCAACGCCCAGATCGTCCATCGCCTGCCGTTCGGGCGCGTCTCACACCTGCTGCCATCCGGAATGGGCGAGGTGGCGTGGGAGGCGATCCGGCCCAACCTGGCCCATATCGGCGAGGCGGCGGACTGGTGGCGGGTGGTTACCGGACCGATTGACACCCCGACGCTCGATGCAGATGACGCTGCCTTCATCGCCACGGCCGCCGATCTGCTTGCCGCGCAGCCATGGGGCGATGATCCCTGGCATGGGCTGGCCACTGCGCTCAAGGTCGCAACTGGCCGCAAGGGCAAGGCACTGTTCCTGCCGCTGCGCCTCGCGCTGACCGGGCAGGAACACGGACCCGATATGGGCGCGCTGCTGCCGCTGATCGGCCAGAAATCCGCGCTCGATCGCCTGCGGGCGGTATCGGTGCGCAAGCAATGACATGCCCGAACTGACGATTTCACGCGCATTGCCCGGGACAAGCGCCTAGGCTTCCTTCCGGGCCTTCCGCCCGCTGTCAGGAACCTGTCATGGCCAAGAGCCAGAAGAAGTCGAGCAAAGAAGTGCGCAAGCCCAAGGCCGAGAAACCTAAGAAACTCAACGCCTCCAATCCCTCGCAAAAGCCCGGTGTGCTTCCCGGCCTGGAAAATATGAAGCGTTAGGCCGCGCGCCGCACCGCCACATCTGTGGCATGGTGACCCTGTCCTGTCCGCTCCAGTCTGCGGCAAACAGGAGGATAGATTATGGCAAGCCGTCCCATGCCCACCAAAGCCCAGTTCGTCGGCATGATCCTCGGTTTCCGGGTGCTCGATGGCGGGGCGATCGGCGGCGGTGTGATGGCAGTCTGCGTGTTTATCGGTGCGATCCCTTACAAACGCATGGTCGATGCGCAACAGGGCAAATAGCGCACCCAGTCAGCCAGTTTCCATCAGCAATCGGAAGCTCTGTCGCCACTGCGGCCGGAGACTGACAACAGCTTGCCCAAAATGAGAAGGGCTGCATCTCCTTGAAGTGTGCAGCCCCCCAACAGCTTGCCCAAAATGAGAAGGGCTGCATCTCCCTGAGGAGTGCAGCCCTTCGCATGGTCAGCGGCAGGATGTGCCGCCAGCAAGGCCTTTATCGCTTAAGTCGTGAAATTCAGCGATA
Source organism: Novosphingobium sp. (assembly GCA_031429135.1). GTDB lineage: Bacteria > Pseudomonadota > Alphaproteobacteria > Sphingomonadales > Sphingomonadaceae > Novosphingobium. Next base: position 13,817 of record JANOYZ010000086.1, on the reverse strand, counting down.
ATGCCTCGCGACGGTTTTTACCGACCTCTGTGCTGAGCCATGAGACATCGGATCACCCCCTTTCGCGCTGTTGAGCCATAATTCGTCCCTTCCGGGGCTGGGACCGGGTGGAAAAATCGTTCCGGCCTTGCACTCAATGTGATTCAAAGCCGCGCGAACAACAAGACTTGCATGAAATTATTTTGCTGTCAGAATCAGTGTTTCGGGCCGGTTATCCCCAACCTGAATCTCCCCTACCGACAATCCTCGATTACCCGGCTGATTTCGGGCCAGCTGGGCAGATAAAGCGGCGCGAGGCCGGGGGCTTCGATCATGAAACGTCCGCGGCTGAAGGCCATGGCATCGAGCAGCGGATCGCTGGCGGTCAGGCTCACCGCAATGGCGGATGGGATTTCGCCGGTGGGAACTGCGCTCAGCACACGGCGCTGGCTGGTGGCGGTAATGCTGAGCGGCACCGGGGCGGCGGCGGTGGCCATGCGGCGCAGCGTCACCGAGCGACTGGTCATGTCGCAGGTCAGGCTGAGCCGCGCTCCCGATGCCGCATCACCAAATCGGGAGATAGAAAGCGCACCCTCACGGCTCCAGCGCCAGTCGCCCGCGCTGGGCGGGGCATCGCGCCAGTCCGCAGGCGGGGGGGGCGGCTGGATCGGGCGCGATATTACTACCTTTGGCGGCGCCTGAACGGGCTGCGGCACCGGTTTGGGTGGAGTGGCGCAGGCGGTCAGCGCCAGAACCAGGGCCAAAACGAGTGCGGGGGTCAGATTGCGCAAGTTGCGGACATTTGCCTTCATCGTCCCGGTATGGAATGGCAGGACGGTAAGCTCAAGCCCCGGACACCTGTGATCAACCCGCCCAAACCCCGTTCCGCCCCGAAACAGCGCGTCGATCAACTGCTGGTTGATCGTGGCCTGGCCGAAAGCCGCACTCGCGCGCAGGCGCTGGTGCTGGCGGGCCTCGTGTTCAGCGGCGAGAGCAAGATTGCCAAATCGGGGCAGACGCTGCCCGGCGATGCGCCGCTCGAAGTGCGCGGGCGCGATCATCCCTGGGTCTCGCGCGGGGGGGTGAAGCTGGCCCATGCCATCGACCATTTCGGGCTTGATCCGGCGGGTGCCGCGGCGATGGATATCGGCAGCTCGACCGGCGGTTTTACCGATGTACTGCTTTCCAAGGGCGCGCTTCGCGTGTTTGCGGTCGATTCCGGCACCAATCAGCTGGCGTGGAAACTGCGTCAGGACGCCCGCGTTACCGTGCTGGAGCAGACCAGCGCCCGCATTTTAACCCCAGAGCAGATCGATGCGCCATGCAACTGGGTGGTCTGCGATGCCAGCTTCATCGGGTTGGCCAAGGTGCTGGACGTTCCCTTGCGGCTTGCTGCAAAGCAGTGCCGCCTTGTCGCATTGATCAAGCCGCAGTTCGAGGTGGGGCGCGGCGAGGTTGGCAAGGGCGGGGTGGTGCGCGATCCGGCGCTGCACGAGCGGGTTTGCACCGAGGTTAGCGACTGGCTGACTGCGCAAGACTGGACGATACAAGGGATTACCCAAAGCCCGATCACCGGCCCGGAAGGCAATGTCGAATTCCTGATTTCGGCGTGGCGGAGGTGATCAGATATCAACGAAACTGAATTGAAGCCTTTTCCCGAGCACTTCGGCAACACGCTTTAATGTCTCCAGCGTAATATTGCGATCATCCGGATCAAGAACACGATCAATTTGCGTCCGGCTGGTGCCAACCTGACGCGCAAGAGCGGCCTTGCTCATCTTGCGTTCTGAGAGAATTCCAAGAATTTCTCTCGCGATAAGGCGCTTCTCAACCGCAATATCGACAATATGCTTAACGCCTTCAGAGCGAAGATAATCATCAAAATTGGCAAATTCCGGTTTGCCGTTGGAAGTGCATTTGGCAGGTTTTTTTTGGGGCACACATCAATCCTGATTGGAACCTCCCATAACTGGCTCGATCCGGCCACGCTTATCCATCTCGAATTCGATCACAACCAACCGGCCATCCGGAAAGTCGATCTCAAAATGAAGAGCATCCTTCGCCACGAAAGTCAGTTCGGGATACGAAGGCGCTGAACGCATGGCTAGCTTGATCTCTGTTAGAACATGAAGCCAGTCTTGATAGGTATTCTTAGACTTAAATACATTCAGAAAATCATAGATATAGGTCCAGTTTTTAACCGAATCTGGCCGGTCTGGATCTTGGGACATTCATTTCTCCAGTAGATTGAAATGAGGCGAAGTCGGGGACGATCTTGCGCATGATTGGTATCCCTTGAACAGCGAGTGGACCCCATGTCATTTCTGACACTGGACTGACCGTGTATATTACCAGCAGCACGATCAATAGCCAAGTAAAGGCACATTATATGGTGCATGTCAACGGCTGCTGTTGGGATCGGAATTGAACCGGAATGAAATGCTGATATTGAGAGCTTCCACTGGCCGCATGTGCAGAGCGCATTGCCGCACTGTGCCAATTCGGCAATCCTGAATTGCGCCAGACCGTTGCCAGAGCCAGTTCGGCCCGCCAGTATCGTTTGAGAGAATGTCTAACCGAATCAGCAGAAGCCAGAATCAGTAAAAAATGCCAGAATCTGAAAAATGAACGGGTCGCCACAGGTATGAACTTTCTAGCTTCTCCCGGCCAGTTGCGGGCATCCTACTTGCGCTGGGCACTGGTGCTGGTTCCGTTGGTGCTGCTCCTCGGCTTCCTGTCGGGTGCCATAGCCAATAGCGGACCAACGAACAGCTGGTTTGCTGGCTTGATCAAACCATCGATCTACCCGCCGCCAGCTGCCTTTGGCATCGTCTGGTCGATTCTCTATGTGATGATGGGCTTTGCGCTGGCGATGATTGTCGCGGCCTATGGCGCAAGGGGGCGCTGGGCGGCGATTGGCGTTTTTGCGCTGCAATTTCTGCTCAATCTGGCCTGGTCGCCCACCTTCTTCGGCATGCATCTGATGAGCCGGGCGCTGTATATCCTGATCGCGCTCGATCTGGCGGTTTTGGTGATGGTCATATTGTTTTATCGTGTCAGAAGTCGCGCCGGACTGTTGCTGCTGCCCTATCTGGCCTGGGTCTGCTTTGCGACAGTGCTCAACTGGCAATTTATTCAGGCCAATCCCGGTGCCGATGGCCGCCCGACGTCGAATGTACGCATCGAACTCGGGCCTTGAAGCCAGACCCAGCCTGCCCCATCTAGGCACAATGCAAAGTGAAAACCCCTTGATCGCCGATTTCGTCAAGCTGATGAACAGCGCCGCTGGCACAATGGCCGGCATGGGCCGCGAGGCGCGCGATGCCGCGCGTGAGCGGTTCAAGGAAACGATGGGCGATGTCGATTTCGTTTCCCGCGAGGAATTCGACGCGGTCAAGGACATGGCCGCCAAGGCGCGTGATGAGAACGAAGTGCTGAAGGCGCGGGTTGATGCGCTTGAGGCTGCGTTGAGCGCCAAGGCGAAGAAGTAAGGTATTCGCGCCTCCCGCGCGAACCCAATTTCTTGCCAGCTTCATCGGGAAGCTCCACACCGCCTCCATGCTGCAATTGAGCGCCCCGGCCATTGTCTGCGCCGCCCGACACCACGGCGAGACCGGGGTGATCGTGCGTCTGCTGACCGAACATCACGGCCTGCTCGGTGGCTATGTTGCTGGCGGGCGGGGGCGGACATTGCGGCCTGTGCTGATTCCGGGGAACCGGGTCGCCGCCGAATTGTTCGCACGCTCTGACAGTCAGTTGCCCTCAGCCAAAGTGGAACTGCTCGAAAGCCGGGGGCCGTGGCTGGGTGAGCCGCTGGCTGCTGCCGCTATCGAATGGGCGACCGCGCTTACCGCCAATTCCTTGGCAGAGCGCCATGCTTTCCCTTCGCTCTACGCGGCGCTGGGCGCGCTGCTTGATGCGGTGTGCCATGCCCCTTCGGCGCGCGGCTGGGCGGCGGCGCTGGCGGGCTATGAAGCACTGCTGCTGCGCGAACTGGGTTATGGGGTCTCCGAAATTCGCCCCGATCCCGATGATTTTCCCGGCGTGCTGGCGATGCTGGACAGCCTTGGCCCCAGAATTGCGCGCTATCCGCTTGCTGATCGCCGCGCCGATGTTATGGCGGCGCGCGCCATCCTGCGGGAGCGGCTGGGCAGAATGGGGTAAGCGTAAGCAACATGAAGATCGCGGTATTTGCCGGTGACGGCATCGGTCCTGAAGTGACAGCTGAGGCGGTGCGGGTGCTGAAAGCGCTGGATCTGCCGGAGCTGGAGCTGAGCGAAGGCGATGTCGGCGGTGCGGCCTGGCGCAAACACGGCCATCCGCTGCCTCCCGCCACACTGGCAATTGCCCATGCGGCAGACGCTATCCTGTTCGGCGCGGTCGGTGATTTCGAGTGCGACAATCTGGAGCGGCATCTGCGCCCCGAACAGGCGATCCTTGGCCTGCGCAAGGAGCTGGGGCTGTTCGCCAATCTGCGCCCGGCAACCCTGTTCAAGGGGCTGGAAGACCTGTCATCGCTGCGGCCTGAAATTGCCGCGCAGATCGATCTGCTGATCATTCGCGAGCTCAACGGCGATGTCTATTTCGGCGAAAAGGGCATGAAAGTGCTGCCCGATGGCCGCCGTCAGGGTTGGGACATGATGTCCTACGCCGAAGACGAAGTGCGCCGCATCGCCCATGTCGGCTTCAAGGCTGCACAGGGCCGCCGCAAGCAGCTGTGCTCGGTTGACAAGGCCAATGTCCTCGAAACATCGCAACTTTGGCGCGACGTGGTGATCGAGGTTTCGGCCGAATATCCCGATGTCGCGCTCAGCCACATGTATGTCGATAATGCCGCGATGCAGCTGGTGAAGAACCCCGGCCAGTTCGATGTGATTGTCACCGGCAATCTGTTTGGCGATATTCTGTCTGATCAGGCGAGCATGTGCGTCGGTTCCATCGGCCTGCTGGCTTCTGCGGCATTGGCTGAAGGCACTAAAGGACTGTATGAGCCAATCCACGGTTCTGCCCCCGATATCGCCGGGCAGGACAAGGCCAACCCGATGGCAACGATCCTTTCCGCCGCGATGCTGCTGCGCCACAGCTTCGGCATGGAAGCTCCCGCCCAGAGGATCGAGGCGGCGGTGGCCCTCGCGCTGGCGGATGGCGTTCGCGGCGGCGATCTGGGTGGCCGTGACGGCACGCGGGCCATCGGCGGTGCCGTGTTGGCGCGGCTGTGAAGTAAGGCTTGCTTGAGCATGGACAAGACAGAAAACGAAAGCGACAAGGCAGGTATGACTGCTGAACAAACCCTTGAACTCGCTGTGGTGCTTCCGACCTTCAACGAACGGAAGAACATTGCGACGATGATTGACCGGCTGGATGCCGCGCTGCAGGGCGTGGCCTGGGAAGTGGTCATCGTTGACGACAACAGCCCCGATGGCACGGCGGACGAGGCGCGCCGGCTGGCGCTCGGCAATCCGCATGTTCGCGTGATCCAGCGGTTCGGGCGGCGCGGGCTAGCCTCGGCGGCGATCGAGGGCATGTGCTCCACCGCTGCGCCGGTCGTCGCGGTGATGGACGCCGATCACCAGCACGATCCGGCTTTGCTGCCGCAGATGCTCGGCGCGGTGAACAGCGGTGACTATGATGTCGCCTATGCCTCGCGTTTTGCCGAAGGTGCCAGTACCGAAGCATGGGGCCGGCCAGACCGGGTCAAGGCATCGGGCATCGCCAACCGCATCGCCAACAAGGTAACCGGCGTCCAGCTTTCCGATCCGATGAGCGGCTATTTCATGCTGCGCGCGGAATTGCTGCGCGCAGACGCGCACCGGCTTTCGGGCGTCGGTTTCAAGATCCTGCTTGATATCCTGGCGACGGTGGATGCACCGCTGCGGGTCAAGGAATTCCCGCTCAACTTCGCCGCGCGCGCCGAGGGTGAAAGCAAGCTTGACCAGACGGTGGTGTTCGAATTCCTCGTCGGGCTTTACGACAAGTGGCTGGGCCGCATCATTCCGACCCGCTTTGCCCTGTTCGGCACGGTCGGTGCGATGGGTGTGTTCGTCCAGCTGGGCGTGCTGTGGCTGGTGCAGAAGGCGATCTTTGGCGAGGAGTTCATCTATGGCCACTGGCCCAAGGAAACCAGCTTCATCGCCGCCAATACCATCGCTGCGGTGGCGGCAATGTCATTCAACTTCGTGCTGAATAATGAACTGACCTATTCGGACAAACGGCTGCGCGGCTTTGTCCCGCTGATGCGCGGCTGGGCCCAATTTGCCGTCACCTGCTCGCTCGGCCTGCTGACCAATATCGGCGCCGCCGCAGCCCTGCTGCGGATGGGCTTCCACCCCTTCGCCGCCGCCGTGATCGGCATCGTGCTGGGCTCGGTGTGGAATTTTGCGCTGTCGAGCAAGTTTGTGTGGGGGCGGTATTGAGCGACTGGCGCTGAAGCTGCAAAATCGGGCGATGCCGGGGAAGACGCCGCCCGAATTGAGGCGCGGCCCTCGTCGGCTTCATTCAACAGCGAAACCGGATCAACATCGCGCGAGCCTTGCAGGGACATTAAGTTGTGGACGAGTGGTAAGGGGAAGATGCAGCTGGACCGGCGACATGTTGATGCATGCCTCCGGCTAATCTGGAAGACCGCTATTATTCCCTGCCGATGCAGCAACTCGATATGGACAAGACCGCACTGGTAACAGCAGAATCATCTTGTACATGAAGGCTGAGCCGGTTGCTGGCGTTCATATTCGCCAGTCCAGCGGCGTTGATCGGGATAACCGTTGTCTTTACAGTTCCGATGGGGGCAGGGGCATTGTAGATATACCCACCCATTCCAGGCTTGGAAGGCGGGTGGTCAAAGAGTCTATTTCTTCCCAACCCCGCCCAGCCGGAACAACCCGGCCCCGAACACCGGATCAGGCCCCGGCGTACCCATATCCTGCGCCTGGCTCGCCACCTGCCGCCGCATCGCTGCCGGATCGTGCCGCTCGGCGCATTCTGGCATCCGCAGCAGTGCGCCTGAGATGATTGCGGTGGCAAAGCTGGTGCCGGATACCTGACGGTAACCACCGGGGACATTGGCGAGCAGGCCGACGCCCACACCAGTGACGTCGATCTCTGGCCCGCGCGCGGCATGGCTGTAGCCGCGCAGTTTTTCGTCCGATGCGGTTACTGCCAGCACGGCGGGATGGCGGGCGGGAAACAGCACGGCGCTGTTCGGGCCGCCATTGCCCGCTGCCGCTGCGATACAGATGCCGCGCTGGTCCATCTTGGCGAGCAGCGCGCCAAGCAGCCGATCATCGCGCCCGCCGAACGAGAGGTTGAGCACATCCGGGCGGAGCCGCCACGCGGCGTCCATGGCTTTCACCACATAACGGGTCTGCGACAGGCCGTGGGCGGATTTGCCCGGATCGAAGGCGGCAAGGCTGATCAGCCGCGCACCTTGTGCCAAGCCATTCACCTCACCGCCGCCAACCAGCAGCGAGGCGATGGCGGTGCCGTGCATCGCCGGTTGGGTTGATGTGCCATAGATCGCCTGGGTAACGGTTGCCCCGCGCAAGGCCGGATTGCTGAGTTCTATCGGTGTGTCGATCATGGCAATGGTGCCGCTGACGCGCATCTGTGCAGGGCGGGTGATGCCCATCAGGGTAAAGCGTTTGGGCATGGCTCCACCAAGCGGCTGGAACTGGAAATTGGGCTGGGCCCAGGCGACTCCCTTGACCGCCTGCATCCGTGCCATGGCGGCATCGACATTATCGCCCGGCAGCAGTCCGGCGACGACCATCGCCTGACCGAGCGCCTCGATAGGCGTGAATTCGATCACAGTCACCCGCGCAACCCGCGCAATCCGCGCGGCATCGGCGCTGGTCCCGGTGATGACAAAGATCAGCTGGTCTTCCAGCCGATAGGCAATATCGGCATCGCGCATTTCAAGGGGTTCAGCCTTGGGTGCCTTTGGCTTCTTCTTGCCGAGATTGAGGTTCAGGCCTATACCGATACCGCCGATACCGCTGGGATTCTGGCGCGGATTATCGCGCGGATTTGGTGGGGCCGGTCCATCGATGCGCTGCGCCGCAGCCGAAGTGGTGGCCAGGGCCAGACCGGCAGCCGCCGCTTGCAGCCACCTCATTTCAGCAAGTCGGCAAAGGCCACATCGGGCGATTGGCGCAGCTTTTCGCGCACCACCTTGACATCAGCATCGGGGTTATCCAGCCGCACGGTAATCCGACCCTCGCTGGGTCCGGAAATGATGGTCAGCGAATGCGCGGACAGCAGTGCTTCGACCTGCTCCCACTGAGCCTGTGGTTTCAGCCGCACGATCAGCTGTGATGCAGTGGCCAGCACTTGCTCATCATCGCCCGATACGGTCTGATAGCTTTGCTCGCTCGGCCGTGACCAGATAAACACCGTCTGCGCCAGCACCGCGAGCGCCAGCGCCAGCGAAACCGCCGGGTGCCAGCGTGCCGGGTTCAGATAGCCGAGCAGGTCGCTGAGCCGGGGCGGGGTGTCGTTGAAAACTTGGACGTCAGCATCGGGCGATTGCGGGGCAAGATCGTCAAGTCGCGCGCTCAGCCGTTCCAGGCGCTTTTCAGGATCGCTCGCACCGGCAACCATCGCCTCGCCTCCTTGCTTCACCACTATGGACAGATGTTGCACCGCGTTCAACTGCTGGCGCAGATATGCGCTATCGGCCAGTGCGGCTTCGATCCGGGCGCGTTCACCCAGCGATAACGTGCCATTGACATAAAACGGCAGCAGAAGTTCCAGGTCGTCAAGATCATCGGTTGTGGTCATGGGGACAATCCTGCCGTGCTGTGTGTCTGCCCATAGTCGCTGGCACCAGCCGCGCGGTTCATTGCCCGATCTCACCTGCTCGCAGCGAAAGCGCGGTGAGGTAGCTCAGCGCCGAGCGGCTGGGCAGGAAGAAGTAACCGCCCGCCCTGACCTCGACAAAGTTCTCCATTCCGGTCAGCCGGATCGGTCCGGCAGCCGTCGGTATCGAAAAGCTGCGCTCCAGCGGACAGCCGGTCACCGGATCGGGAACATCACTGCCGAAGATCGGATCGGGCTCCTGCGTCAAGCCGTGGAAGCCCGCAGAATTGGCCCATAACTGCTGTACGAATTCGAACTGGCGCGCCAGATCGCTGCACAGACTGACGAACAGCAGACCTTTTTCGGCGGTCCCGTCTGCACCCGTCCGGGTATAGGTCCGGCCCCGGCGCAGCAGGCGGTGGCGATTGCTGATGACCTGCTCTTTCAGGTCTCCGGGCTGCTTGCTGTCGCGCGGATTGGTCCGGCGGATATGCGCCCCGAAAGGGCAGGCCAGCCCTTGCGGATCATCACGGCCATAAGTAAAATCGTTCTCGCTCTCGGCGGCTCGGCAGGCGGCGGCATCGGGATGATCTGATGGCAGACTGGGCAGATTGACCGGATTGCCGACCAGCGGGCGGCCGTTGGGCCAGCGCCCCATCAGCTTGGCCTTGACCCAGTCCTTGTCGGGATGCTGCCCGATCAGCTTGTAGAGATCGCGATAGGCAGTCTGCTGGCCATCGGCGGCAACGGCATTGCCATTGAGCTCCTCCACCTTGCGGGAGACGAACGCCTCAAACTTCTCAACTTCCTGCGCCAGTTCGCGGACCACCATGAAGCTGCCGTTGCGGCCAAAATCGCGCATTGCCTGCCCGTTGGGTGCTCGGTCAAAATCAGGATAGCGGCCCAGATCGGCTACCGAAAGTTGCGGCAGGCTGCGCCCGACATCGGCCTCGGGGGGGAGCAGCGATGACCCCGGAAAATAGCCCTGTCCGTTGACATAACCGATAATGAATTCGCCAGGCTCGACGACATCGCGCGTCGGGACAGTCTGCGAAAAGCGCGTCGTGCCGCGGATCACGGGCTGGGCGATGCCATCACGGTAGCCGAAATGTTCGAAATCATGCTGATCTTCGCTGTGCTTGATCCGCGCCGGAGCACAATCGGTCTGCTGGATGATCCGGCCGCCATGATTGGCCAGCAGCGCGCTATGAATCTGCACAACAGTGGCCAGATCATCCGGGCTTTCCGCATAGACCATCAGCACCGCCTCAGCTGTGCAATCTGCCTGTGGATCATCACTCCAACGCAAGTGCTTGGCTTTTATCTGATCACTATCGCTCAGATCAATATCACCCAGAATGCGCCAACGCTGGGCCATGCCCAGCCGGAACGCAGGCGGGAAGGTTTCAGTCAGGTCGGCAAACCCGCTGTATGGCGTGGGGAACTTCGCCAGACCCGCCGCCGAGCAGGCAAGAAACACCGCCCTGCGGCGCATCCGCCGGGCATCGGCCTGCCGCGCCGCATCCGGCCTGCGGGACAGGTCAGACGCATCGAGCGGGGTTGGCGAATTGTCATAAGCCGAAGCATCGCCGACAATCGGGCGATCGCCAAAGGTAATGGTGAGCGAATGTGCCAGCGAATAGCCGGTGGGCAGGCCGTCAGCAGCAAAGTTCTGCACCAGCACACCTTGATTGACCAGGCCGTCAACATCAACCGCATCGCTCTGCCCGTCGATAGCCAGCACCTCGCCGCGCAGCCAGCTTAGCCATTCACCCAGGGCAGCGCCTGGCGGCGGCAGCTGCACGGCAAGGCTGGCCGAATATTTCAGCCGCCCCAGCCCGCTGAACACCAGCGCCTGCACTTCATCGCTTTCAATGCGGTTTTCGAGACGCGGCATCGAGCCGAAGCATCGCAGCCATTCTTCGGCATCATCCTGTGATTGCGCGCGGGCGACACCGGAATGGATCAGTGCATTGTTGCGGATCTGGTCGGTCGTCAGCATCGGGAAACGGGTGTACCAGAACGGTGCCGAGCGTTGTACGGTGCGCTCCCACCGCTTGAACCGGTCACCATCCCTGGCACCGTCATAAATCAGGAAGCGGGTTGGCGGAAAGCCCTCCCAATTGCTCCATGTCGCCGATTGTCCGGGGTGGGCGCGGGTGATGAAATCTTCGAGATAGCTTTCCCAGCTGCCGTCATAATTGGCAAAGAAGACCATCCTGCGGCTACCCGGAAGCCGCCACCAGCGCGCCGAATGGATCGTCCCCATATTGATGATGAAGCTCGGCCTGAAGAAATAGGTGATCACCATCCGGACCCCCCAGAGGGCAAAGGCATTGGCAAAGACCCTCAGCCAGCCCGGCTTGAGACTGCTCACCGCCATGACATGGTTCTGGGCATATCCCGGCGCGTCGTCGATATTCCCAATGGCAGCGACGTGATCGAGACTGGCCTGGGAATTATCTACCCATTCACGTTTTTCCGCGCGGCGGATCGCGGCGAAGAAGGCCACCGGCACGGCTGCGGTCATTGCCGCAGTCGCCAGCAGGGTCTGCAACACCACTACCATGACATCCCGGATCAGGCTGGCGGATGGCACCATGACACTGCGAAACCAAAGGCCAAACAGGATCGCCAAGACCAGCACCGGCCCCCACAGCAAAGCGCCGTCGCGTGAATTCAGGAACCGGGAGAAAGCCTGCCACCGGGAGATCGGGCGGAAGCTGGTCATCTTCAGGCGGGACTGCGAAGGTTTCATCGCGAAGGCATCATATTTGCATTTGGCCGCCTCGCTCATCAGGGCGCGCTGCCGGTCAGTGCCGCCCCGCGCGAGAATTCTGTCTTGTGCGAGGATGCGGCGCAGGTGATCCAGCGCGCGCATGGGATGACTGCCGCGTCCGGCTTCATGGCCAAGAAAATCGCTGAGCACATTTTCGGCAAAGCGGGCGAATTCCGCCTGCCGGTCGATCCCGGCAATGGGAAATTCACCGGTACCGTTATAATCAAGCCCGGTCGCACCCCACAGCCTGCCGTGCAATGTGACGACATGATCCTGCATGAAGGCGCGCAAGTCTGCCGTCTCGCTCAGACCGCAGAAGCTGAACACCGGGCGCAGCAAGGCCTCGGCCTCGGCAGCAATCGCATCCACTGCGCCGGGAATCGTGCCATCGACGGTCAGTTCCAGCACAAGATCGAGCCTGTTCTCGCTATCGATTGTGCTCAGTGAGGCGAAACGGACAAGTTTGGTGGCGTCCAGCGCCGCGCGGATCGCTGCTGCGGCGGGGTGGCCCAGTTCAGCAATCATCGCATCGACCTTGGCCTTGGTCGCTCCCGTCGTAACCGGGGCGATGACCAGAAACATCGCTTGTTGCGATGCCGGGGTGGTGAAAGTCATATCGAGGTGGCGCGGGAATGCACCGGTCCACTGCATTCGCCCCGCCTTGCCGGACGCGCGGGCCAGGCCTTTCTGGCGCAGCAGCACGGTGAACAGCGCGGTGATCTGTGACAGCGCGAGCTGCTTGCCGATGCAATCATGCGCGCCGAAGCCGAAGACCATATCGGGCTCCTGCCACTCCCCATTGGCACCTGTGCGATCAGGCCAGAAGCGCATCGGATCGGTCACTGCCTTGGCATCGCGCATCGCCGACATGGTCGAGGCGAGCAGCGTGGTCCCGGCCTTGATCGGCACCTCGTGGCCATTCACATCGATCGTGGTATCGCGGGGGCAATAGCGCCACTGACCTGGCGACAGCGCCGGGCTGAGCCTGCCAGCCTCGAGCACGATCCGGCGCATCGCCGCCTGATCACCGCTTGTCGCGGCCTTGCGGGCCATTGACATGGCATCGGGCCGCGCCAGCAGGACTTCGAGCATGCGGCTGGCCGCCAGCGTGTTGGTGGGGACAAAGCCCGCTGCCATGCCCAGCAGCATCGCGCGAAGCTCGCCGTGGGTGAGTCCGGTCTCGGGGGCCAGCAGCACCAGCCGCTCGACCAGTGTTTCACCCTGACCAGCTTTCAGGTGCCCGGCCTGCACATGCCGCCGCGCCTGGCGAACCGCCTCATCGATGACGATCAGCAATCGTTTCGCACCGTTTAGAGCGGTTTCGCGCATCTCGGGCTTGCCATAAGGATCGCCGAACAGCAGGGCGGATACCGCCAGGGTCCAATCCCCGAAAGCATCGATATCCTCGCAAGCGAAGCCGAACCAGCGCAGGCAGATTTCGCTGGGCACCCGCTTGAACAGATCGCCGACAACATCGATGCGTCCGGTGCTGTTGGCGAGCAGAGCCTCGGTGAACTCAGCCGACATGGCCGCGAAGCCACCGGCATCACCCGGCACCATGGTTTTGGCCAGAATGCCGCGCAGCCGGTCATGCTCAGCGCCGTCCAGCCCGAGCATGAAGGTGGTACCATCACCCAGCTCGGCCATTTCGGGACCGAATGGTACGATGAAATCGGCGGACCGCAGCAAGACCTCGCGCACTTGCGCCGCGCCGGTGACATGGGTGAAACCCGCCAGAGGCATGATCGGTCTGAAGCGGCGCGACAGCGCATAGAGCGGGTTCAGCAAGCGCAGAGATAGCGCCGCTTTCCACTGGCCCAACCGGGATTTTTCACCAAGCAGGGTAAAATCGAAGGGTTCGAGCCTCTGGCGCTGGCCGTTTGCCGGTGCGGCTTGCGCGACCTTGATCCCATCGAAATATTTCACCCTCGGCATCTGCGCATGTCTCCTGTTGCGCGTAGTCGTGTTACAGCGCGGCGAGGTTCAAACCGTCTTTGAGAAACTGGTTGTTGCGCGGATCGACATAGGGCTGCCAATCGATGAACGCGTGGGTGAAATCGCTCTTGGCTGCCATCAGTTCGGCCAGCGCCGCCCTGGCTTCAGGCTGGCGATCAAGCCGCACCAGCGCATTGATCTTGACGACATGGGCAAACCAGTACGCCGCGCGGCGGCTCATCGCATGTTCGGCGTGGAGCAATGCCTCATCATACTGGCCGCTGAGCAGCAGCGATGCGGCCAGTTCGCAGGCGATGAAGAACATGTCGTG
>JANOYZ010000085.1:0-7809 GCA_031429135.1 Novosphingobium sp. | reverse complement strand
GATTCTGCTTATTTTGAAGGGCGGCGGGGAAACCCGCCGCCCTTTTCGTTGGCACACTGGCACAGTATAAATTATCAAAAATCAACGCAAATTCAGTGGAATATGCTTAATTTCCAGTATCTGCTTTGATAATTTAATTATTAACTATTAGCGGTTAAAAAAATATCTGCATTTCCGGTGGCCCGGAAAGTAGCATCAACAGAAATCTCCAGAAGGGGGCTAAATATGACGTTCGTCAAAAATCTCATTCGTGACGAGGCTGGTGCCACCGCGATCGAATATGGTCTTATTGCGGCACTTATCGCAGTTGCTATCATGACCACCGTTGGCGGCCTTGGTACACAGCTGAATGAAACATTCTCGAAGACATCTTCGGGCATGAGCGCGGCTAACACTGCCTCAGCTTAATAGCAGAAACTTCTAGAAAATTTGAAGGGCGGCGAAGCAATTCGCCGCCCTTCCGCTATGCCCAATACCCTCAGAATGTGACCAGCTTGACCTTCTGGCCTGCCAGCAAAGTGCTTGTCGAGGACAAAGCATTCAGCACCAGAAAGCGGTCCATCTGATTATCAGTATAGGCCATCCGCGCCGACAGCGATTGCAGCGTGTCGCCCTTCTTGACAGTAACCACCGCCAGCTTGCGCGGCCTGATAGCCGTGGCTTCGCTTGCGCTGATCCGGCGCATTGAACCAAACATCGAATCAAACGAGGCTGCCCCGCCCGCCTGGGTAATCGTCAGGAAATGCACCGCCTGATTGCTGGCCAGTTCATAGGCGAAGACAACGACGTCCACCGTGCCATTGCCAGAGGCAACTTGCGACGCGCCATAGGCCGAAGGAATGCCATTGATCGTTGTGCGCTTGATCGCTTCGGGCCTTACCGCAGTCTGTCCCTGCGGCGTCAGTTTGGCGAAAACGGCCTGGATGTAGCTGTCCATGTTGCCATCATAGGCACCCATGCTGAGTTCACCTTTGCCGGATTGCCCACCAATAACCACGGCCCGTGTGCCGTTGACCAGATAATACCCCTGTGGTGCCTCAAAGCTGAAGCGCATGTCAGGATGGGTGAATTTTCGCCCTTCGATCATGCCCTGCTTCGGATCATCACCAAACATGATGCCGCCTATCCCGGAAAGGAACTTGTCGCGGTTGATCACGCCCTTGCCTGGTGCGCCTGCCCTTACCAGAGCCGCCTTGATGCGCGGCCCGTCAGCTGGATGGGTTGACGCCCATTCCGGAACGCGCGTGGCGGAAGCACCCTGCAACCGCGCCTCCAGCGCATTCTGATTGGCCAGGGTCTGCAACACCGAACTCATCGCGCGCGGATCATAACCGGCACGGCGAAGATACTCGATGCCGAGATTGTCCGCCTCAGTTTCCTGCTTGCGCGAATATTTGAGAGTGAGCAGTTGCGATCCTTGACTGAAGACACTCTGCCCAAGTTTTCCCAGAGCATTGTTGCCCAGCACAACCCCTGAAAGCACCGAGCCCAGCACGCCAATAATCGCATTTGTCTGCGCCGCAGACTGACGTTTCTTGCCATGCAGCGCCGCAACATGGCCCCATTCATGGCCCAGCACACCGCTCAATTCGGCCTCATTGTTCATCAGCGCGACAAGTTCGCGGGTGACGTAAACATAGCCGCCCGGAATGGCGAAGGCGTTGTTTACCGGAGAGTTGAGCAGGGTTACCGTGACATCCGATTTGGCGTTGGCCAGCCCTGATTGCATGACGATATTCTTGCCCACCGCCTCAACATAGGCGGCCTGCGAGCCAGTTACGGCCCCGCCGAATTCCTCGACCAGTTGGGGATGGGCCTTGGCACCTTCTACTTTGTCCGCTTGACTGACGGACTGGACGGTCTGCGCCACCGCCGGTGCGCACGATAGCGCGATCAGGCTGGCGCCCAGCACGGGCAACAGCTGCTTATGGTAAAAAGGTTTCATGAAACGGGCTCCTCCAGATTTGCAGCCAATGCCACCTTCGTGAAGGTTTATAACTGCGACCGGGATTGATCGTTCCCGCTCAGCGTGTGGACGTCAAGTCCGGCCGATGCGCAGAAAGCGTTCCTCACGAATGCTGAGTATCTTTTCGGCAGAGAATTTCGAAAGCGTGTCGATCTCCTCGGCAAGCGCCTTGGCCAGCGCGATGGCCATCGCCGCGGGATCGCGATGCGCGCCGCCGACCGGCTCAGCAACGATGCGGTCTATCACCTTGAGCTGCAACAGCTGTTGCGCGGTGACCTTCATGGCCTCGGCAGCATCGGGCGCTTTATCAGCGGTGCGCCACAGGATTGACGATGCCCCTTCGGGCGAAATCACCGAATAGACTGCATGTTCGAGCATCAACACCCGCTCGGCACTGGCCAGCGCCACCGCACCGCCCGATCCGCCCTCTCCGACGACGACCGCAACCATCGGCACGGCAAGTGCCAGGCAGGCCTCGGTCGAACGGGCTATGGCTTCTGCCTGACCGCGCTCTTCCGCCTCGACACCAGGGAATGCTCCCGAGGTATCAACCAGCGTTACCACCGGAATGCCGAACCGGCTGGCCAGTTCCATCAGGCGTATAGCCTTGCGATAGCCTTCGGGCTTTCCCATGCCAAAATTGTGACGGATACGGCTTTGCGTATCATGGCCTTTTTCGTGCCCGATCAACATCACGCGCCGATCACCAAGCCGCGCAAATCCGCCGATTATCGCCTCATCCTCGCCGAAATGACGATCCCCGCCAAGCGGGATGAAATCGGTGAAGGCTAGGCGCACATAATCAAGAAAATGCGGCCGCTGCGGATGGCGCGCAACCTGCGTTTTCTGCCAGGGGGTCAGAGCCGCATAAGTGCTTGCCAGCAGGTCGGCGCTTTTCTTCTCCAGCCTGGCAACGTCCGAGGTCAGATCAAGTTCACCACTGGTGGCTGTGGCGCGCAGTTCTGAAATGCGGGCTTCCAGAGCAGCCAGCGACTTTTCAAATTCTAGGAACGAAACCATGATGAGCCTCTAATCGCCACTGCGTTGCGCGGCAAGGGCTGGTGCAGCCATAATAGGTGATGTGGCGAGCGGATGGCGCGCATTGACCAGTTCAACCAGCCTTGCCGCATCGACATGGGTGTAGATCTGGGTGGTGGCGATGTCAGCATGACCAAGCAGCGTCTGCAACACACGCAGGTCAGCCCCTCCCTCCAGCAGGTGCGTGGCAAAGGCGTGGCGCAACACGTGGGGAGAGACCTTTTCGGGTGCGATATCAGCCCTTCCCGCCAGTTCGCGCAACAGCTGAAACAGACGCACCCGGGTAAGGTGGCCGGTTTTACCACGCGACGGAAACAGATGCTTTCCGCCAGCAGGCCGCACTGCGAGCCAGAGAGCGAGTGCTGCTTTTGCCCGAGTGCTCACCGGAACCAGACGCTGCTGGCCACCTTTGCCGGTGACATGCAGGAATGGCGCATCACGCGGAACGGCATTGAGGGGGAGTGAGACCAGTTCAGTCGCACGTAACCCCGAACCATAGAGCAGTTCGACCAGAGCCAGCATCCGAACCGCAGCTGGCAGGCCTGAATCTGCTTCATCAGCGGCGCGTCTGAACAGCTTGTCGACCTCATCGTGCGAGAGCAGGCGCGGCAGCGGTCGGCGGGTGCGCGGACGGGGCAAGGCGGGCGAAGGATCGTCCTTACGCAAGCCTTCATCCTGCAAAAACGCATAAAACTGACGCAGAACCGAACATTTTCGCGCCAGACTTGACGGAGCAAGTGCTGACCAGGCGCTCCCCAGCCTGCCAAGCTGTTCAGCCTCTGCCGCCACCAGATCACCGACAATCTTTCCAGCGCCTGCCAGATCACGGCGATAGGCCGCAATGGTATTGGCAGCCGCGCCGCGCTCTGCGGCCAGCATCACCAGAAAGGCATCGATGGCGTCCGTAGCGGTCAACCCCGCGCCACGGCTTCGGCAGCTATCATCCGCGCTTCGTCAGCAAGCCCGACACGGCTCAACGCCGCAACGATGTGATAGAGGTTACGCGCGGTCATCTTGTCCCAGCCCGACCCTTGCATGCCAAGCCCGGCCAGCAGCGCAACCAGTTCCGGATTGCCCACTTCAGCAGCGCCGTCGATCAACCGGGTCCAGCGCGATGTCTGACCAAATTCAAAGCCATATTTTCCTGCAAGTTCGTTGGCCGAGTTGACCGGGAGACGGCCAAGCCCTGCCAATCCAGCGACCAGAAAACGTGTTTTGCGCTGATCAATACTGCCATCTTCATCATGAAAGCTGTCGATCTGATCACTGCTGACAGCACTGCTGCGGGCGGGCTGTGCCAGCGCGAGCAGAGCCCAGGCCTCGCTACCATTGGGGGCGACTGAACCCCATTTCAGGGCATTTTCATCAAGCCCGGCAGCCAGCATCGACGCAATCAGCCCGGCCGCATCTGCTGCATATTCCGCCGTTACCGGCAACCGCGCGGCGGCATAGGCGGTGAGCACCTGGCGCGAATAATATTGCGCCGGATCAGAACCATCACCCCACAGCGCCTTGATCGCATTCAGCCGGTCAGCCGGATCTGTGGCAAGATAGGCCGCCTGCAATTGCACGGCACGGTCCGTCCATTCGCCAGTGCCGCCAAGCGCGTAAATCTGGCTATACAGATCGACCATGGCCGCGCTCGACAACACGCCCGCTGCGCCAGCGACATCGGAACCGGCTGCCCGGGTGGCGAATGAGGCCATCGGTGCTGTCGCGGCAGCTGCGCTCAACCACGGGCCTGCCTTGCTCACCAGATTGGTGGGTGGCTCAAGACCGACCGCGAGGGTCAGCCCGTAACGCCACGGTGTCATGCCTGTAACGTCGTCCCACTCGATCGTCACCGCGCGCTGACCGCGGCCAGCGGCACCGGCGTATTTCTGCGCCAGCATCAGGTCAATCTTCTCGATACCATCACCGGGCGAAACACGGTCAAGCTGTGCCATGCCGCGTGTGCCACCACTGGAAAACGAAGTGCAGATCGCCTGAAGCACCTGCCACTGCTTGTCCTTGCGCAGACCGCCATGCCAGGTCACTGCCGGACAGGTGCCGGTGAGATCACCCGTGGCGACATAAGCATCAATCGCAGCTTGCATCATCGCGGGATTATAATTGCCTACATCAATGTCCTGCGCCAGTCCGCGTGCCGCAGCGCTTTCTCCCATGCGAACCAGCAAGGCGGTGCGCAGCGCGTTGAATTCAGCAGGACCCATACCCTTTGGCGCATCAAGCCGCGAAGCCAGCGCGCGGCGCAGCAGGATATGCCCCCAGCGCGAGATGACCTGCCCCTTGTTGCCGGCCAGCACCGCGCGAACCAGCGCAGGATGCTGATTGGCGAGCGACCAGGCCGGCATGCCGTTTTCGGCCTCGTTGATAATGCCGACCTGCTTCATCGCGCGGCGCGCACCGGGCGGCATATCAACTCGGCTTTTGCTGCTGAGCATGGCCTCGAGCTGTTCAGGGGTCAGATTTTGCAGTCTTTCCAAGGAAGGACCAGCGGCTGGTGAGCCAGCCATCGGCGCGGAGGCGCCTGGCAGCGGCTGAACAACCGGTGAGGAAGCGGACCTGGGGCTGGTTGTTGCCGGAGGATCAGCGGCACGTGGCGGCGGTGCCTTCACGGCGGGCTTGTCAAAACCAGGGGGAAGCAGCGATTCCGGCCCCTGCTGCGCAAAAGCCAGAGCCGAACTCAGCAGCAAAGAACCGCTGATTACAAAAGGCATGCGCTTCACTGTTGAACTCCCGGAACGGCAATGTTCTGCGTAATCTCGCGCAGATCCTCACGGCCTCCATCGACCCAAGCATAGACGAGCAGCAGCGGCAATAGGGCCAAAAGTATAATCAGCACCCAATTTCTCCGGTTTTGCATCCGTTTTAGCACGGGCACCTGCGACCTTTCCCAAAGCTTGCACACTTGCTTATCGCATCTATAGGCTGGCCTGCAATGGAACTTGAAGACCTCACCATGTCCTCTGGCGAAATTCAGGCGCTGGTCCGGCGGATTCACCGCCCGGTGGTGCTGGTCGGCATGATGGGTGTGGGAAAATCCACCGTCGGGCGCAAGCTGGCTCAGGCGCTTCACCTGCACTTCATCGATGCCGACGAGGAGATCGAAACAGCCGCCCAGATGTCGATACCAGAAATCTTCGACAGTTTCGGCGAATCCGGCTTCCGTGATGGCGAGCGCCGCGTCATCGCGCGGCTGATCAGCGATTCAGAAAGCACACCCAAAGTAATTGCCACAGGCGGCGGGGCTTTTTGCCAGGACCAAACCCGCGCGCTCATCCTCGATAATGCCATCACCGTCTGGCTCGATGCTGATATCGATGTGCTGCTCGAACGCGTTAGCCGCAAGAGCAACCGTCCGCTGCTAAAGCAGGGTGATCCGCGCGAAACGCTCTGCCGGTTGCGGGATGAACGCATGGCTTTCTATTCACAGGCTCCGATCCATATCAAGAGCGGCAACTTTTCACATACCCGCACGGTTTCGCATATCCTGAAGGGAATAGACGCATGGCTGTGATCCCGGTCGCCTTGGCAGGCCGTGCCTATGAAGTGCGGGTTCAGCCCGGATTGCTCAGCCGTGTTGCCGACGAATGTGGGCCAAGGCTGCGTAAACGGCGTGTGCCGATCATCACCGACGCTAACGTCCACGCTGCCTGGGGCGCGAAGGTCGAAGCCTCGCTCGTTGCCGCCGGGCACAAGGCGGTTTGGCGCATCCTTCCGCCCGGCGAGCAGACCAAGTGCTGGGCTGAGCTTTCCGCCACGGTGGACTGGCTTCTAGCCGAGGAAGTGGACCGCAATGACCATATTCTCGCGCTGGGCGGCGGGGTGATTGGCGACCTCACCGGCTTCGCTGCATCGATACTGAAACGCGGTTGCAACTTCATTCAGCTGCCCACTACATTGCTGGCGCAAGTCGATTCGAGCGTCGGCGGCAAGACAGCGATCAATACTGCGGCGGGCAAGAACCTCGTCGGCGCTTTCCATCAGCCCGCGCTGGTACTGGCTGACCCTGAGGCGCTCGATACACTGCCGCCGCGCGAACTGGGCGCAGGCTATGCCGAGGTGGTCAAATACGGTCTGCTGGGTGACGCCGAATTCTTTGCCTGGTGCGAGGCGCATGGTGCTGAACTGCTGGCGGACAATCCTGCTGCGCGAGAATATGCCATCGCAGCCTCGGTTTCCGCCAAGGCGCGGATTGTTGCCGAGGATGAGCGCGAGACTACCGGTGTGCGCGCCTTGCTCAACCTTGGTCACACCTTTGGTCATGCGCTGGAAGCACAGACCGGCTTTTCTGATCGCCTGCTGCATGGTGAAGGAGTCGCCATGGGTATGGTGCTGGCAGCGCGATATTCGGTGCGGCGCGGATTGATGGATGCGGCAGAGGCAAGCCGCATCGCCGCCCATTTCGCCGAAACCGGATTGCCTTATGAACTGGCTGATCTGGGCCTCAATTGCGATGGCCAGACGCTCACCGGACATATGCTCCACGACAAGAAAATGGATGCCGGCACCCTGCCCTTCCTGCTGATGCGCAGGATTGGTGAGGCATTTCTGGCCAAGGATGTGGAACTGGCAGATGTTGCCGCGTTCCTCGATGGCGAACTGCGCGACTGATCAGCCGAACACTGCCACCGACTGCATGCCCGAAGCCATTGGCGCGCCATCGGCATTCCAGATGTTCATGCGCTGGCTGGAGCAACCCTGCTCAGCATAGTCCCCGGTCGAACGCAGCAGGAACCAGCCATCGCGGGTAACCGGCGCCGGGGTGAACAGGTTGACCTGCCAGGTCATCGAACTGGCAG
>JANOYZ010000084.1:0-10442 GCA_031429135.1 Novosphingobium sp. | reverse complement strand
GCGCTGGGCGGCCGCATGGGCGGCGCGCTCCACGCCTTGCAACTGACCACCGCCAT
Source organism: Novosphingobium sp. (assembly GCA_031429135.1). Classification (GTDB taxonomy): domain Bacteria; phylum Pseudomonadota; class Alphaproteobacteria; order Sphingomonadales; family Sphingomonadaceae; genus Novosphingobium. Next base: position 10,386 of record JANOYZ010000084.1, on the reverse strand, counting down.
TCCCACCTGAGGGACACATTCCGCTCAAACCCAAGGCTCGCTGTGCTATGTCCGACACCAATACCCGGATCACCGAAATCGTCAGTGCCAATGACGTCGTGCTGTTCATGAAGGGTACGCCTTTATTTCCGCAGTGCGGCTTTTCCAGCCGCGCAATCTCCATTCTGGAACACCTGGGGATTGTCTATGACTCTGTCGATGTTCTTCAGGACGCGGAAATTCGCAGCGGTATCAAGGAGTTTTCTGATTGGCCGACGGTGCCGCAGCTCTATGTGAAGGGCGAATTCCTTGGCGGCAGCGACATCATGATGGAAATGTATGAGGCTGGTGAGCTGGAGCAGCTGATGAACGATGCCGGGGTTACCCGCGCGGCGTGATTGTCCTCCACATGCCCAAACACCAAAAAGCCCGCGAGGCGAACTCGCGGGCTTTTTTTCCGTTTGGGACGGGTTGAGCCTCGGGGAGGTGGGTGCCGCGGAGACCGGGGGGAAGCGGCACCCCCTCTATCGAGACTGCTTTGGGGTATCTCTCCTAAAGCACAGGCCGTGCCAGTTTGCGAAAACCCACGCGATTTCGTCATTTTTGGTAAATTCATTGCCTAAGCCATTTGGGTGTTTGTAAGTTTTTCCGACAGGATTTGCCGTGCAAAATATCTTCGCAGGCGGCTTGCCTTGCGCCGCCTGACAGTCGAGAGATTGCCGATGCACAATGACAGCGAAATCACCGAAAAGGTCATTCCCGCCGCAACCGTGATCGTATTCCGGCAGGCCGCAAGTGGTGGACCGCCCGAACTGCTGATGCTTGAGCGCGCTCACGGTATGCGGTTTGCCGGTGGGGCGGCGGTGTTTCCCGGCGGCCGGGTCGATCCAGCCGATTTTGAGATGGCGAGCAGACTGCTGCCCGATGCCGATCCTCAGGATGCCGCAGCCCGCATTGCCGCCGTGCGTGAGACGCTGGAGGAAACCGGGCTGGTCATCGCTCTGCACGAGCGGATATCCGCTGCTGAGGCAGCCGGGGCTCGGGCGCTGCTGCTCGAACACGGATCACTCGCCCCGGTGATTGAGCGGACTGGTTGGGAATTTGATCTCGCTTCGCTCCATCCCTTTGCCCATTGGTGCCCCAATCGAGCTGGTGCCTTTGATACGCGCTTTTACATCACCGATCTTGGCACGGGCGCGGTAGAGGTTGAGGCCGATGCCGGTGAAAGCCGGAGCCTGTTCTGGACCAGCGCACAAGGCGCACTCGACCTGGATGATCGCGGTGACATCTCGGTGATCTTCCCCACCCGCCGCAACCTTGAACGCCTCGCCCAGTTCGCCAGCTTTGCCGAGGCCCATGCCCAGACGCTGGCCATCCCGACACGGCGCATCGTCCCGCGCAGGGAAGACCGGGACGGCGAGCCCCATCAGGTGATTCCCGAAGGCCTCGGTTATCCGGTAACCTCGGAGTCCTGGGCGACCATCAGGCGGGGTTGATCGCTGAAGGCCTAATTCGGCGCAAAATACTTTGGCGATGGGCAATTTTTGATTAGGCTGGTGTGATGAAGCACCTGTTACTCACCGCCGCTCTGCTCCTCGCCCCGATACCCGCTATCGCCAAGGATGGTTTGCAGCAGCAGGTAGAGACCGTTCTGGCGCAGGCCGGGCCGGGAACTCGCTGGGGTGTGGTGGTGAGTGACGAGCACGGCACGGAGATCGTCACAATCGATCCCGAAGGGCGCTATATGCCCGCCTCCAACACCAAGCTGTTCACCACGGCGGCGGCGTTCTGGAAGCTGGGTCTTCAATCTCTCGAGGAATCCGATCAGGCTGGGCGGGCCAGCGCCTATGTCTTGAAGCGCACCAAGCTGCCGCCGGACGTGGTGCTGGTCGGGCGCGGCGATGCGAGGCTCTCCTCCGCGCCAGATTGCCAGGTCGATTGCCTTGCCGTGCTGGCAGACCAGGTGGCTGCCCGCACCCGCAAGGTGTCCGCAGTGTCTGGCGACGACAGCGAATTCGTCGATGAACGCTGGTCTCCGGGAATGAGCTGGAACAACATCTCCACCCGATCGGGCACGGGAATCTCTGCACTGAGTCTCGACAACAACGAAGCGGTAGTGACCGTAACACCCGGGAAAACCCCGGAAACGCAGCCACAAGTTGTGCTTCCCGGCTACTTCAAGCTGATCAACATGGCACTGACAGGCGAGGCGATTACCTCGCTCAGGATCGAACGCATGCCGGGTAGCCGCGAGGTGACGCTGTGGGGCATGATCGCCGCCAAATCGCCTCCGCAGACCCTGGTCATGGGGATCGACGATCCGGCAGATTACGCAACTTGGCGCTTTGCCGAAATGTTGCGCAAGCGCGGCGTCAGGATTTCAGGCAGGGTCGGCAAGGCGTTGCCGCAGTGGAAACAGTCTGCCGGAGAGGCAGCAGAAATAGCCGTCGCAAAGGCGGTTGAGGCAGTAAAGGAACTCGACCCCGTCCTGCTCGCCCCGCCGCTGATCGAGGATATGTCGATCATCAACAAGCAAAGCCAGAACCTTCACGCCGAGCTGCTGTTGCGGCGGCTGGGTGCGCACGAGAATCCCGAAGGATCAATCGAAACCGGGCAGAAAGTCATCACTGCCATGCTGACCGAAGCCGGCCTGAAACCGCACCAATATTTCTTCGCTGATGGTTCGGGCATGTCCACCTATAATCGCGTCACACCGCGCGGTGTGGTGAGCTTCCTGCGCTGGACTCAAGCCCAGCCATGGGGTGCGAAATTCCGCGCCACTCTGCCCATCGGCGGCATCGATGGAACGCTCGCCAACCGGTTCAAGGGCACTTCGCTGGAAGGCAGGATCACCGCCAAGACTGGCACGATCAATGCAACCCACGCCCTCGCCGGATTTTTCACTACGAAAAGCGGCAGGACGCTGACTTTCGCCGCCTATGCCAATGATGTGCCTGAAGGAATCGCGGCGACAAGACTGGTGGATCAGGCGCTGGTGCTGATGGCGGAAGCAATGTGATCCTTGTCCGGCAACCCTCTTACCATGCTGCGATGCAGCACCTGTTGCATAGTTGACACGATTTTGCCGCCAGACGACCAAATTTCTGTATAAATTGCCGAAATCTTACAACCGAGTCTATGCCTCACGGGTCGAATACGGTTAGCTTTCAATATAGCTCAGGGGTTGGGCCATTTCGATTCCATTTCAGGGGGCATTTCATGCGCAACAGCAGCACTATCTCCGTGGCTCTGGCCACCGGCACCGCCATTCTTGCCTTGCTCGCCGTACCCGGCGCAGCTTTGGCGCAGTCCTTGCCGGCACCCGCTGATGGTGCCAGCGATGAAGACAGCGGCAAGGCGATCATCGTCACCGGTTCACGCATCAAGCAGGATCCATCGAAGAGCGCACTGCCGCTGGAAATCATCACCACTGATGATCTCAGCCGCGAAGGTATCAGCAGCCCTGAACAGTTGGTCTCGTTCCTTGCCGCCAACGGCAACGGCGCTGACAATCTCGCTTCGAACTCAGATGTGGTGACCGGGGCTGCCCGCGGCACCAATGGGCTTTCCGCTGCCAACCTGCGCGGACAAGGCGCTTCATCAACACTGGTCCTGCTCAACGGACGCCGTGTCGCGGCACACGGACTTTCGGGTTCGGCGGTCGACGTCAACCAGGTTCCTCTGGCCGCGATCGAGCGGGTTGAAATCCTCAAAGACGGCGCCTCGGCGATCTACGGCACCGACGCGATTGGCGGGGTGATCAACTTCATCACCAAGAAGAATTTCAGGGGCATCAATGCCACCGGCTTCGTCGACATAACCGAGGAAGGTGACGCCCCGATCTACCGGGTTTCGGGAACCGCAGGCTATGGTGACCTCGACGACCAGGGCTTCAACATCATGGGCGCTGTCAGCAAGAGCTGGAGCGGCGCATTGTTCGGCAGGGACCGGGACTTCGTTAACGGTAACCAGCCCAACCGCGGACTGTCGATCGACACCCGCGGCGCGCCGATCGCCACGATCTTTCCGATTGCGGCAACCGCCACCGGAATCGGCATTACCCAGACAGGGTCGCTGTTTGGCACTACCACGACCCAGTTCAACACCAATCCGGGCTTCTTCATCCCCGGCACCACCACTCCGGCCAATGGCGGCGTGAATATCCTCGACCTGCCGGGCGGGGCCGGTTGCAGCTCGATGGACGGCGGCATGCCCTATGATCAGGTGCTCTGGAACACCCCTGGCGCCGCACTCGCCTGCGCCTGGGACACCGGCCGCGCCGCAACGCTGCAACAGCCCATCGATACGCTGACCTATTATGGCCGCGCCACAGCGCGACTGGGCGAACATGAATTTTACGCTGAAGTCACCGGATCGAAGGCGCATTCGAGCAAGATCTTCTCGAACAACCAGTACACGGCGAACAGCACCTCGCTGCCGATCGCCTATCCGCTCAATTCGCTGACAGCAGCGACCTACAATGATGTTTACAACAAGCTGGTCGCAGTGCTCCCGGCGATCGCGGCAAATTACGGCAAGCCAATCACCTTCCGTTGGCGCTGCGAGGCATGCGGTCCGCGCGAATATGAGACCGATACCAAGACGTTCCGTGCAGCAATGGGTCTCGAAGGCCCGATCACCGACAAGTGGGAATACCGGATCGGCGGTTCTTATGCAGAGAGCTCCGCCACCTCTATCCTGGGTACGGGCTACCATTTCCGCGGCGTCCATTCATCCAACGCGAACGCCTTGGCTTCTGGAACCGGTGCTACGCTGGCTGGGCAGGTCGATACCCGCGCTCCGACCGCTCCCGGGGCAAGCGCTCCGGGTATCGTCGGACTGTTCACCAGCGGCATCCTGAATCCCTTCTCGCTGGTGCAGACCCCTCAGGCACTCGCCGCACTCGATGCGGTTTCGGCCAAGGGTACCCGTCTCTATGGCGGTAAGTACACTGTGTGGCAGGCCGATGCCTCGATCAGTGGCGACCTGTTCGAACTGCCGGGCGGCACAGTTAAAGTTGCCTTCGGCGTCGATTATCGCCGCGAAGGTTATGGTTTTGACGGCTCAACTGCGGCCGATCCTGCGCGCTCGCCCGACATCTTCAATGTCGCCTTCGACAACGTCAATCAGCTGAGCAAGCGGACCCGTGACGTCAAGGCTGCCTATGCCGAAGTCCTGGTTCCGGTGTTCGACATGCTGGAACTGACGGGTGCTGTCCGGGTCGACGATTACACCGGCTTCGGCTCAACGGTGAACCCCAAGTTCACTGCCAAGTTCCAGCCGGTCGACTGGGTCATGGTCCGCGCCTCCTTCGGCACGGGCTTCCGTGTGCCGAGCTTCAACCAGATCTTCAACGGCGTGACACAGTCACCCAACCCGGGCAGCTCGCTGACCGATCCAACCACTTGCCCGGCCGGAGGGACCGTCAACGTAACGCCCGGCTGCACAGCGATCACTCCGGATTCACTCAGCGGCGGCAATCTCAATCTGGGGCCTGAAACCTCGAAGCAGTACAGCGTCGGCATCGTGCTACGCCCGACTTCGCGGATATCGCTCACGGCTGATTACTGGAACATCGCGGTCGACAACGTGATCGGCTCGATCAACATTCCGCAGCTGTTCGCCAACATCGGTGCCTTCCCTGAGCGGATCACCCGCACCGGCGGCATTATTACCCTGGTTGATCTGCGCACCGGCAACTTCGGTTCGCGGCGCACCAGCGGTATCGATTTTGCGGGCCGGGCCAGCTTCGATGCGCTTCAAGGCACGATTTCTGTCGGTTTCGACGGCACGCTGCTGTTGTCCAAAAAGGAAAAACTGCTTCCCAACCTCGCCTACACCAACCTGCGCGGCGTGTTCTCGCTCTCGGGCGATCTGGGCCTGAAGTGGAAGCACAATGCCTATATCAGCTTCCGCAAGGATGGCTTCGGGTTGACCTTCTCGCAGATCTATCGCGGTGGCTACCAGAATGCGGGCCTGCCCTCGTTGGTCAACAACATCAGCGCAACCCGTCCGGACTACAACCCGCGGGTGAAGGCCTATCACATCTACAACTTGTCGGCTTCGCAAATGGTCGCAGAGCGCTTCAAGCTGACATTGGGCGTGAAGAACATCTTCAACACCGATCCACCCTTCGCGATCACTTATGACAGCAACACCGGCTCGGGCAGTTCGTGGGAACCACGCGTCGCCGATCCACGTGGCCGCTCGTTTACCGTGGCAGCGGAAGTGAAGTTCTGATTAATCACATATCGGCAAAATAACAGCGCCGCCGGGGGACACCTCGGCGGCGTTTTCATCTCTGACAGTAGAGATTGGCGCGCCCGGCAGGACTCGAACCTGCAACTCCAAGCTTAGAAGGCTCGTGCTCTATCCAGTTGAACTACGGGCGCGCGCGGGGGTTCCATAGTCGGGCTTTGCGTCGCGTGCAAACCGGGTTAGCACTAAGCCATGACCGATAATCTTTCCCGCATAGACGGCACCGCCGGTGCCCGCCGCCACTTCTGCTATTTCGACTATGTGATGGTGGCCTTTGTCGTCATCCTGTTGCTGTCCAACCTGATCGGCGCGGGGAAGCGATCGGTTATAGAGGTGCCATTCTACGGCCCATGGCCGTTTGGTGCGGGCGTCCTGTTTTTTCCAGTCGCCTATATCATCGGCGATGTTCTGACCGAGGTCTATGGCTATGCCAACGCCCGCCGCTGTATCTGGGCAGGCTTTTTCGCCCTGCTGTTCATGGTGTTCATGTCGGTCGTGGTTGTCGCACTTCCGCCAGATAACGGCTGGACCGGGCAGGCCGCTTACGAAACTGTCTTTGGCCAGACCCCGCGCATCGTTTTCGCTTCAGTCGTGGCGTTCTGGGCGGGTGAATTCGTCAATAGTGTTATCCTGGCGAAAATGAAGATCTGGACAGGGGGCAAAAAGCTGTGGACCCGTACCATCGGTTCAACCGTGTTCGGTCAGGCCGTCGACAGTGCCTTGTTCTATCCGCTGGCATTCCTTTACGCCGATGGCTGGACCACCAGGCAGGTGCTGATGGTGGCGCTGACACAGTGGCTGATCAAGGTTGTCTGGGAAGTATTGCTGACGCCTGTCACCTATGCCGTGGTCGGCTGGCTGAAGCGCAAGGAAGGGGTCGAAGTGTTCGATGCTGGCACCGATTTCTCACCTTTCGCCAAAGCAGGAAATCCCATCCAATAAGGACGGGATTTCCCCTCAGTCTGCAATCAGACCGATGGCGAGATAGACCAGGATCAGCGAGCCGACGCCGAGCAGTGTGCCGACAACCCAGGCGATGCGGACGATGTTTACGTCCCAGCCGAAGTAATCGGCGATGCCTGAACAGACGCCCATGACCTTCTTGTTGGCGCGGCCAAGGTGAAAGCCACCGGGGGTGCCGCTGCGGTTACGATCAAGCTCGCTCATGCAACTGCTCCGACATAGGTGGTGCCGGCAAAGGCGTTCTGCGGCACTGCAACAGTGCTGGTGAACAGCACCAGCGAGAGGGCGAAAGCAGAAGCGGCGGCGACAATGCGGCTGCTGAGTGTGGTAAGTGTCGTCATGGTCATTTCCTCTTTTTAAATGGTCGTGGCGGGCAAACCGCCGATGCCAGATACAGTGCAGACACCGTGCCAGTTTTGAAAAATGGCAGAATTGTGCGGTCTATTGGCGATGCGTCGGATTTCTGGAATAATGAATTGCTGATGAATGGGAATTTTTCCCAACATTCAGGATCGGTTATTTTCATGGCGGGGACTAGCCAGCCACGATAGGGCGAAGCGAACTGCCATGACGCTTGACCGCCTGCTCCTCACCCGCTTCCGCAATCACCGCGAGACCCTGCTCGAGGGGGCTGCGCGGTTCAATCTGCTGGTCGGTGAAAACGGCGCGGGCAAGACCAATGTTCTGGAAGCCTTGTCACTGTTCGCGCCCGGACGCGGGTTGCGCCGCGCGGGCCTGCCCGACATGGCGGGCAAGGACGGCAGTGGCGGATTTGCCGTCAGTGCCGATCTGGCGAATAGCGCAGGCACGATCCGTCTGGGTACCGGCACCGCGCCTGATCGCCCCGGGCGGCGGCTGGTGCAGGTAAACGGCGCCGAAGCTGCGGCCAATTCCTTGTCTGAATGGCTCGCCATTGGCTGGCTGACACCGACAATGGACCGGCTATTTGCGGAAGGTCCAAGCGCGCGGCGACGATTTCTGGACCGGCTGGTGCTGGCGCTGGAGCCAGGGCACGCGCGCAATTCTGCGCGCTTCGACAATGCCTTGCGCGAACGCAACCGTTTGCTCGGTGCCGAGGTCGAGCCTGATCCGGGCTGGTTCGCCGCGCTTGAGGCGCAGATTGCCGAAGCCGGTGCCTTGGTAGCACAGGCGCGGGCGCGTTTGGTCGAGCGGCTGTCACGCGCTCTTGAAGAACTGCCCGAGGCACCTTTCGCCCGCCCGGCGATCGCCTATGTTCCGGGCGGTCCACTTGAAGCCGGCGCGCTGGCACAGGCGCTCGCCGATTGCCGCCGCCGTGATCGCGCAGCGCAGCGCAGTCTCATTGGCCCGCACCGCGACGAGCTCACCGTGACCATGGCGGGCAAGGATCAGCCCGCCGCTGACTGCTCGACCGGCGAGCAAAAGGCCATGCTGATCGCTATCACCCTGGCCCATGCGGGGCTGCTCGCCCCTGATCGACCAGGACTTCTGTTGCTCGATGAGGTCGCCGCCCACCTCGATCCGCTCCGCCGTGAAGCACTGTTCGAGCGGCTGCGCGGCTGCGGCGCGCAAGTCTGGCTGACCGGTACGGAACTCGCTCCGTTCAGCGGAATCGAGCGCGAAGCAGCGGTGTGGCGGGTCAGTGAGGGCGCGGCCCAGCGGCTGAGCTGACCGGAGCAGGCGGCAAGGACCGGGCGACCAGCTTTGCCGTCGCCTTGACCACTTCTTCCACGCCTTCGGCAGTGGGGTGGAGGTGATCAGGCTGCATCAATTCGGGTTTGTCGATCACCCCGGCGAGAAAAAATGGCACAATTTCAGCGTCATATTTCTTCGCGAGCTGCGGATAGATCGGCTCAAACTGAGCTTTGTAGCCCGCGCCCAGATTGGGCGGGGCCAGCATACCCATGACCAGAACCTTGAGCTTGCGCTTCCTCGCCTCGATTAACATGGCTTCAAGGTTCTTGCGCGATTCGGCAGGTGGCAGACCGCGCAAAACGTCATTGCCGCCGAATTCCAGCAGCACCAGATCAGTTGCAACTTTCTGACCATCAAGCACAAAAGCGAAACGCTGTGCTCCCGCAGCCGAAGTATCACCCGAAACACCGGCATTGGTGATGCGGACGTTGAAGCCTGCCCCCCGCAGCGATGTTTCCAGCATGGCCGGGTAGTTCTGACCGGGATTGAGGCCGTAACCAGCAAACAGGCTATCCCCCATCGCAAGGATGTGCCGCTGCGGCCCCATGACCGGCATCTCATCAGTCCGCGCTGCCGCTGATTGGCTCGGCTGCAACGCAGGTGCATCGCCCTTGCAAGCCGATAGCAACATCAGTCCCGCCAGCCCTGTTACAAACTTAGACATTTTCGCTCCTTGCCGCCTGCCCCCTAGCTATGCCATCGCAGCGCAGTGACAAGTCCCCCAAAAAATTCGCCGCCAAATTTGCCGCCCGTCATCAAGGCAAGTGGTCTCACCCTCACCCTCGGCACCGTCGAGATTCTCAAAGGCATCGACCTCACCGTCGCCACCGGCGAGACGCTGGCGCTGCTCGGGCCATCGGGATCGGGCAAGAGCTCGCTGATGGGCTTGCTGACCGGGCTGGAGCGGGTTGGCGGCGGCTCGCTCAGTGTGGCCGGTGAGGATTTCACCCGGCTTGACGAGGACGGCCTGGCTCTTGCCCGTCGCGGCAGGATCGGGGTGGTGCTGCAAGCCTTCCACTTGCTGCCGACCATGACCGCGCAGGAAAATGTCGCTACCCCGCTCGAGCTTGCCGGTGAACCCGATGCCTGGAACCGCGCGGCGGATGAACTGGCTGCCGTCGGCCTCGGCCACCGGCTCACCCATTATCCGGCGCAACTTTCGGGCGGCGAGCAGCAGCGCGTCGCCATTGCCCGCGCCACCGTATCGCGCCCGCCGCTGATTTTTGCCGATGAGCCGACCGGCAACCTTGATGCCGCCACTGGCGCGCAGATCATCGACCTGCTGTTTGCCCGCCGCGCCGAAACCGGGGCGACCTTGGTGATCATTACCCATGACGAGCATCTCGCCACACGTTGCAACCGCATTGTCACGATTGGCGACGGGCGCATTGTCAGCGATAGCGCGGCCAAGTGAACGCACGCCTGTCTTGGCCCTCCGCCTGGCGCATCGCGCGGCGCGATCTTTCGGCGCGCTTCAAGGGATTGCGACTGTTGCTGGTCTGCCTGTTTCTG
>JANOYZ010000083.1:0-29219 GCA_031429135.1 Novosphingobium sp. | reverse complement strand
GTTCATCGCCAATGCCGGGGCAGACACCAACGGCTCACGCTTTCTCGATAAGCCAATCGCCAGCTGGGACGCGTTGGTGGCGATGAATGTCACGACAACCATGCATCTCGCCCATCACTTCGGGCAGAAGATGAAATCGCGCGGGAGCGGCGGCATGATCCTGGTCGGCTCGGGTGCATGCTATGGCGGGCTGAGCGGCATCGCCGTCTATACCGCCGTCAAAGGCTTCATCATGAACCTTGCCGAAGCGCTATGGGCAGAGCTGCAGCATGACAATGTCGATGTGCTCAATCTGATCCTCGGCCGCACCGATACGCCCGCGCATCGCAAGATTCTGGAAGAAAGCGGCCAGCCAGTCCCTGATAATCTCGCCAGCCCGGTCGATGTCGCGCGCGTGGGTCTGGAGCAGTTGCCGCATGGGCCACTCTATAACTGGGGACAGACCAACGATGTTGCGGGCTATGCGCCCAACTCGCCCGATGTCCGCCGCGCGCGGATCGTGATGATCGAAGAAATGTCCGCTGCCTATGCGGGGGTGAAGGAATGACTGATCAGCTCACTTTGGTCGCCGACAGGCTGGCGATCACCGACCAGATCTATCGCTATTGCCGCGCGATGGACCGGATCGACCACGCGCTCGGCTATTCGATCTGGCACGAGGACGGCACCGCTGATTATGGTCAAAACTATCAGGGCACCGGGCGCGGGTTTATCGATCATGTCTGCGCCCAGCACAGCGGTTTGCAGCAGCATTCGCACCAGATGTCGAACATCATCATCGAGCTGGATGGCGATAAGGCTGGCAGCGAATCCTATGTCACCGCCACATTACGGATGGAGCGGGGCGGCAAGCTGATGCAGATGAGCGTGATCAGCCGTTATGTGGATCGCTGGTCAAAGCGGCAGGGGCGCTGGGCGCTCGATCACCGGCAGGCGGTGATGGAAATGGACGAAATTCGCGAGGTTACGCCGATGAAAAACCACGATACCGCACGGCGCGACCGCACGGACCCCTCCTATGCCGTGCTGAAAGGCTGACCGTGGCCCGCGACGTCAAGATCACCCTCTCATTTGATATGCGCGCCCCTGATTGGGGAACTCCGCGCGCCGAGCTTTATGCCGCAGCCATCGAAATGGCGGCATTCGGCGACCGTATCGGCATCGACCGTATCGGCCTGATGGAGCATCACGGATCGGACGACGGCTACCTGCCGCAGCCCTTTACGCTGGCAGCGGCCATGGCGGCGGTAACCGGCAAGGTGCGCTTCATGCTCGGCGCGGTGGTGCTGCCACTGCACGATCCAGTAATGATTGCCGAGCAGATCGCGCTGGTCGATCTGATCTCGAACGGGAGGCTCAATGTGATCTTCGGCGCAGGCTATGTGCCGTTTGAATTCGCCATGTTCGGCAAAAGCCTGAAAGATCGCGGGCGCTTGCTCGATGAACATATCGCGCTGATCCTGCGCGCGCTGAATGGCGAAAAGTTCGAGATGAACGGCAAGCCGGTCTATGTCCGCCCGCTGCCGGTGCAGCGCCCCGAAGACATCGTGATGGTCGGCGGCGGCGTGCCTGCCTCGGCCAGGCGCGCGGCGCGGTTCGGGGTGGGCTTCGGTCCGATGAAAGGCGAACTGATCGACCTTTACCTAGATGAATGCGCCAAGCTGGGCCGCGCGCCGGGCTATTTTTCGCGCCCCAAAGCGGGCATGCCGCTCGCCATCCATCTCTGCGAAAACCCGGACGAAGGCTGGAAGGCCATCGCGCGCCACGCCGTCCATGTCATCACCGAATATGCCAAATGGGCCGAAGCCGAAGGTGCGGCGTCAAACTCGCCCTTCAAGGGGCTTGGCGATCCGGCGGCGCTGCGTCAGGCCGGGCTGTTTGCCTGCTGGACCCCCGATCAGCTGGTCGATCAGGCATCCCGGATGGAAGACAATACCTCGCTTGGTCTGCAGCCGTTGCTCGGCGGACTTTCACCCGAAGAAGGCTGGAAAAGCTTGAAGCTGCTCGAATCCACCATGCCGCGCCTGCGCGCTGCATTCGCGTCGTAAGGCGATGAAAGCCGCCTACATCGAAAACGGCACTGTCCACACCGGCACGCTGCCCGATCCTGTTCCCGGCAAAGGACAGGCGCTGGTGCGCACCCACAGCTGCGGCATGTGCGCCAGCGAGCAGCACTTCCTTCACGCCGGGCAGAACGTCATCGATCTGTCAAAGCGGCTGGGCGGACCTTATGCGGCGCTCGATTTTGCCAAGCCGTTTGTGCCGGGGCATGAATTTGTCGGTGAAGTGCTGGATTACGGTCCCGGTTCGGCGCGAAAAGTTAAGGTGGGAGCCAAAGTCACCTCGGTGCCGATCATGCGGCAAGGCGGCCAGCACGCGGTGATCGGTTTCAGCCATGTCTGCCCCGGCGGTTATGGCGAGCTGATGCTGCTCGATGAAGACGTGATGTTCGCGCTGCCCGATCTGTTTGATGATGATCATGCGGCGATGATCGAGCCGCTTGCTGTCGGCCTTGAACATGCTCGGCGCGGGCGGCCCGAGCAGGGCGATGTCGCGCTGGTGCTGGGCTGCGGGGCGATCGGGCTGGGGGTGATTGCCGGACTGCGCCTGATGGGCATTGCGCCGATTGTTGCGGCGGACTTCCACCCGGCGCGCCGCGCCGAGGCGATCCGCATGGGCGCGCATGTTGCCATCGATCCGCGCGAGGCCAGCCCCCATGAGGCGCTGTCCGATGTCGGCCGACCGCCGAACCTGATCTATGAATGTGTTGGCCGCGCCGGAATGCTCCAGCAACTGGTCGAAGCCGCGCCATTTGATGGCCGCATCGTCATGGGCGGCTATTGCATGGAGGAGGAGCGCATGTTCGTCTTCGCTGCGCAGAACAAGCGGCTCAATATTCAGTTTGCCGGCGGCGAGGAACCGCAGGACATGGAACTGGCCATGCGCGCCATTGGCGATGGCCGGATTGATGTTGCGCCATGGCTGGGTGCGCGAATCGGGAGGTTAGGCGTGGCAGCAGCGATTGCCGAGATGTCGGGGCCGGACGCAGCAGTGCGTGTGGTGGTCGACCCGCGGCTGGATTGAGCCGCTATCCCCCGGCCTTGCTCGCAAGCAGTGCCGGTGTCAGCACTTGCGGCAATTGCTCTGGCGCAGCCCCTCCTGGTGCATACCACAGATAGAGCGGCACGCCCGCTGCGCCCTGAGCGGTGAGGAAGCGGGTGATCGCCGGATCGCGCCGGGTCCAATCGCCAACCAGCACCTTGACGCCAGCCTTGGCAAAGGCCGCGCGGACCTCTTCGCGCTCGATCGCGGCGGCCTCGTTGACCTTGCAGGTCAGGCACCAGTCGGCGGTGAAATAGACGAAGACCGGTTTGCCAGTGGCGCGGGCCGTGGTGAGGGCCTGTTCCGAAAAGGCCGTTGATGGCAGGATGCTTTCCACCTGATGCGCAGCGGGCGGGCGATAGAAAAACGGCAGCAGGAAGGCCCCCATTACCACGAGTACACCAATCTCGCGGGCAAAGCGGACGCCGCCGCTTGCGCCTTTTCGTTGCGCTCGGCCCGTGGCGGCAAGAATGGCGACAAACACTAGGCTGACGAAGGTACAGGCGAGGGCAAAGCTCCATCCACCCAGCCGGCTCGTCAGCCATAACAGCGCGCACGCCGTCAACCCCATCGGCACCGCCATCGCCTGCTTGAACCACACCATCCACGCACCCGGCCTTGGCAGCAGGCGGCGCAGTGCGGGCACATAGGCAACCGCGAGGAACGGCAGGGCGAGGCCCAGACCGAGCGTCACGAACAGCGCCATGCCCTCGGCCACCGGCAGCAGCAGCGCCGCACCCATCGCGGCGGCCATGAACGGTCCGGTGCAGGGGGTGGCGACGAAAGCGGCCAGCAGCCCGGTGGCGAAAGCGCCCTTTGAACTGCCTGCGCTGGCAAAGCCGGGAATGCTGAATTCGAACAAGCCGGCAAGGTTGGCGGTAATCGCGGTTGCCAGCAGCAGCAGCGCCACGACTACGGCGGGTTCCTGTAACTGAAACGCCCAGCCCACTTCCTGCCCCGCGCCACGCAGCGCCAGCAGCAGCGCGCCCAGCGCCGAGGTGGCGAGCACGACACCGGCGGTATAGGCCAGCCCCTCACGGCGCGCCTCGGCCTCGCTTTCACCCGCGCGGGCAAGGCTCAGTGCTTTGAGACTGAGGATCGGGAAAACGCAGGGCATCACATTGAGCAGCAGCCCGCCGAGCAAGGCGGCGAGCAGCAGCGCGGGGAGCGAGAGATCACGCTTGCTGGCTGCCGGAGTAAGCAGATCACCGCCCTGTGGCACTGATCCCGGCAGGCTGGTGAACGCCACCCCGTCTCCCGCCGCGTTCAGCCGCAGCACACCGCCGATTTCGGTGGGGGTGATGGCAGCGATTTCAGGGCGTTGCAGCGTTATGATCAGCATGTCACCCTTGCGGCGAAACTCCTGAGCACTGGCATAGGCCACGATGTGATCGCTTGCCGGAAAGAGGTGAGTATCTTCCAGTTTCAGCGCGGCGGGCATGGGGATGCCAAGGCGAACGGTCTTGCCCGCGATGGCGAATGTCGCCTGTGCGCCAAGCGGAGCGGGCAGCGCGGCGCGCCATGCATCGAATCGCGGATCCAGCTTGCCAGTGCCGCTGCCGATGATGATCGTGGCGCTGAGTTCGGCGCGTTCGGGCACACAGATCTTGTCGGTACAGGCCAGCCAGTCGGCCTTGACGCGGATCGGGATCAGGGTGCCGGGTTGCGCATTTGCGGGCACTTTGAGCGGCACCAGCACGGCATAGTCATGCTCGTAAACGTGGTTCATCAACCCCGAGATCAGCAGCGTCTGCGGCACCGGATAGCGCATATCTCCGGGCGTGAAGCCCGCAGGAACCTGCCATTTCAGCTGCATCCCAAGCCCGGCATCGCCCGGATTGAGCCAATAGCCATGCCAGCCTTTTTCGGGCCGCATGCTGATCGCCAGCGTTACCGTGCTGCCCGGCTGAGCGGCGGACTCAGCTATCAGTTCGGCCGCGATGTGGTTGGGCGCGGCCTGCGCTGGCATTGCCATCATGGCACACAGCAAGGCCAGACTTTGCAACAGCACTGCAACAAGGTTGCGATAGGTGCGCATCAACGCCGATTTCTCCGAAGACAAGACTTGCACCAATCGCGCCGTCTCGTCATCAACCATCCCTGCCGGTTTTGCCGGAGCATTTCAAGGAACAGCCATGCGCGTCCCCACCTTCTCGCGTCTTGTCGCCTTTGCCCTTTCTGCCGCTGCGAGCATCGCATGCAGCTTGCCCGCTGCGGCTCAGGATGCATCGCCGCCGGCCTCAGCAGCTCTCGCCCCGCCGCCCCGTCTGATCGTTGCGCTTTCGGTTGACCAGTTCAGCGCCGATCTGTTCGCGCAATATCGCGCGCGCTTCACCGGCGGTCTTGCCCGGTTGCAGCAGGGCGCGGTGTTCCCTTCGGCCTATCAGGGCCACGCCGCGACCGAGACCTGCCCCGGCCATTCGACATTACTCACCGGCGCGCGACCGGCGCGCAACGGGATCATCGCCAACAACTGGTTCGATCCCGGCATCGCCCGGGCCGACAAGCGCGTCTATTGCGCTGAGGATGCCAGCGATCCGGCCAGCACTTCGCGCGATCCGGTGGTTTCGGCACAATTCCTCAAGGTGCCGACGCTGGGCGAGTATATGAAGGCCGTGTGGCCGCTGTCGCGCAATGTCGCGGTCTCGGCGAAGGACCGCGCCGCCGTGATGATGGGCGGCCACCGGATTGACGAGGCCTATTGGGTCAAGGCCGGCGCTTTCGTGACTTTCAAAGGTGGCACTTTATCGCCCGCCGCGCTGGCCGAAAACAAGGCGATGGGCGCGATGATCGCCAAGGGTGCCAAGCCCTTTGCCCTGCCCGCCTCCTGCGCCCACCGCGATCGGGCGATAAGCGCGGGCAAGGCAGGGTCGCTGGGCCGGGGCCGTTTTGCCCTTGCCGCCAAGGACGCCGATGCTTTCCGCAGCTCGCCGCGCATGGATGCGGCGACTTTGAGTCTTGCCACAAGGCTGCTCAAGGACATGCAACTCGGCAAGGGCGCAGCACCCGATCTGCTTTCGGTCAGCCTGTCAGCGACCGATTATATCGGCCATGCGACTGGCACCGAAGGCGCCGAGATGTGCATCCAGATGGCAGAGCTTGATCGCTCTCTGGGGGCGTTCTTTGCCATGCTCGACAAGGCGGGGATCGATTATGCGGTGATGCTCAGCGCCGATCACGGCGGGCTGGACATGCCCGAGCGGCTGGACGAACAGGCGCTGCCGCGCGCCGCACGGGTCGATCCGGCGCTGAGCCCCTCGGCGCTGGCCAAGGAGATTGGCACGTCGCTCAGCATCAGTATCGCAGGCCCGCTGCTTTATGGCGATGGTGCGGGCGGTGATATTTACCTCAGCCGCAAACTGACCCCGGCACAGCGCGGGCTGGTGCTTGATACGCTGGTGGCCAAGCTGCGCAGCCACCCGCAGGTCGCTGCTGCATATGCCGCCGGAGAACTGGCCGCCACTCCCACACCCAGCGGCAGCCCGCAGGACTGGACCCTGCGTGACCGCGCCCGCGCCAGCTTTGATCCGGCGCGTTCGGGCGATGTCGTGGTGCTGCTGGATCGCGCCGTAATGCCGGCTCCCGAAGCGTTCAAAGGCTATGTCGCCACCCATGGCAGCGCCTGGGACTATGACCGCCGGGTGCCACTGATGTTCTGGCGCAAGGGCATGGCCGGCTTTGAACAACCCGCTCCGGTGGAAACGGTGGACATCGCGCCAACTCTGGCGGCACTGCTCAAGCTCAAGGTGCCCGAGGGCAGCTTCGACGGGCGCTGTCTCGATCTTGATGGCGGGGCGGCGAATACGTGTGGGGGGTGAGTGGTGCGCGGGGGCTTCGACAAGCTCAGCCTGAGCGGGCATTGTGTAAATGGCGAGCATTAACACTAGCCCCTCACACCCAACCCCGCTCAGGCTGAGCTTGTCGAAGCCCCCGCGCCTACGCTAGAAGTCCCCCATGGATAATCACCGCGATCTTTTAATCCTCGGCGGCGGTCTTGTTGGCATGACGCTGGCGCTGGCGGCGGCCAAGGAAGGCATGACCTGCCATGTCGTCGACAAGGCCACGCCTGAGCAACTGACCGCCGAAGGCAGCGATGGCCGCGCCTCGGCGATTTCCACCGCCAGCTGGAATCTGTTCACCAATATCGGCCTGGCGGACCGGCTCGAACCGCTGGGCTGCCCGATTGATTCGATAGCAGTAACCGACGGGATGAAGCCCGGGCGCATCGATTTCCGCCCCGAGCCGGAGGAAGGCTCGCACCCAGACTCTTTGGGGCGGATGTTCGCCAATCGCGACATTCGCCTCGCCCTGTTCGCTGCCGCGCGTGAGCAAAGCGCCATTGCCTGGCACACCGGTGCGGAAGCCGTCGAGCGGAGCCGCGGTCCGCATGGTGTTTCCGTCACGCTGAACGATGGCCTCGTGCTCAGCGGCAGTGTGATGATCGCCGCCGAGGGCCGCCAATCCCCCACCCGCAACGAGGCGGGCTTCGTCCAGGCCAAGTGGGATTACCGCCACCGTGCGCAAGTCACGGGCCTGTACCACGAAAAACCGCATGGCAATGTCGCCTGGGAGATATTCTATCCCGCCGGTCCCTTCGCCCTGCTGCCATTGCTGGATGAGGGCGGGCGGCACCGTTCGGCGCTGGTCTGGACCGTGGCGGAAAAGGACGCGGCGGGCTGGACTTCGCTGTCTGACCGGGCCTTCATCGCCGAAGTGCAGGCACGTGTCGGCGCAATTTTCGGCACGGTTGAACTTGCCGCACCGCGTATGTCCTATCCGCTGAGCTTCCAGCACGCGGGCAAGCTGGTGGCCGAACGGCTGGCGCTGATCGGCGATGCCGCGCACGGTATGCACCCGATTGCCGGGCAAGGCCTCAACCTTGGCCTGCGCGACGTCGGCGCGCTGGTCGAGGTGCTCAGCGATGGTCTGCGGCTGGGGCTGGAACCCGGCGATGCGCAGCTGCTCGCCCGCTATGAACGCTGGCGCAGTCTTGATACCTTCTCGGTTATGGCGGCCACCGACGCCATCACCCGGCTGTTCGGCATTCCGGGGCGCCTGCCCTCGGCGATCCGCCGTCTTGGCATGGGCGCGGTGCAACGCTCAGGCCCACTCAAACGCTTTTTCATGGACGAAGCGCGCGGGATGTCAGGGAATTTGCCCCGGTTATTGCGAGCGGCGTAAGGGTGAGGACGCGTCGCTGAAAATGTAAATCATTTCGATCCTCCTGCTGCGGGGGGAGGAAACCTGTTGTTCAGATATTGCGCACGGCGCTTTAGGTCACCGACCCATAACCAACGGACTTGCGGGATTTGATTATGGGTCGGTGACCTAGGCATCTGCACCTAAGACGTCGCAAATGTTGCACAAACCAGCGCCAAACTATACTGCTTGCTGATTGACAGTGCTTGGTAGGGGGCCAAGGTTGTTGCCAGTGGTTGGAAAGGCCCCCCGATGCCCCCCAGAGTACCCGCCAAAGCGCACCTCAAAGTTCCTGAAGTCAATCTTGCCCCGTCCGCAGCAGAGCGTTGGCCGGATCGCCTCGCCGCACTGGCACTGGCCTGCGCAGCCGGGTCCGCCGGTGATGAGCCGCAGCGCATCCGCGACTTGCGCGATCTGCTGATACAGGCTCCTTGCTCTGCGGCGCGGTGCGGCACCAGCCTGCCACCGAGTGATGAATTCGAGACCCAGCTGGATGCGCGCGCTAGTGTCAGCGCGGTGCTATCGCTGCTCGGCCATGATTGCGGCTATCTGCTGTCGCGCGGCAGTCAGGGCGAACATATGGCCTCGGTAATTCTGCCCGGACGCGCGGATGAATCCACCGCCAGCGCCGATAGTGCCGCACTTGCGCTGGTCGCGGCCCTGGCCATGGCGCTTCAGGATGCGCCGTTGCTGTTCGGCGCGTTCGGTGATGCCGAAGTGCGTCCGGCGCTGCGGTTCAATTGATCAGCGACGATTCGATGGCGATCCTGATTGCTTCACTGGTATGACTGGCCCCCATCTTGTTGAGCATGTTGGCGCGGTGGATTTCAACGGTGCGCGGGGAAATTTCCAGCTGTTCACCGATCATGCGGTTGGAAAGGCCGCCGGCAACGCCTGCCAGCACTTCACGTTCACGCCGGGTCAGTCGTTCGATCCGGCTGCGCGCCACCGCCTCGCGCAGTTTTGATCCGGCCATGGCGGCGGAGCGCGTTTCGGCCAGTGCGACGCTGGCGGACACGGCCTCGGCATCGAAGGGCCAGGTCAGGTAATCAACCGCGCCGTTCAGCACGGCATCGACAATGCGGCGCGGGCTGGGTGTTTCAGCAAAGGCGATGATCGCCAGCCAGTCCCCGCTTTTGCCCATATGTTCGAGCAGTGGGGCAATCGCATCCCCCTCATCATGCACGAGAAGCACACCATCGCGCGGAGATCTGGCGATCAGTTCACATGGGTCTTCGAAGGGTTCGACATGCAACACGCTGCCCGACAGGCAGTGCGAGATGGCGGCACGACGGCGAAAATCGCCATCAACGAGGTGGAGGTTGGTGCGTGTGCTCATAGGGCAAATTCTTACCGGATTTTGCCTAGGGGATAAGCCGGTAACGCATCCGATATGGAGCACGGGCTACTCCGAAATGGTGCTATAAATGGCGGAATTCCGGGATCTATGCGACACCTGACAAGAGGCTAGGTATGTGTCCCTATTCCGCTAGGCTGCCGACATGGCGCGCAGGATGTCCTGATAGTCCTGCCGCATTTCGCCGATTACCCCGGTATCAAAGCTGAGGACATTGTCGAGCAGTGACCTGCGGGTTGCCTCGTAAAGGTGGCGCAGTGCCCAGGCAACTTCGGTATCGCCCGAGACGCCAAGCTGCAGCGCGGTGAGGGCGGACAAGGCGCGGGTGATGGCCTTGCTCTTGGCGTGATTATCACCGCGTGTCGCGGCACTGAGCGCCGTGCCGAGCGCGGCAATCAGCTGCTCATAGCACAGCGTCACCAGCTGGCGCTGGTCTGAACCGCCAACGCGCGCATCGAATTCGACACGGCGATAGACATCCTGCGGGGTGTTGCGGACAAGCACGCTTAATCAGTTCCTTGTATTCCAGGCGCCGATCTGGTTTTTCAGGAAGGACAGCGTCGATTTCGACTGGCCGACGTTTGCATTGAGCTTGGCAAAGCGGTTGATCAGCTGGCTGCGCAGGGCTTCCTGCTTGGCCAGAAGCTCGGTGTTCTGCTTGGCGATCTTGGTCTTCTGCGCGGTGTAGCGCGTGATCGAACCGCCGAGCGAGCCGGGGTCGGCAGTCGCTGAAGCGCGCCGCGACAGGGCATCAAAGCTGGCATAGACCCCGTAAAGCCCATTGGTGAACATGGCGGTGACCCCGCCCGGTTCTGACTTCATGATTGTGGCCAGCCGTGCGGTATCGAGCTTGAAGCTGCCATCACGCTGGGTGGAAAGGCCGATTTCAGCCAGTGTCCTCGGCTCGTTGCCGGTGGCATTCGGCATGATCACCAGAGAGCCGAACTGCGCCAGAGCCCGCTGCAAAGTCCGTGCGCCGGGGTCTTGCGCCAGATCGCCGCTTTGCGAATTGGCGGCTTCCTTAAGCGTCGCCGCCACATCGTTGAAGGCGCTGACCAGATCCTGCAATGCTGATGTGATCGCGGTGGCAGGATCAGCAAAGCTGATCTGCGTCGGCGCGCCGGCATTGGTCGCGGTCAGCGTCAGATTGAGGCCGGGGATGGCATCGGTGACAGAGTTCGACGGCGAAGTCATCGCCAGCCCGTCAAGCTTGTAGGCAGCGTTCCCCGCCCCGGCGACGAGGCGGTTGGTGGCGGTACTGGCAGGCGTCCAGGCAAGGTTTGCCAGGCCCTCCTCGCCGAGTGTCTCGCTGGCTTCGAGGACAAAGCCGTTGGCGGCACCGGCCTGGCCTTTAAGCACGAGTTTCGCCCCATCCGTGGTATTGGCGACAAAAGCCGTGACGCCTGCACCCGCGCTGTTGATGGCACTGGCGACATCGGCCAGCGTCGCGCCGCTGGGCACGGTGATAGTGACGGGACTGTGCGCAGTGTCCTCGCTGAAACTGGCACCGGAAACCGTCCCGAAGCGCAGCGTCAGACTGCCCGCTCCCGCCGCGCTGGCAGCACTGGCATAGGCCGGACTGGCCAGCGCCTGCGCCGAGGCCAGCGCGGTCACTTCCAGCGAATAAGTGCCGCGCGGACGCGTCGCGCCCGAGAGCGAGGCTTTGGCGACCGCGCTGTTGGCCAGGCTCGGCTGCGCCGAAAGATCACCAGCTCGCACCCGGTCTCCCAGCGAAGTCGAGAGATTGAGCAGCATCGATTTCAGCGTCGAGGCGGCGGAAATTTCCCGGTCGAGCCGGTCCGACTGGCTGGCCAGCCGGTCGGTCTTGGCGGCGAACTGCGCATTGGCGAGGTTCTGAGCCAAAGCCGCCATATCGATGCCGGTGCCGCCGCCAAGAGCAGTGATGAGCTGGCTGGTGGCCGATGCGGTTGAGGCGGTGGTTGGCATGGTTACAAGGACGGCGAGAAACGCCGCCGCTTAAGTCCTGATCTCGGCCTTGCCCTCGGCATCGAAGCGCAGCGCCACCGGCACTTCGATGGCGGGAACATGCGGGGATTCCCCGCGTTTCAGTGCCAGGACGAAGGCCAGCACGCCCGCGACAGCGCCGTATAATTCCTCGCGGATCACCTGATTTTCGCGCGTGGTGAAGTAAACCGAGCGGGCGAGCGCGGGATATTCCAGGCAGGGCAAGGCGAATTCCACCGCCAGCTCACGCATTGCCAGCGCCTTTTCGCCGCGTCCTTTGGCGAGCACGATGGGGGCGGAGGCTTTCAGCGGATCATAGGCCATGGCGACCGAGAAATGCGTCGGGTTGGTGATCACGAACTGCGCCTCGCGCATCACCCGCTGCATCGAGCCGCGCGCCAGTTGGCGCTGACGCTGACGGATTGCCGCCTTTTTCTCAGGGTTTCCCTCGGCCTCCTTGTTTTCATCGCGCAGGTCCTGATGGCTCATCTGCAAGCGATTGAAGCGGCGCAGCCACTGGATCGGAAAATCGATCAGCGCGATCAGCACCAGACCTAGCGAAAGCGCGAAAAGTAGCGAGATCAGCGCCGTCCAGCCCAAAGCCAGCTGCCCAGACAGCCGTGCGGTGTAAAGATTGCCCAGCAGATCGCTGTTCTGCCTGGCCCAGACCCAGGCGATCACCCCCAGTGTGATCGCCTTGGCCATGCTCTTGACCAGCTCGACCAGCCCTTGTGTGCCGAACATGCGTTTGAGACCGTTCAGCGGATTGATCCGCGATGCCTTGGGGGCAAGATTGCCCGGCAACCAGCGCCCCTCGCCAAAGCCAAGCTGCGAGCCGATCGAGGCTCCGGCCACCACAAAGCCGAGGATCAGCAAAGGCGGAAACACGGCCAGTAACGCCGCGATCATCAGCCGGCCGGGGGCAAAATCCTCGATAGCCGTGCGGTCGAACGACAGGCCCGAGCCCAGCCCGCCGGATAGCAGATCAAACAGCCACGGCCCGGCGTATTTCAGCCAGGCCGCCCCGGCCAGCGCCGCCGCAGCAGTGGCAAGATCGCGGCTGCGCAGGACATCGCCCTTTTTCGCGGCGTCCTGTTTGCGCTTCGGAGTTGGGGCCTGGGTTTTTTCGCCCGCTGTCTCACTCATCGCGCGATCCCCGCCTTGGCAACTGCCTTGGCCTGGTCCAATGCAGCTTCGGTGAGCGCGGCCATGACATCGGGCAGCAGCGGCGCCGTGAGGATCAGCGCCGCGATCCCGGCCAAAACCCCCATCGGCAGCCCGAGCGAGAACAGGTTAAGCGCCGGGGCCGAGCGGCTGAGCATCCCGGCGGCCAATTGCACCAGCAGCAGCACCAGAGTTACCGGCAGGGCAATGGCGATGGCGGTAAGGAACATATCCCCGCCAAAAGAGGCCACCGCAGCCAGCCGATCTGCCCCCAGCCAGGTCTGGCCCGGCGGGAAAGCGGTGTAGCTATCAATCACCAAGGAAATAAACAGCAGGTGCCCGCCCAGACCGAGGAAGACCAGCGTCAGCACCACCGCATAATATTGCCCGAGCGCCGGGGAATGTGCGCCGGTATTGGGATCTGTGGCACTGGCGATGCTCATGCCCATGGAGGCACCGATGATTTCGGCAGCGATGGTCGGCGCGGCAAAGGCGACTTGCAGCACGAAGCCGAGCGCAAGGCCGATCAGCACTTCACCCCCCACCGCCAGAATCCCCGGTGCCGAGAGCATCGCGGCGGGCGCTGTCACATTGGTCCAGCCGCAAACGAGGATACCGATGGCGCCGGTGACGATCACCCTGACCTGCATGGGGACAGAGGTTGCGCCAAAAAACGGGGCAGCCATCAGCGCCGCACCGATCCGCGTCATGACGAACAGCCAGCGCCAGAATTCGGCCTCCACCGCGCCAAAGCCGAAAGTCAGCTGCATTACCGGACCTGACCTGTCATTGCCCCAACCGCCGGATCTCAGCGAAGATGTCCTGCATAAAATCGGCAATCAGCCCCATCATCGCGCCGCCCATCACCACCAGCACCAGCGCGATGACGATGAGTTTGGGGACGAAAGTCAGCGTCTGTTCGGAAACCGAAGTGGCCGCCTGAATGATGCCGATGACCAGACCAACGGCAAGGCTGGCGAGCAGCACCGGCGCGGCGACCAGTGCGGTCACCCACAACATGCGATCAGCCAGCGCGAGGAGGGATGCGGTTTCCATTATTGGGTGCCTGGCTGGCGCGCGGACGCTTCGGCGATGATCAGGACATGCTTCGACAAGCTCAGCCTGAGCGGCTGTTGGTGATGGTCCTTGGAAAAACCCCGCTCATGCTGAGCCTGTCGAAGCACGCGCGCTGCCCTCTCCCCAATCATCACCCAAAACTCGCGGCAAGGCTGCCCATCAGCAGCGCCCAGCCATCGACCAGCACGAACAGCAGCAGCTTGAAGGGCAAACTGACGATGGTCGGACTCATCATCATCATGCCAAGGCTCATCAGCACTGACGAGACCACCAGATCAATGACCAGAAAGGGCAGGAACAGCATGAAGCCGATCTGGAAGGCGGTCTTGAGCTCGCTGGTGACAAAGGCGGGCAACAGGATCGAGAACGGCACATCGTTGGGACTGGCAAATTTGGGCGCCTTGGCCATCTCGGCAAACATGGCGAGATCCTGCTCGCGCGTCTGGCGGATCATGAAGTGCCTGAATTCATTGCCCGCAGCACTGATAGCTTGCTCGGCATTGATCGTGCCCGCACCATAGGGCGCGATGGCACTCGCGCTCACCTTTTCCAGCGTCGGTGCCATGACGAACAGCGAGAGGAACAGCGACAGCCCGATCAGCACCTGATTGGGCGGGCTCTGCTGCAAGCCCAGTGCCTGCCGCATGATGCCCAGCACCACCAGAATGCGGGTGAAGCTGGTCATCATCAGCAGCAGACTGGGCAGGATGGTCAGCAGCCCCATCAGCATCAGCATCTGCAGCGACAGGCTCATGCCCGAGGCCTGTCCGCCATTGACGCTGGTAAAGGCCCGGTCGAGCGCGCCGGGGATCGCAGACTGGGCGTGGGCAGCGACGGGAATGAGCAGCGCGGGGAGCGCGAGAAGCCGTCTCATGCGACAGTATCCTCGATCCGCGCAGGCGCTTCCGCCAGCCGCACCAGCCCGCTGCGCGAGACTGAAACCAGTATTTCCCGCCCGTGAAATTCCAGCACCGCCAGCTTGAGCGTGGGGGAAAGCATGGTCGTCTCGATGATCCGCACCGACTTTGCCGCGCCGGTGCCGCCGCCATATCTCGTCTGCATCCGGCTCATCAGCTTGAGAGAGCCCCAGATCAGCGCACCGATCAGCGGCAGCAAAATGATGAGTTTGACGATGTACCACAGCATCGCGCTCAACCCTCCGCAGCTATCGAGGGGCCGCCCGCCAGTTCGACGATGCGCAGGCCGAAGCGGTTGTTCTCAGCGACAACCTCACCGCGCGCGATCAGCTTGCCGTTGACCATGACGTCAAGCAGCTCGTCGGTCAGCCGTTCGAGCATGACCACGCTTTCCTCGCCGAGCGAGAGCACATCCTTGAGCTTCATTTCGGTGCGGCCAAGCTCGACCGAAAGCCGCACATCCACGTCTTTGAGCAGGTCGAAGCTGCGGGTCTGGGCTGTCATGCATGGATATCCTTTGATTCAGGGGGGAAGCCTTGGGATTCAGGGGGGAAGCCTTGGGATTCAGGTGAAAGCGTGCGTGATGCGGATGGCGACCTGGTCATCAGCGGCACCGATGCTGCCGCTGGCGATGGTTCTGCCGCCGATCCTGAGCGGGACATTGCGGGCAACGGAAACGGGCAGCACCGAGCCGGGCTGGATCGCGGCAATGGTCGCCATCGAAATGCGCATGTCGACCAGTACGGCGGTGAGTTCGAGTGGCAGGCCCGCGAACGGCTCGGAAGCCGGATCGGCCCGCCCCCGCACACGGCGCGGGCGGCCAGCGCCATCGCCCAGCAGCGCGGGCAGCATGGCTTCAAGCAGCGCAATATTGATCGGCCAGGGTTCACGGCCCGCCTCGCAGACCTCAAGCCGCAGCACTGCCAGCGGCATACCATCAGGAAAGGGAGCCAGCGTGATCAGACTGCCATCGCGGCGCTCAGAACGCACTGCATTCTCAGCGGTCAGTTCAAGGGCTTCGGCAAGGCAGCCGGCAACCAGCCCCTCCAGCCGGTCAATCATCAGTTCGACTGACATCGGGAAGCTTTGCGGCATAGGCGAAGGCACCTCGCCCTTGCCGCCGAAGGTGCGATCTACCAGCGCGAACATCGCCCCGGCATCAAGCGAAACGAGCACAGGCACTTCGCTTGCACCCGCGTTGTAGAGCACATGCGCAGCCAATGCACCGAGCTCAGCAGCCAAAGCTGTCACGTTCTCGGAGCGCGCTGGCCGGGTAATGACTTGCGGTGTTTCTGAGCCTAGTACAGGTGACAGCACCGGAGCCAGCGCAGTTTCAAGCGCCAGGGCAAGGCGCTCGCCCAATTGCGTCAACAACGGCAGCAACTCACCCGGAGCGGGGCCGCTCCGCAGCAGCTCAGGGCAGTGCTGTGCAGCGATTCGCTCGGCAATAAAGGCGTGGTCAGACTTCATTACTGAACCAGAAAACTGCGGAAATAAACCGCATCAATCCCGCCAAAACCCTCGGTATCAGTCAGAACCTGGTTGATTGCGGCGGTCAGGCGCTTCTGCAGGCGGTCCTTGCCCTCGAGCGAATAGACATCTTCCTCGGGCGTATCGGCGAGCACTTGCAGCATCGCCGAACGGATCGCCAGCTCATGCTTTTTGAGCCACAGCAGTACGCGGCCATCGCGGCGGGTCGAACAGGCAAGACTGATCTGAACCAGCGCCTCGGAGGCTTGCAAGTTAGAGGTGAAGTCCTCGCTGAAGGTATAGTAACTGGTGCGATATTTACTGCCGCCATCGCCATCGACTTCCTCGCCGCCGCCTTCGCCTTCCTTGCCCGCTTCTTTCTTGGGCGCGAAGGGATCCTCATCGCCCTTTTTGACCAGCTTCGGTTTTTTGTCATCCTTGGTTTGTTCGTGATGGCCGAGTAGCCCCGCAGCCATGGCCCCATAAACACCGCCGCCGCCCACTGCGAGCAATGTCAGTGTCAGCATCAATTTTTTGAAAAGGCTGATCTTTTTCTTCGGCTTGGCTTCGGTTTCTGGTTCAGCACTCATTTATCGGATCCTTTGCGGGTATCAGGCGAAGATGCTGCGGCGGCGCGGCGCGGGAGCTTCCAGGTTGTCATGTGATGATGGCCGGGCGGCATCACTTTGCGGTGCGGTGGAGCGCGGATCGTTGGCAGATGAGCGATGCGGTGGCTGGTCTTGCTGGTTCGAGGCCTGGCCCTGAGTATTGTGACCCTGAGCATTGTGACCCTGAGCATTGTGACCCTGAGCATTGTGGCCCTGAGCATTGTGACCCTGCGTGTTTGATTGGGCAGAGCTGCTATCCTGCTGGCGTGGGCTGCTTCCTGACGGTTCGCTGGTGGAGGCCTGCGACTGGATGGGTGCTGCGGCCGCAACCGCATGGGCAAAGTCTGGATCGGCGCTCGACATAGCGACGCTCAGACCAGCGGCATCCTGTGCGAACTTCAGAGAAACCTTGCCAAATTCGGCATGGGGCAGGCTGACGCGCAACTGTTCGGGTGCAGCGGCATCGCGCGCGGCAACCAGGCGATCAACCAGCTGGGCGAAGTCCATCGGCTTTTCGGGCAGGGTTGTGCCGGAGGTGGTCGCCGGACCGGGCAAGCCAGAAGCGGTGGATGGCAGGGAGATCGGGGCAAGCGGCATCGGCTCTGCGGCGGGAGGCTGTGTTGCCACGGAAGACCTTGCTGGCTCGCTTCCGGCCAATGCTGCCGGTTTTGAACGGACCAAAACGGCGTCTGGCCTGATATTGGCCTGCGTCATAACGGGCGCGGCCGGCCGTAATACAGCTATCGCAGCGCCCGCCACTTGCGGTTCAGTTTCGGCTGGCCGCTCGGGCTGAAGCGCGAGCTGCGGCAGAAACAGGGCATCCTTTGGCATAGTAACCAATGGCAGCGCCAACACGGCAGGTGCAGCTGTGGATGGCAGTAGTGTTACCGGCACAAAGGGCAGCGGAACTGGCCTTGTGGCGGCGTTTTTCTGCGGTTGCTCTGGTATCTCCAATGCCGGGGACTGGAGTAGCGCTGGCTCTTGTAATGATACTGGTGCTGGCAGATTGATCGACGCGATCACGGCTTCGATGAAATCTGCGGTGACTGGCGGATCGGTGGGCTTGGACAGATCATCCGGCCGCCCTGCCTCAAGCGCCGGAATTTCTTTCGCCGCAGCGCCAATTTTAGCAGCGCCAGCGGACTTTGACCCCTGAGCCGCGCGTAACTCAGGCGCAACCGGCAGTCTGGTCAGCACAGCCACAGGCGATTTTTCAGCGGGCATGGCAACCGGCAACATTTTGCCACTGTCCGGCAGGCTCTGTGCCTTGGCAGCCAGCGGCATATCGCTCAGCGGGGCGGGCTGGACGATGGCTTTTCGGCTGCCACCGGGCATTTCGCCGCCTTGGCTCAAGGCCAGAACACCGGCGAATGCGCCGAATTCCGGGACTTGCGCGCCATGATCACCCGGCACCATCTGATTCCCACCGCCAAGCACCTGATGCAGCAGTGCGGCCGGATTAATCATTGAAACGCTCCTTTGTTCGAACACGAGAGCTTCTATTCAAGAGCCGTGCCAAACCCGCGCCGCGCCGCCAAAGCAGGACTCTGCCCCTTGATGGCCAAGCTCTGCGACTGGGCATCGGCGCGGTCTTCAACCGCCTGGCGGCGGCGCTCTGCCTCGGCGAGCAAGGTGAGCTTGTCATCGGCAGACGCACGCGCGCGCAGGGCATCGGCGCGGGCACTTTGCGAAACACCGTGCAGCCCATCGCGAAAGAGCGATAGCTGCTGCAATTCACCAGCGCTGAGAATGTCGGCGCGCATGGCGTAATCGGCGATCAGCCTGCCGGTGCGACTGGCCAGTGCCTCCAGCTGGGCAAGTGTAGACTCCGCCTCAGCCGCTTCGCGCGCCGCCGACTGCTTGGCGACAGCGCGAATTTTTTCGAGGCGCTGCAGCCGCAGCAGATGGCGCAGTTCAGGCTTCATCGCCGATCAGCGCGCCCAGCGCGGCAAGGCTGGCGTCCATTGGCACGACCGCGCCCTGTGGCTGGCAAAGGAAATCACGCAACTGGTCCTGCTTGGCAATCGCCCGGTCGAGCTGCGCATCTGATCCGGTGCGATAGGCACCCATCAGCACCAGATCGCGGTTGGCCTCGTAACTGGCGGTCAGCGCGCGGAAGTTGCGAGCGTTGATCTGGTGAGCGGGCGCGGTGATGTCACTCATCACCCGGCTGAGCGATGCGGCAATGTCGATCGCCGGATATTGCCCGCGCTGGGCGAGATCGCGGCTGAGAACGACATGGCCATCAAGGATCGAGCGTGCGGTATCAACTACCGGATCGTCCTGATTATCGCCGTCGGCCAGCACGGTATAGAGCCCGGTGATCGAACCGCCGCTGGCCGCCGAATTGCCGGCGCGTTCAACCAGCTTGGTGATCGTCGCCAAGGCCGATGGCGGATAGCCGCGCGCCGCCCCCGGCTCACCCAGCAGCAAGCCAATCTCGCGCGCGGCGTGCGCCACGCGGGTCAGGCTATCCATTATGAGGAGCACCCGTTTACCCTCGGCGCGGAAATGCTCGGCCAGACTGGTCGCGAGCAACGCGCCGCGCAGGCGCAGATTGGGCGCATGGTCAGCCGGAACCGCAACCACCGCCGTGCGCGCGCGTTTCTCACCCGTCATGTGGCGCTCGACGAAATCGGAAACCTCGCGCGCGCGCTCGCCGATCAGGCCGACCACGACGATTTCTGCTTCGGCACCGGTGGCGATCATGTCGAGCAGCACCGATTTGCCGACCCCCGATCCCGCCATGATGCCGATCCGCTGACCGACGCCAAATGTGGTCAGCGCATTGAGCGCCCGTACGCCGGTATCAAAAGGCAGCCGCACCGGCGCGCGATCCAGCGCCGAGGTGCGGATGCCGCCCGCCGCCCATTCCTGGCGCGCATGCAGCGAGCCGAGACCGTCAATCGGATGGCCCTCACCATCGACCGCGCGGCCAAGATAAGCCTCACCGACACTGAGCATGCCGGGACGTCCCTCGGGCCGCACCCGCGCGCCGGGGCGGAGCATGACGGTATCGCCAAGCAGCATCATCAGCGTCCGGCCATTGCGAAAGCCGATCACTTCGGCGAGCAGCTCGCCCCCATGTTCCCGCCTAGGACCGTGGGCGACGCGGCACAGCGCACCGACGGGCACCGACAGCCCCGAAACCTCGATCAGCCCGCCATCACAGGCGGCAAGCAGGCCATAGCGATGCGGTGTGAAATCGGGCTGGGCACCCGCCATTTCATCGAGCATCGGCGCGAAAAGATTCAACACGATGCCAGCGCCTCGGTTATCGCCCGGCGCCATTCGGCGGGGCCATCTTCGACGCCGCCGCTCTGCGTTTCGATACGCAGTGCGCCGCGCGGCAGCGATGCGTCCTCGGTGACTTTCCATTCCTGCGGCAACCGCGGGGAGACGAGCCTCAGGTCTTCGGGGTTGAGCCGGATCACGCGTTCATCGTCCGCGCGGGCGAGCATGGCAACGGCGCGTTCGACACGCACCGCCAGCGCCTTCTCGTCAAGCGCCAACGGAGCCAGCGCCGCATCGCACAGCGCCAGCACGGTTTCCTGCAAGCGTCTGCGCAAGTCATCGGCCATATCGGCATCGATCCGCGAGAACGACAGATCGAGCGCCGTACGCGCATCGGCCTCCTCGGCCAGCGTTGCGGCGGCAGTGGTCTGCGCATCGCGTGCGCCATGCGCATAGCCATCGGCAAATGCCTCAGTGAGCGGATCTGGTGTCGCTACTGCGGGTTCGGATGAACCCGGCGTTGGGCGCTGCGCTGCACAGGCAAAGCGCGCGTCCTGCTGGAAATCCGCTTTTTCCGCCCGCCCGGCAAGAGCCGCCAAACTAGACATATTCGTCATCGCCCCCGCCGCCCGAGCCGAAAACGATGGTGCCCTCGGCAGCCAGCTTGCGGGCGACCGCGACGATCACCTTCTGCGCAGCGAGAACATCGGCCATCTTGACGCGGCCACGTGCGGAGATTTCATCCCTGACACCATCGGCAGCGCGGCTCGACATGGCGCGGAAGAAGACCCCGCGCTGCTCATCCTCGATGCCCTTCAGCGCATCGATCAGTGTGTCGCTATCAACATCACGCAGCAGTGCGCCCATCGACTGCGGATCGAGCACAAACAGATGCTCGAACTTGAACATCTCGGCTTCGATTTCGCGGGCGAGTGCTTTGTCGAGCTTGCTGATCTCGGGCATGACGCGCTTTTCCACCGCCTTGCCCGCCCCATTGATCAGGTCGGCCGCTTCACGAGGCCCGCCCATCGTCAGCGGTACATTACCGTGACGTTCGCGAATGCGGCGACCGAGCAATGCTTCCAGCATCTCGAGGGCTTCGGGCGCGACCGGCCCCAGCGTGGCGATCCGGTGGACCACCTCCGGCTGAAACTTGAGCGGCAGATCGGCCAGAACTTCGGCGGCGACTTCGGGATCAAGCTGGATGAGCAGCACGGCAATCGCCTGCGGGTGTTCATCACGGATCAGCGGACGCAGCGCCTGCGGAGTCAGCCACTTCGCCAGCTCCAGCGGGCTCGGCGGCCTGGCATCGGGCACAATGCGCTGCATCAGGTTCTCCGCCTTCACCTCGCCCACTGCCTTGTGCATCAGCGAACGCACCTGGCCAAGCCGATCATGCGCGGTGAGACCGAGCCTTTCGGTCTTGCCGACAAAGCTGCTGATGGCATGGGCGATGATATCGGGGCCGATTTCACCCAGCGCGCACATTTTCTCACCCAGCAGCCGCAGTTCGGATGGTTCAAGCTGAGAGATAAGTCCGGCGGCCTGTTCATCATCGAGCAGCATGACCATCACCGCAGCCCGATCAGCATCGGCGAGCGCCGACGGGTTCAATGAACTGTCGCTCATGATTGGGGCTCCCTTGGCGGGGCGAGCATTTCACGCAAGGCCTGCACCGCGCTGTCGGGCCGTTCGCTGACGATCTGCTGTGCCATCGATATCTGCCGGCCGAGCAAGGCAGCGTCGATGGCGCCGGTGACCGGATCCTTGACCCGTGCGGCGGCTTCATTGGCACGGGTGACTCCGGCAGACTCGGCGGCGCGCGCTCCCGGATCGCGTTTCAGCGCCTTGATCAAAGGCCGCACACCCAGCAACAGCACCAGCAGCACGCCGATCAGCGCCATGGCATAGCGCACCAGTGTCAGGAACCAGCCCTGCTGGTAAAACGGCATTGCCTCGATCGGCGGCGCATCGAAATTGCGCACCATCACCGTCACCTGATCGCCGCGCGCCGGATCAGCACCGACCGCCGAGCTGATCAATTGCTTGATCTGTTCGATATCCTGCGGCTTGGATTTTTTCATCGCCGCACCCGAAAGCGCGACGGCAACCGAAAGCCGCCTGATCTTGCCCGGTTCGCCATTGGCCACCTGAACCTCGCGGCCCAGCTCATAAGTCCGGCTGGCGGAGGATTCGCCATTGCTCTGCGGACTGGCGGAGGCGGTGGGCGTTGGGCTGGCCGCTCCCTGGGCCTGACCCTGCGGTGGCCCGGGTGAGGCAGTGGTGGCAGGCGGCGGGGTGTTGGAGAGCACCCCCGGCACGCCCGAAGCGCCAGCACTGCCACTCGATTGCGAGGCAGCCTGGGTTTCTGATCGCAGCACGCCCTGCTTGTCATAGCTCTCACGCGCCGAAGTGACCTGATCCATATCGAGATCGACCTGCACCTCGCTGGAGAAGTTGCCCTCACCCAGCATCGGCGTGAGCAGGCCATCAAGCTGCGAGCGCAACTTGTCTTCAAGCTGGCCTTGCATTTCGAGCCGCTGTGATGAGCCGGAACCCTTGGCGGTCAGCAGCCGCCCATGCTGATCGACTACGCGCACGGCATCTGGTGACAGCCCCGGAATCGATCCCGCGACGAGGTTGACCACTGCCGCCACCTGACTGTCGGAAAGTTGCCGTCCGCGGCTGAGCCGGACCATGACCGAGGCTGTCGGGGCAAGGTTTTCGCGCACGAAGACCGATTTTTCCGCCTCCGCCAGATGAACCCGCACCGCCTCAACCCCGTCGATCTCCATGATCGACAATGTCAGATCATGCTCACGCGCGGCACGCAGGTGCTGGCCTTCCATGGTGCGGCTGGCACCCATCGGCAGAGCGGCCAGCCCCGGCCCCTCGCCGGGGTCCGCCAGCGCCCCATCCTCGGCTACCAGCATCCGCGCCTTGTAGAGATCATCCTCGCCAACGGTCATCGCGCCGGTCTGGTTGTCGATTGCATAGGCGATGCTGGCCTTGTCGAGCGCCGCGACAACCTTGGCGCGTTCGCCATCATCCAGCTGCGAATAAAGCATGCGCTGGGGTGCCGGTGCCAGCGTTGTCCATGCCAGCGCGACCAGACCGATGCTGGCAAGTCCGCCGAACCACGGCATCATGCGGCGAACCGGGCCTTGTCCTGAAAAAGAGCGCAACCGCGTCAGCGCAGAGCCGCCCGCCGGATCGGTCAGCGGGGCAAGGACTGATGATGGCTGTCCCCGGGCAGGAATAAGCTCGGCCATTTATCAGACCCCCATCCGCATGATGTCTTGATAGGCTGACAGCAGCCGGTTGCGCGTCTGCAATGTCGCCTCAAAGGCGATACCGGCCTCCTGCCGCGCCAGCATGACCTTGGCGACATCGGTCACCTCGCCGCGCTCATAGGCAGAGGAAAGCTCGGACGCGCGTTGCTGTGAGGCGTTGACGCTATCGAGCGCCTTGTTGAGTGCCCCGGTGAAGCCTTCTGCAGGACCACCCGCAGTCGAGGTTTCGATCCCCGGCGCTGCGGCTTTGGCCTGCTGGAGCACCTCGCTGCGATCGATGATCTGCTGGCGCATGGCCAGAATCTGCTGGATACCAGCAGCGCCGCCAATACCGCCCAGGCTCATCGCCGGCCTCCTGCAACAGCTATCCCGGCCTCACGGAACGAGGCGAGACGATAGCGCAGCGTCCTTTCGGAAATGCCGAGCTGGCGCGCTGCCTCGATGCGGCTGCCACCACAGGCTGCCAACGTGGACATGATCGCCTTGGCTTCGTGGACCTGGACGATGTTGGAGAGCTTGCGCCCGTCATCGGCGGCGTGGGAGACTGCAGAATCCCCGCCGATGACGGGCTGTTCGCCCCCGACAAGCCTTGCGGCACTGTCGAAGTGAATATGCTCAGGGCGAATTTCAGCGCAGCCTTGCGACAGCAGCAGCGCGCGGCGCACGACGTTTTCCAGCTCGCGGACATTGCCCGGCCAGCCGTGGTGCCGCAGCATGGCCAGCGCGGCATCGCTAATCCACGGGGCTGGTGTGCCTTGAGGGGTGTGGCGCAGCATCAGCGAGAAAGCGAGCGGAGCGATATCTTCATTCCGCTCACGCAAGGGGGTGAGCGCGAGAGGGAAAACGTTGAGCCGGTAAAACAGATCGGCGCGAAAGCGGCCTTCCTGCACTTCGAGCGGCAGATCGCGGTTGGCGCAGGCGATGATGCGGACATCGACCTTGATCGGGTGAGTGGCTCCGATGGGCACAACTTCACCCTCCTGCAACGCCCGCAGCAGCTTGGCCTGCAACGGCATGGGCATCTCGGCGATTTCATCGAGCAACAAAGTGCCGCCATCAGCCGCGCGGAAAAAACCTTCGCTTGATCCCGCCGCGCCGGTGAAAGCGCCCTTCTGGTGGCCGAACAACATGGCCTCGAGCATGGTTTCGGGCATGGCCGCGCAATTGATCGCGATGAACGGACCGTTCCGCCGCAGGCTGTGGGCATGGATGAAGCGGCTGAGCACTTCCTTGCCGGTGCCGGTGGGACCATTGATCAGCACCGGGATTTCGCTCGCCGCCAGCCGCTCAGCCAGGGCCAGCACCGAAAGGCTTTCGGGATCGACGGCAATCGGCATGTTACCCGGCGTGGCGCAGGCGACCAGCGCGGCGAGCGAGGCTTCGCTGACCGGATCGGCATAGACCAGACTGTGGCGGCCTGTGCCCTGACGACGGGTTACCGAGGGATGGGCACTACGCGTCAGCATGACCGCCGGAACCTGGGCTGGCAGCACCAGCTTTTCTTCCGCATCAGCAATCATCACCACACCTGATCCGCCTGCCATCACGCCAAAGACAGCGGCGGCACGCTGGAGAAGCGGCGCATGAGCCCTGGCGGCAACGCTGCTGAATTCCAGTCCGGTCATTGATCGATACCCCCAGTTGATCCATCGGCCTGATTAACCATCGGCCTGCCTGCTTTTTGGCGCGTGAACGGCAAAGGCTTCGGTAATTTAAGGCCCAGATGAAACACCTAGGTGTTCGCCCCTGGTGCGGCGGGTGATCCGGCAAATTCCTGCCGACCCCGGCTTAAACTTGCAGCTCTCTTGCCGGTCTTTGGGGTAGCAGCCGCTCCGGATGGTCCGGCAGCTGCTTGTTTCGGGACACCAAACGGGAGTTTATCATGTCGGTTATCAACACCAACATCGGCGCCATTCGCGCTGCCAATGCATCCAACCAGGCTTCGCAGATGATGGGCACTGCCATGCAGCGCCTTTCTACCGGCAAGCGCATCAATACCGCCAAAGACGATGCCGCCGGCCTCGCCATCTCCACCTCGATGACTGCACAGATCAACGGTATGCAGCAGGGCGTACGCAACGCCAATGACGGCATTTCGCTGGCCCAGACCGCAGAAGGCGCGCTTAACGAAGTGACCAATATGCTGCAGCGGGTTCGCGAACTGGCCGTCCAGTCAGCATCGGGCACACCAGACGGCTGATCGCACCAACATGCAGGCCGAAGTCACTTCGCTCACCACGCAGATCAACTCGGTGCTGTCTGATACCAAGTTCAATGGCAACGCACTGTTCAGCACCACGGCCGGCACCGACCTGACCTTTGACATTCAGGCTGGTGCCAATGCAAGCGATGTCGTCACGCTGACCAGCACCGCAGTCGATGGCACCAATATCGATGCCACCGCACTGGATGTGACCACTTCTGCACTGGCGACGACCACCATGGCTAATGTCGATCTGGCGCTGGCCGAAGTCGCCGCTTCCAACTCGGGTTTCGGCGCGGGTGAATCGCAGCTGCAATCGGCGGTCAACAACCTGACCTCGAATGCCACCAACCTGTCAGACGCGCGTTCACGCATTATGGATGCCGATTATTCGAGCGAAACGACAACGATGGCCAAGGCACAGATCCTCAGCCAGGCTTCGACGGCGATGATCGCACAGGCCAACCAGAGCCAGCAGAACGTGCTGTCGCTGCTGCGCTAAACCAAACTTCATATGCACCCGTCCCCCTCCGGGTGCATGGCCCGGCGGTCGCCCCCCGACCGCCGGGCTTTTTGTTTGGGGGAGTGAGGAGCCATGGGGTACATGCGGCAGCGTGTCATCCATGGTGAGGTTATCCCAACCTCAGTTCTGGGGAGCATCTCTCAGCTTGGGAGACTCGATAGGCGTAGAACCGCGAGCAGCAGAGAGCCGGCGCTGTTCGGCGATTTTCACGATTTCGGCGACAGTCACCGCTTCCTCGTCCATCATCTTCTTGGCCGCGCCGGATGCGACCGGGCCGCCTTCACAATTGCAGGGTGCGAAGCTCTGCTCGACACCCTTGGCCGGTTGCGGCATCAAACCAACTGCGGAAACCGTACCGGCAAGGGTAAAGCCCATGCTTCCGCCAGTGTCTTCCACCAGCACATAGATGCAGTTCTTGCCCGTCTTGAAGCCGTTCAAGGTCTGGCCGGACAAGAGGGATGTGGTCGCCCCCCAGTGGCCGTTCTGCGGCGGTAGCAGCGTGTTGGTCACCGAATTGAACCATACTTGGACGTTATCGTCCGCGCGCATCCGGAAATTCAGTTGGGCCTGCTTGAAGCCCTTCATCAGGCAGAAGCACTTGCGAAAAACCGAATAAGCCGGATTGCTTAGGGTAGACCCGGTTGCAGAGTTGTGGGTGACCTTGGGTCCGATCCAATGCGAATCGGGCAAAGGGGTTGCCCAGCCAGCAGGCTTCTGGATAACATTGGCCGGGGCAACCGATGTGGATGCTGCGGGGGGTTCGTAAGAGGCGATCTTGATCCAGTACTGGTCAACAATCGGAGATGGTCCAGTGAGGGGAGGTGCAGGGTAACCCGCAAAAACGCCGTGGTCATAGCCGGTGTTGAGCGGCATCGTCGTTGACGCCAGTGCCGGCGCAGCACCACTGGCCAGAGCGGCCAGGGTCGCAGTCTTCATCCATTTGTTCATGTCAAATCTCCAATGCAAAAACGACATCCGCTCGTCTTCTGCGCGGATATGGTCTGGTCGTTTCGCAAAGGCAGATGGTTCAAACCTGCGTGGAATATCTGCGCGGCCCGCTGTCGCGTGCGCACGTTCAGGGTCCGGTGCCCAGCCGAACTACCACGCCGGGGCGAGGTTCGAGAGCGGAATCAGCGAATCAGGCTGGAAGCACAGGCTGCGGCGCCTCCGGCCATCCCCCCATTTGCGCCAGCTCCTGCCGCAGACGCTCATTCTCGGCGCGCAAGGCGGCAAGCTCGTCCCGCGCCCCGCCCTTGGCTTGTGGTTCAGGGCGGGGCTGCGGGGAGCGCCGCTGCGCTTCAGGCGGGGAGAGCGTCTGCCGGGAACGGGGCAGGGCTGCGCGGCGGCGCTTTCTGGGAAGCAAAGAGCCAAGCCCGCCAAGCCAGCGGGCCAGTCTGGAAACGAGGCCGTCCTCACCGGTGCGCGCCAGACTGAAATCGGCAGAAATCGGGACCAAAGGCGAGCGATCATCGCAAATGCTGACGGCGGTAAGAGCGACCTTCGCCATGCCGCTGGTCAAGGACATGCCGAGTGAAGGCGGCGTTGCCAATGCCGTTGCCAGGACACCCATCGGCTTGGTGAGCAGCGCCGGAAGCATTTCCGGCTTCGGTGGTGCGGAATTGCCAGCAGAGGCCTGCGGGATCGACGCCTTGGCAGCTGATGCTTTGCGCGCCAGCTTCTTTTTGCTGGCTGAAGCTTGCCGCTGCGATGCTTTGCGCTGCGAGGCTTTGCGCGAAGGTGCCTTGTTCATTGGCTTGCGCCGGGCAGGTTTTGCCGTCTGGTGCAGCGTGTCCGGATCCGGCGCTTCAGTGATCACCGCGCCCTTGGCTGACGGAACCAGAATATCCGCCGGGAAGCTGGGCGGACCCATTTCTCGAAGCATGAAAACCGCTTCGCTGTCTCCAGTGGCAGTGCGAGCACTTTTTGCCCGCACATTCACGGCAGTTTGATTGCGCAGATCCCGCATCGCCATCGCTTCCCCCCTTTGGGTGACGCCTGACGTTATGGTTCTCATAGGGATTCGCCCTGTGGAAGCAGAGTTGAATCCGATCTGGACCTAATGGCACAAATTCACCCTATTTTCTCGATCATCACCGTGTAAGCTCGGTTCGCGAAACGCCACTGGCCGCCCACTTTACGCAGTTCGTCCTCATAGCACCCGACCAGCCGGTGATTGACCGCGCGCAAGGCGGGATAAATTCAATTCGCCAAAGTAATCGAAATCCGCCGGTTCCTGGGATCCTGCGGGTTCTGCGGGATCAGCAGTTCGCGGTCAGCCACACCTTCGATGCGCTTGAAGCGATCCTCGGCGATACCGGTCTGCATCAGCGCCTGACGCGTTGTCTCTGCCCGTCCGGCGGAGAGCGACCAGTTGTTGGACACCACGCCCGCCTTCCATGGCAGCGCATCGGTATGGCCGCGCAGGCTGAGTGATCCGGGTTCCGGGTTGAGCGTCTCGGCAATCGCCCTCACCAGTTCGCGGGCCTGCGGCGTGAGCAGCGTGGTGCCCAGCTGGAACATGGCGAAGTCGACATCGTCGACCAGATCAATGCGGATGCCCTCGGAAGTATCGACCATCTTCACCTGTCGCAGCAGACGGCGCGTGGCTGCACTCTTGGCCAGCTTGGCATCGAGCATTTTTTGCATGCGGTTCATCCGCTGCAACTTGCCCGCGCCCTCCTTTGGCCCACCGGTGGCATCGCGCGGGATGGTCAGCGCCTTGGTCCCGGTCTGGCCGGCCTTATGCGGATAATTATCGACATCGGTGAGCGAACTGCCGCCCAGCAGACCGTTGGCACCGGCGCTCTCCTGCCGCATCTTGACCAGGGTCGGAGTGAAATAATCGGCAATGCCCTTGCGCTGCTTTTCGGTGGTTGCACCCAGCAGCCACAGCAGCAGGAAGAAGGCCATCATCGCGGTGACAAAGTCAGCATAAGCAACCTTCCACGCGCCGCCATGATGCCCGCCGGCCACCACCGTGACTTTCTTGACGATGATCGGCCGTGGCGGCGCGTTCTTGGCCCGCGAGGTTTTGGCTGTGGCCATGGCTTAGCGCCCGCGCAGGCTGTCGAGCAGTTCGGAAAGACCGGGGCGGAAGGCATGCCCCA
>JANOYZ010000082.1:0-3624 GCA_031429135.1 Novosphingobium sp. | reverse complement strand
CCTTGATGACCTCGGGCAGCTCGTCATAATTTTTCAGCTTGTTGCCCATCGCATTGACCACCAGGATTCCCTGCCGTCCGCGCATCTTCATCCATGGCAGCCAGTCCGACATGCGCACCCAACTGATGATCGGATAGGAAGTGGCGTTTTTGGTATCGAGCATCTCATTCGCATCAAAAGCGAAGTCAAAGATCTCCATCGCGTGGTACTTGCCACCGACATAGTCCTGATAGTCACCCTGCAGGACATTGGTGTAGAACAGCGGGATTTCTGCCGGCATGAAAAACCAGCGGCCAACGCGACGCAAAGTTGGGATCGTGAAAGGCTTGCCGCCCGCGCCAGCGGCAAATTGCGGGCGCTGGTTGACCGGATCGTTGGCGACATGCACCGCCTCGACCGTTTCACCGGTCCAGGGGTTCTTCCAGTTGCGCACCACTTCGCCGGTCTGCGGATCGAGGTAGAGCAGGATTTCACGGCTGACGAGCCGCCAGCCTTTGCCGCGCTGCGGATCGGTGACAGTCACGCATTGTCGCACATTCATCCCCTCGGCGAGGAACAGCAGCCGGTCCGGCTCACCTTGTACGCGTGAATAGATTTTGCCCGACCAGTGATAGACCGCCGGCTTGCCATCAGCCTCGCCGCACTGGACGCGCTTGGAGATTTCCAGCAAATCATCAGGCTTGGCCGGATCGAGGGTTCTTGCAGCGGCAGAGCCACTTGTCAGGGCCAGCGCGGTGGCGGCCAGGATCCCATTCATCGAAGGCATGCTTTCACTCCTCTGCGGAATATCGAACGAGCATAGATTTGTCCGGACAACTTGTGAAGCGGCAATCTGTCGGCGCGCGGTGCAGGCGCAGACTCAGCCCGCTATCGCTCCTTCTCCATAAGCGGCAATCGGCGCGGTCGGCCCGTTCTGGCGAATGATCGCTCTGGTGCGGAAATAGCGCAGCAGGCCTGCATCCCCCATCCGGCTCGGGCCCATGCCGGACAGCTTGAAGGCACAGTTTTCCGCATCCCAAACCCCGGCAGTGAGCGAACCGTCGTTGATCGAAATCGCCCCAGCTACAAGCCGCTCGGCCACCGCGCTGGCCTCGTCCGCATTGCCAATCACCGCAGCCGAGAGGCCGTAGATGCTATCATTGGCCAGCCGCACCGCTTCGTCGATGTGGTCGTACACTGTCACCGGGATTACTGGCCCGAAGGTCTCGTCCGCCACAATCGACATTTCGGGTGTGACATCGACCAGCACCGTCGGGCGCAGATACTTGCCGCCTCCCAGAACCTCGACCTGACCCCCGGCGAGCACCCGCGCTCCTGCCGCTACCGCCGCGTCGATCTGCGCCTGAACCTTGTCTGCCTGTGGCGGGAAGATGAACGGGCCGATGTGTCCTTTGGCGATATCAGGATAATTCGGCTCGACTGCCCGCGCCTGCTCGACCAGCGAGGCTATGAAGACATCCGATATCGAACGATGGACATAAAGCCGCTCGATCGACTGGCAGGCCTGACCGTTCGCCGCCACCGACGAGCGCAACGCGATCGTTGCGGCTTGAACCGGATCAGCCGAGGGCAGGACAATCATGGGATCCTTGCCGCCAAGCTCAAGATTGGCGGGTATGAACGCCGCCGCCGCTGCCTCGGCGACCTGGCGCCCGGTGGCGACCGAGCCGGTGAAGCAGATGTAATCGACCTGGTTGACGATTGCCCGACCGGTTTCGGCGTTCCCTTCGACCACGGTCAGGATCGCTTCAAGCTCAGGGATTTGCGCGATAGATTTGCGCAGCTCCGGGATGAATCGCGGAGTGATTTCCGAGGGCTTGATCAGTGCCGCGCAGCCCGCCAGCAGCGCCGGGATCGCGTCGATCAGCGCCAGCAACAGCGGGAAATTCCACGGCGCGATCACCCCGAGCAGCTGGTATGGCACGTGGCGGTTGCTGATCGTCACTCCGGGGGTGGCGCTCGGCATGTCGTTCAGATCAAGCGCGGCGATTGTCGCCGGCCCTTGCGCCGCCCAGCGTTGCAATGTGCCGATCACCCCGAACAGCTCGACATTGGCTATGGCGATGCGGCCGGTGTCGACACTGAGGCGTCCGACAATCCCGGCCATGTTGGCCTGCAAGGTATCGGCCCACCGGAGCAGCACCACCGCGCGGGCTTCAGCCCCCAGCGCCATCCATGCGGGCTGATGGGCGCGCAACCGGGCTGCTGCAAGGGCGATGTCGTCAGCAGAAGCGGCTTCGATATGGTAATCGACTTCTCCACTGCGTGGGTTGCGGACGGCGATGGTCATGACTTGCTCCTTGGGGGAATAACCTGAGTCAGCAGTGCGTTGAATTCGTGGAGGTCAGCAATCTCGCCTTTGAGCGATTTGGTCGAACCGGTATGCTTGAGGACAGCCAGGTTGCGCGGTGCCTGGCGGATGAAACCATGCAGCAGCAGCAGGGGATGCAGCGCCACCGCATAGCCCAGACTTTCCAGTTCGGCTGCCGAGGTCACCGGCGAAACCCCGCCTTCGACCAGATTGTGTACCAGCGGAAAACTGTCACCGAGACGTGCCGCTATGGCCGCCATCTCGTCGCAGCTTTCCGGGCCTTCGACGAATATCAGGTCCGCGCCGGTTTCGGCATAGAGCACGGCCCGGTCGAGCGTCGCCGCGAACCCTTCGATGCTGCGCGCGTCGGTCCGGGCGATCACCAGAGTCGATCCGCGCCGCGCATCGAGCACGGCCTTCAGCTTATCGGCATAGTCCTGCGCCGGGATCACCGCCTTGCCAGCCATGAAGCCGCAGCGTTTGGGGAACAGCTGGTCCTCAAGCTGGATCGCGGTTGCGCCTGCTGCCTCAAGCACACGGATTGTGCGGGCGGCATTTCCAGCATTGCCGAAGCCGGTGTCAGCATCAACAAACAGCGGCAGGTCCGAAACTTCGCGGATCACCTGTAAGGCCTGGGCCAGTTCGCTTAGCGTCACCAGCCCCATATCGCGCCGTCCATGCCGCGCCATCGACAGCGCCCCGCCCGAAAGGAAAGCGGCAGGAAAGCCCGCCTGTTCGACCAGACGGATCGAGAGCCCGTCCCAAACTCCTGGGAGCGAGAGAACCTGCCCCAGCAGATGGCCGGGGACAGCGGCGGCAAGGGCGGCGTGGCGGTTCATCCTTGACTCTTCGAGGGATTGGCCTGGCCCTGCGAGGGATTGGTCTGCCCCGGAAAATGGCTGGTGTGGTTGGCGAGATACCAGTCGGCGATCTCCTCACGCGTTGCCCACCACACGCCGGGCAGGCCTTGCGCATGCTGGATGAATTCGCGCAAGGCGCGCACCCGGTGCGCCCGGCCCGAAACATGCGGATGTATCCCGACATTCATGATCCGCCCGCTGTTCGCACCTTCGGCATAGAGCACGTCAAGCTCTTCGATCAGTGCGTCGCGGAATTGGTCGGTGGTGAAGTTTTTTCGCGTGATAAAGGTGAAATCATTGATTTCATTAGAATATGGTGTCGAAACAATCGGCCCGTGCGGGGTGCGCAGCAGATAGGGCTGATCGTCGTTCATGATGTCACAGTAGAAGCTACAGCCATATTCGGCGAGGATATCGGCGGTCTGCAGGGTGCCGCGCAGGCTGGAGGAGAGC
>JANOYZ010000081.1:0-2120 GCA_031429135.1 Novosphingobium sp. | reverse complement strand
CCCGGTCGATTACCGGCTCGAACGGCTGGGCGGCATGGCAACCTGGCACACGCCTTTGGGTGAGCCTGCCACCGCGCAAGTCCGCGAGGCCTTTTTCCGTCTCACCGATTACGCGCCCGATGACAGTGCCCACGTCCCTTCAGCAGAGCTCGATGTCGGCGGCGGACGCCGGCTGCATGTGCCTAAAAGCGTCAAGGGCTTGGCGGTATTCAGCTTCAAGAAACTGTGCGCCGAAGCGCGCGGAGCAGCGGATTACCTTGCCATCGCGCGCGCCTATCACACGGTAATCCTGGTCGGAATCCCGCGCATGGGCCCGGAAAACCGCAACGAGGCAGCGCGTTTCGTCACGCTGATCGATGCGTTATACGAACATAGGGTCAAGCTGCTGGTCACCGCTGATGCACAAGCGGAGCAGCTTTACGAACAGGGTGACGGCCGTTTCGAATTCGAACGGACGATCAGCCGCCTGATGGAAATGCAGAGCGCCGACTATCTCGCGCTGGGGCATGGTGAGGAATGACAGACATGACCAATCAACAACTCGCTGCCAGCAAAGTCCCCGCCGTCACCCTCGGCTTCTGGATCATCAAGGTGCTCTGCACCACGCTAGGCGAGACCGGTGGTGATACACTCAGCATGACCTGGGATCTGGGCTATGCGCTCAGCACCGCGATCTTCGTCGTGCCATTTGCGGCTCTGGTCTGGGCGCAGATCGCGGCGCGGAATTTCAATTCATGGTTGTACTGGTCAACGATTGTCGCCTCAACGATGATCGGCACGACGATCGCCGATTATGCGACGCGATCATTGGGGATCGGCTATCCGGGCGGTTCGCTTTTGCTGCTAGGGCTGGTTTTTGCCTCGCTCGCGGCTTGGAAAGCGGCATTAGGAACGGTCGACGTCAACCGTATTGCCACCCCCCGCGCTGAGATGTTCTACTGGCTGACGATCACCTTTTCGCAAACACTCGGCACCGCATTGGGCGATTGGACAGCGCATGATAATCTTGGCTACCTTGGTGCCGCAGCCTTGTTCGGGGCGCTGCTGGCCGTGCTCGTCATACTTTACAGGTGGACCGCGATCAGCCGCGTCGGTCTGTTCTGGGCAGCCTTCATCCTCACCCGCCCGCTCGGGGCAACGGTCGGCGATTTTCTTGATAAGCCACTCAATCAAGGCGGACTTGATTTCAGTCGCCCGATCGCATCGGCAGTTCTGGCTGTTGTAATCGTCCTGCTCATCGTGCTCATTCCGCAACGCGCCGGACGGCATCCTGAAAAGACATGACTTGAACGCGGAGATTCCACCCCCATCTGATTGTCATACCGGCGGCAACACCCCGCCGGGGTGAGAATCCCGATGATTGAAATCCGTCCCTTCGCCAG
The DNA here is from genome assembly GCA_031429135.1 of Novosphingobium sp. Classification (GTDB taxonomy): domain Bacteria; phylum Pseudomonadota; class Alphaproteobacteria; order Sphingomonadales; family Sphingomonadaceae; genus Novosphingobium. The sequence continues at coordinate 738 of JANOYZ010000081.1, read as the reverse complement.
CCTTGGTCATGCCGGCCACGGCTGGCTCGATGCGCGCCATCACTTCAGCTTTGCCGATTACCATGACCCCAGCCGCATGGGCTGGGGCAATATCCGCGTGTGGAACGATGATACCATCGCCGCGCAGAGCGGCTTCCCCCCGCACCCGCACAGTGACATGGAAATCATTACCTTCATCCGCAGCGGCGCCATCAGCCATGAGGACAGCCAGGGCAACAAGGGCCGCACTGCTGCCGGTGATGTTCAGGTGATGAGCGCCGGCAGCGGCATCGTCCACGCCGAATACAACCGTGAGGATGAGGCGACGACGCTGTTCCAGATATGGATACTGCCCGATAAAAAAGGTGCTGCGCCAGCCTGGGGACAGCGCGAATTTCCGCGTGGCACGCGTTCCGGGCGCTGGGTTGTGCTCGCCAGTTGCATGCCTGAAGCTGACGATGCCTTACCGATTCGCGCCGATGCCAAAGTGCTGGCGGCGAATCTGCTGGCGGGTCAGGTACTGGAATATGCCGCCGATTCGGCGCGGCATATCTATCTGGTAGCGGCCACCGGCAGGGTGCTGATCAACGGCAATGCCGCCAATCCGCGCGACGGAATTGCCGTGGCAGGTGAAACAGTCATCCGGGTTGAGGCGCTTGAAGATGCCGAGATTGTGATGGTCGACGCACGGTAATCTGCGGGTTACACCCGTTTAGCGCCGCATCCAGAATCGAGAAAGCCTGCCCCACTGGGACAGGC
>JANOYZ010000080.1:0-6376 GCA_031429135.1 Novosphingobium sp. | reverse complement strand
GGAGCTTGTCGGCCCCCAGCGTGTAAAAGCGGCCATTATCGCAGGCGATCAGCAGCTTGTCGGTGGTCTGCGCATGGAAGGCCCAGGCCGGGCCATCGCCTTCCTTGAACTTGAAATCACCGTCTAAAGGCAGGTGGCCCTTGGCGCCCTTGATCCAGCCCTTGGCCGAAAGGATCACCGTCACCGGCTCCTTCTCGATCATCGCGTCCATGTTGAATTCACGGGTGGGTGCGGCCTCGGCGATGGTCGTGCGGCGGCGCCCGAGCGCCGTATCCTCGGCGTAATCCTTGCGCAGATTGGCAAGATCGCGCTTGAGCCGGGTGCGCTGGCGGGCCGGACTGTCGAGCAGCTTCTGGATTTCTTCCTGCTCGGCCAGCAGTTCATCGCGCTCGCGCCGCAGTTCCATTTCCTCAAGCCGCCGCAAGGACCGCAGCCGCATGTTGAGGATCGCCTCGGCCTGGCGATCGGTGAGCAGGAATTCGGCCATCATCACGGGTTTTGGCTCATCCTCGGTGCGGATAATCTCGATGATCCGGTCCAGGTTGAGAAAGGCGATGATATAGCCGCCGAGCAGCTCCAGCCGCGCGGCGATCTTGTCGAGCCGGTGCTGGCTGCGGCGCAGCAGGATGTCGATCTGGCAGATCACCCATTCCTGCAGCAGCAGCTTCAGCCCCAGCACGCCGGGGGTGCGGGTGGCATCGAGCACGTTGAGGTTGAGGCTGAAGCGCGATTCCACATCGCTCAGCTTGTAGAGCGATTCCTTGAGCAGATCGGGATCGACATTGCGGTTCTTGGGCACGAACACCAGCCGGATCGCCTCGTCGCTTTCGTCGCGGATATCCTCAAGGATCGGCAACTTCTTGTCAGCGATCAGCGTCGCGATCTGCTCGATCAGCTTCCCCTTGGGCACCATGTAGGGAATTTCGCTGAGCACCAGTTGCCACATGCCATTGCCCAGGCGTTCTATGCCATTTTGGCGGTCCCCCTCGTCCGTGGCCTCAGCCGCATGGAACCGCCCGCGCACCCGGAAAGCGCCTCTGCCGGTTTCATAGGCATGGCTGATCGCCGCCGGACTATCGACGATCACGCCGCCGGTCGGCAAATCCGGCCCGTGGAAAACTTCCATCAGCGCGCTGTGTTCGACATGCGGATTGTCGATCAGCAGCAGCGTCGCATCGATGATCTCAGCCACGTTATGGCTGGGGATCGATGTCGCCATGCCGACAGCAATGCCGGTCGCACCATTGGCCAGCAGGTTGGGGAAAATGCCGGGAAAAATCTCCGGCTCCTCATCCTCACCATTATAGGTCGGGTGATAATTGACCGTGCCTTCATCGAGCCCGGCCATCAGATGGATCGCCGTCTTGGTCATCCGCGCTTCGGTATAGCGATAGGCGGCGGCGTTATCGCCATCGATATTGCCGAAGTTGCCCTGCCCGTCGACCAGCGGATAACGCAGCGAAAAATCCTGCGCGAGGCGGACCATGGCATCATAGACTGACTGATCGCCATGCGGATGATATTTGCCGATCACATCGCCGACGACGCGCGCCGATTTCTTGTAAGCCTGGCTCGGATCAAGCTTCAGCTGCCGCATCGCCCACAGCAGGCGGCGGTGCACCGGTTTCAACCCATCGCGCAGATCAGGCAGCGAACGCGCGGTGATCGTTGACAGTGCATAGACGAGATACCGCTCGGACAGCGCCGAATCGAACGGCGCATCGACGATGGCATCAAAGGGATCGGGCTCGGTGGTGATGGTAACCATGGTGGCGCTGCCCTAGCAGGCGGGGATTTCGCCCGCCAAGTGTCAGCGCCGCTGCATGTCGCGGCTTTCCCCCGGAATTCGCACCTCAAGCCCGTCTAGCGCGTCGCTCAGCAGGATCTGGCACGAAAGTCGGCTGGTGCGGGCTACATCGGCGGCGAGATCGAGCATGTCTTCCTCATCATCGCTGGCAGGCTCCAGCTTGGCGAACCACTCCTTGGCGATGATGACGTGGCAGGTGGAGCAGGCCATCTGGCCTTCGCAAGTGCCCTCCAGCGGCATGCCCTTGGCCTGTGCCAGTTCGAGCAGACGGGTGCCCGGCGCGGCCTGTGCATCGATACGATCGCCATTTTCGGTAACGAAGGTAACCTTGACCACGTTCAAACTCCCTGCGCCGCCGCCGCGACATTCAGCATTGCGCAGGCATCTTCTATCTCCACCGCTGTCGTATAACGGCCAAATCCGAGGCGGATGGAGTTCTTGAGCGCTTGTGGCGACAGTCCCAGCGCCGTGAGCACGCGACTGGGCTCGCCACTGCCGCTGGCGCAGGCGGAACCGGCGGAGAAAGCCAGCCCACGCAGCTCGGACATCAGACGGCCAACATCGAGGCCATCTCGGCGCAGATTGACATTGCCCTTCCAGCGATGGGTGGCGCTGCCGTTGAGCTGCCAATCGGGCATGAGCGAAAGCGTGAGATCGAACAGCGCAGCGCAGTGGTCCGCATCCTGCTCCATCCGCGCTTTCGCCACCACTGCCGCCGCACCGAAGCCAGCGCATAGTGCAGGGCTGAGCGTGCCCGAGCGCAAGCCGCCCTCCTGTCCGCCGCCGAACACCACCGGCGAAAGTTCCACGCCATCACGCACCCACAGCGCGCCGATGCCCTTGGGGCCATACATCTTGTGGCCGGTGATGGCGATCATATCGGCCTCGGTGGGCATGGCGATCTTGCCATAGCCCTGCACCGCATCGCAGACCAACAGCGCGCCCGCCGCATGGGCCGCGCGGACGAGTTCATCAATCGGCTGGATCACGCCAATCTCGTTATTGACCTGCATCACCGCGACAAGATCGGTGCCCATCGACAGCGGCTTTTGCGGATTGAGTAGGCCATCAGCATCAACTTCCAGCAGCTCCACCCACGCGCCGGTGGCTTCTGCTGATTTCAGGGCAGCAGAATGTTCAATATTGGAAACAGCAATTTGGCGGGGTTTTCTGCCAACAATTGCGAGGTTCAGCGCCTCTGTCGCGCCGCTGGTAAACACTATCCGCCCGCCCGGCGGCAGCAGCGCAGCCAGCTGATCGCGCGCAACTTCGACCGCCGCAGCGGCGGCGCGGCCCGGAACGTGCGGGCTATGCGGGTTGGCAAAGCCCATAGATTCGGTGCCCGCGAGCCAAGGCAGCATCGCCTCGCGCGCTTCGGGTGCCAGCGGAGTGCTCGCCTGATAATCGAGGTAGATCATGCTGCCCTCACCTGCGCCGCCATCGAGAGCCAAACTTCACCGAAGCGTTCGATGTCCGCCACAGTGGTGTTCCAACCCAGGCTCACCCGGATCGTCCGGTCAGCCAGCTCGTCCTCCACACTCATCGCAGCCAGCACTGGGCTGCGCCGCATGGATCCTGACGAACATGCGCTGCCCTGACTCACAGCAATGTTTGCCAGATCGAAGCGCATCAACTGCGCACTTCCAGAAAGCCCCGGCATGGCGACGGCGTGAATGAAGGCAGTTGGTGCATCGAGCCGATCCGCAAGCCACGTGCCGCCAGCGGCGCGGACATCGCCTGCAAAGCTCTGCATCGCTTCCCACACACCTTCGGCAAGATATGGGTAATTACAGGCTTCAAGCGCGGCAGCCATTCCCAGGACTCCCGGCAGGTTTTCAGTCCCGCGCCGATAGCCGCGTTCCTGTCCGCCATCGGGTAGCAGCATCGCGTAATCGCGCACCAGCAATGCCCCAATACCAACCGGCCCGCCAAATTTGTGCGCCGCGATGATGGCCATGTCCACTTCATGCGGCAGCGGATACTTGCCGGCGCTCTGCGAACAATCGGTTACGATCAACCCGCCTGCATCGTGGACGCAATCAACCAGATCGCCAAGGTTCTGGGCATTGCCGGTTTCGGAATTTACCCACTGGATTGCCACCACCGGTTTTGTCGCCTTGGTTAGCACTGCTTCCAGCACGTCCTGATCAACCGCTCCGTCGGCCAGCACAGGAAGCCGTGGCGCGCCGGGAGCGGCCGCAAGCACGCTATCGTGCTCCACCGCGCTGAGCAGTCGTTCGGTCGCATTCGCCCGGCCCAGCGCGAGCTGCGCTGCCTCACTCGCGCCTGAGGTGAAGATAACCTCTCCGTCCCACTTCAGCACTTCTGCTATCCGTTCACGCGCCTCTTCCAGAGCCTCCCGCGCAGCCCGACCAGCCTTGTGCGGAGAGCTGGGATTAGCCCAGATCGCAAAGCCTTCGGCCATGGCATCGCGCGCCGCTGGCAGCAGCGGCGTGGTGGCGGCATGGTCAAGGTAAAGCGTATCCATCATTTCCCGTCGAAATCGTTGCTTTTCGGACACTCGTTTCTATATAGCGCCTGCTTCCCGATAATAGCCCCGAACGGACCAGCATCCGATTATTCCCCGGACGCCGCATCAGATTCCGACTTTGGGGGCCAGCAACGCAGGTCAGTGTCCTATGCCGTCAGTCATTTTTCCCGGTCCCGAAGGTCGCCTCGAAGGCCGCTTCCAGCCTGGTTCACGCCCGCGCGCGCCGGTCGCCATGGTCCTCCACCCGCATCCGCAGGCAGGCGGCACGATGAATGACCGGATTACCCAGGCGATGTACAAGACCTTCGTCGCTCGCGGTTTTGCCACGCTGCGCTTCAACTTTCGCGGAGTCGGGCGCAGTCAGGGCAGCTTCGACAATGGCGTGGGCGAGCTTTCCGATGCCGCATCTGCGCTCGATTGGGTGCAGTCGATCCATCCTGAGGCGACCACCACCTGGATCGCCGGCAACAGCTTTGGCGCGCTGATCGGCATGCAACTGCTGATGCGCCGCCCAGAGATTCGCGGCTTTATCTCGGTCGCCCCGCCGGCCAACATGTATGATTTCAGCTTCCTGGCCCCCTGCCCCGCCTCTGGCATCATCGTGCAGGGTGCCGCAGATACGGTGGTGACGCCGAACGCGGTGCAGAAGCTGGTCGACAAGCTGCGCACCCAGCGCCACATCACCATCCACCACGACGAGATCCCCCGCGCCAATCACTTCTTCGAGAACGAGATGACCGAGATGATGCGCTCGGTGGACAATTACCTCGACTTCCGCCTCTCGCCCGATTGCCCGATCAGGTGATCGAAAGCCTGTGGGCTTCGACAAGCTCAGCCTGAGCGGGCCTTGGTTATTTACTACATCCGCTCTCAGTCTGAGCCTGCCGAAGGCCGCGCAGAAACCTAACCCCCAGCCGCCGCCGCAGGCACATTCCCCGTTGCATCAGGCATGGTCCAGATCGCCACATTGCCCGCGAGCACCATGGCGAGCACCAGCATCAGCAGCGCCTGCTTTTTTGCCCCGCCCCGGCGCAGCAGGTAAACCGCGCCCAGCACGAGCACGATGACGGCCAGCGACATCAGGGATAAAGCGGTGTTGAACATGCTGTCAGCATAACCGCGACTGCGCTTGACAGAAAGTCATTTGACTTCGCGGCAATCGTTTTCCAGCATCGCAGCCATGACACAGACTATGATCACCCGCCGCGATGCGCTTGCTGGCCTTGCCGTCACCGCAGGCACACTGGCCCTCCCCGCATCCGCATCCGCGCTCGCCGCCGCCGCCGCCAAAGGAGGTGTGAGCGTTCAGGCGCGCGCCACCAAGCTGCTCGACGGCATCGCCTGGCGTCTGCTGGGTGAGAGCCCCGAAGGCGCGACCAGCCTAGGCCTTGATACCGGCGCGCATGCAGCCTTGCGCCGCAAGCTGGCTGATCGCTCACCTGCTGGAGTGGCACGGCAGGCGGCGATGCTGCGCGCCGATCTCAGGCGGGTCGAAGCGATTCCCGCCAATACGGTGGATGCCCAGACGCAGACCAGCTTGGCCGTGGTCAAAAGCGCCTATCGCACCGCTCTCGATGGCTTTGCCCTGCCCTATGGCGATGTCGCTATCGGTGGCTGGCGCAATACGCCCTATGTGGTGATCCAGAACGTCGGTGCCTATCTTGATACCCCGCGCTTCCTTGATGGCGACCACCCGGTGCGGAACGCCGCAGACGCCGAAGCCTACCTCTCTCGCCTTTCGCAAATGCCTGCACTGCTCGATGGCGAATTGGCGCGGGTGAAATCAGCGAGCCGCAAGGGCCTGATCGCCCCTGATTTCCTGCTCGACAAAGCGATCACCCAGATGGAGCGCACCCTTGCTGATGCCGCCGCCGGGAAGAGCGGTCTGGTGCACTCACTGCAAAGCCGGACTTTGACAATTCCGGGAACCATTCCCGGCTTCTGGTCCGCACGGGCACAGGGCATTGTCGCGAAAAACGTGGTACCCGCACTGCAACGCCAGCTTGCCGAGCTGAAAAACCAGCGCACCCGCGCCACTTCCGAGGCGGGTATGTGGTCTCGCCCGCATGGCGATGAAT
>JANOYZ010000079.1:0-5135 GCA_031429135.1 Novosphingobium sp. | reverse complement strand
TTCTTCGTCATCTCGGGATTCCTGATCACTGCCATCTTGCTTGCCGATATCGACAAGGACCGCTTTTCGATCGCCCGCTTCTATGAGCGGCGGGCGCGGCGCATTCTGCCGGCACTGTTCTTCGTGCTGCTGTGCTGTCTGCCTTTCGCCTGGTTCACCCTGCTGCCCGAAGAACTGGCGCGTTTCGGCAAATCGGTGCTGGCGGTGCTGGGCTTCGTCTCCAACATCACCTTCTGGCGCGAGGAAGGCTATTTCACCGATGCATCAGAACTGAAGCTCTTGCTGCACACGTGGAGTCTGGCGGTTGAAGAGCAGTTCTACATCCTGTTCCCGCTGCTGCTGTTCGTGCTGCGCAAGGTCAGCCGCAAGACATTGGTCACGGTGCTGGCGGTGGGGGCGCTGGGCAGCTTCGTGATTTCCGAATTTGCCGCCTATCGCTTCCAGCTTGCCAATTTCTACCTCGCACCGACGCGCGCCTGGGAATTGCTCGCCGGATCGCTCTGCGCCTGTATGCCCCGGCAGGATGCGCGGCGCGGCGCGGACTGGCTGGCGGCGCTGGGACTTGTCCTGATCCTCGCGGCGATCTTCGGGCTTGATGGCACCATGCCGTTCCCTTCGCACTGGGCGCTGCTGCCGGTGCTGGGGACCGTGCTGCTGATCCTGTTCGCCCGTCCGGAGAGCGGCGCAGGGCGGCTGCTGGCGATCAAGCCGTTCGTCGGCATCGGCCTGATCAGCTACAGCCTGTACTTGTGGCACCAGCCGCTGTTTGCCTTTGCCCGCCTGTCACAAACCGGCCCGATGCCGCATGGCACCATGCTTGGCCTGGCGCTGCTGGCCGGTGTGCTGGCCTGGATCAGCTGGCGCTTTGTCGAGCAGCCGTTTCGCGCACGGGGCGGCATCGGTCAGGCCAGACGAGCCTTGCCGCTTGCGCTGGGTGTGGCGGCAGTCCTCGCCATCATCTCGGGCTGGTTCCTGGTCAGCGGCGGCGTACCAGCCCGCTTCACGCCGAGCAGCGATCCTGCCGTGCTCGCCATGGCCCGCGCCGATCCGCCGCCGCGCGCCGATGGCGGTGATTGCCAGCCCGACGCCGATGGCTTTGCCCAGCCCTGCACGCTGATGCCGCTGCCCGGCGCACAGGGCCGCATCGCCCTGTTTGGTGACAGCCATGCCCAGGCGATCCTGCCCGCCTTCCTAAGCCTCGCCAAATCGCGCGGGCTGGAACTGCATTATGCCGCCAGTGGCGGCTGCCCGCCGCTGATCGGCGGCTATGTGCTGAACGGCAATGATCTGCCGCAGGCCTGCGCCGCGCTGGCGGCAGCAGAGCTGGCCCACGCCCGGACTTCGCATGTCGATACTGTCTATCTGGTTGGCCGCTGGGTGCTCTATGCCGCCGAGGATCCGCTTAACCCGCCGGGCCGTTATCTGCTGGCGGACAGCGCCCAGCCGCTGCTGTGGAGCCGCGCCGATTCCGCACGGGTACTGGGTCCGCTGCTGGCAAAAACCGTCGATGCCTATCGCGCTGCCGGGATCAGGGTGGTGATCGTCGATCAGGTGCCGACGCAGCAGTTCCGGCTGGATCGCTATGTCAAATGGCTGGCACTCAAGCCTCCCGCCGAGGGGCTGGAGGCGGCGATCATCAAGGGATCGGTCCGCGCCGATGCCTTCCTTGCGCTGCGCGCTGCGGCGCAACCGGCGCTGGGGGCACAGGAGGTGCGCGCTGTGCCGGTGTTGCGGCTGGAGCAGGCCTTCGAGAGCGGCGACCGCTTTTTGTGGGGCAAGCCGGGCGAAAGCTGGTACCGCGATGCCAATCACCTCTCGACCCAAGGTGCTCTCAAGCTCGCTCCGGCGCTCATCGAAAGTCATGACCGTGCTGGCCGTTAAGGGCATTTGCGCATGAGCGTGGTGCGTAACACCGGCTATAATTTCGCCGCCATGCTGGTGCCGACGCTGGTCGCGCTGGTCACCTTGCCGCTCTATATCCACACCATGGGCGAGGAACGCTATGGCGTGATCGCGCTGGTGACCGCGCTGATCGGCTATTTCGGCCTGTTCGACTTCGGCCTCAGCGCCGCCTCTGCCCAGCGCATCGCCGCCGCCGATCCCGATGACATCGCAGCGCGGCGGAGCATCTTCTGGACCGCTGCCGGGATTAATCTCGCGCTGGGACTGCTGGGCGCATTGCTGCTGGCGCCGATCGCCTGGGTGTTTTTCGGTTCGGCTGAGGGCACTTCGGCAGAGCTGCGCGCAGAGATCAATGGCAGCATTGTCTGGATCGCGCTGGCGCTGCCGATCATGCTGCTCAGCGGTGTGCTGCGCGGTGCCTTGCAGGGCGCGGGGCGCTTTGCCGAGATGAACCTGATCAATGTCGTGATGGGCCCGGCGACACAGATCATCCCGCTGCTGGTGGCCATCTATGTCTCGCCCAGTCTGATCTGGGTGCTGCCGACGCTTTACTTTGTGCGTCTGCTGGCGCTGGCCATGCAGGCGATTGTCGTGGCGAAGCGCGTCATCCATGGCTGGACCCCGTGCTTTGATCGTGGCCGCGTGCGCGATCTGTTATCCTTCGGCGGCTGGGTAACCCTCTCGGCAGTGGTCGACCCGCTGCTGACGACGATTGACCGCTTTGTGATCGGCTCGTTCCTCGGCATGAAATCGGTGAGCCATTATACCGTGCCATACCAGCTGGCGCAGCGTAGCCTGATCGTCCCTTCGGCGCTGCTTGACGCCATGCTGCCGCGGCTGGCCGGGGCCAATGAGGCTGAGGCGCTGGGGGTGAGCAAGCGCGGGATGCGCGCGGTGGTCGCGCTGATGACCCCGCCGATGATTGCCGGAATTGCCTTCATTCACCCCTTCCTGAGCTTGTGGATATCCCGCGACTTCGCCGATTCCGCCGCGCTTCCGGCGCAGTTCATGCTCGCCGGATGCTGGTTCAACGCCATCGGCTTCTGTTGTTTCCAGCACTTGCGAGCGCGCGGCCGGCCCCGGCTGATCGCGATTGCCCATCTGATCGAGATTCCGCCCTATCTCCTCTGCCTGTGGGCGGGGATGTATTTTTATGGCCTTGCCGGAGCAGCGGCGGCCTTTGCCGTGCGCGTGGCATTCGACGATGCCCTGCTGGCCTGGTTCGGCGGGCTGTGGGCCGAGTTCGTCAAACTGATCGCCATCGCTGCGCCGGCGCTGGCGCTGGCGTTCTGGGTCGGGGCAGGGGTTGCAGGTTCAACCACGCTGTTCTCGCCCAGTGTGATTGCCGCCGCTTTGCTGATCCTCGCAAGCTCGCTGGCGGCGCTGGCCTGGCTCTATGGCCAGCGGGAGACGCTGCGCGCCGCTTTTCGCTTTCGCCGGGCGGTTTCTGAATGAATTTGCCCATAACCGAATGGCCGGCCGATGGCCTTGAAACGCTGGGCGCTTGCCCGGATTGCGCCGCGCAGCAGCGCAGCCTGCTGCATGACGGGCTCACCGATCTTGCCTTCGGCTGCGCGCCGGGTCGCTGGACGCTGTGGCGCTGCTCCGATTGCGGTAGCGCCTATCTCGATCCCCGTCCCGACGCGGCGCACATCGGCTTGGCCTATTCGGCCTATTACACCCATGCCGGAAACGCCTCTGGTGGCGAAGCGCGCGGACTGAAGCCATGGGCCCGCAAGGCGCTGGCTAATGCCTATGTCAATGCGCGTTTTGGCGGAGCGCAAACCCCGGCGCTGCCATTTGGCGCGGCTGTGGTGCGGGCGCTTGCCGGCCAGCGGCTGGCGCTGGATTATCGCTATCGCCACATCCGCCGCCTGCCCAAAGCGGGTGGGAGGCTGCTGGATGTCGGCTGCGGCAATGGCAATTTCCTGCGGCTTGCACAGGCGATTGGCTGGCAGGCCGAAGGGGTCGAGCCCGATCCGTCGGCAGTAGCCGCTGCTCGCGCTTCCGGGCTTGATGTCCGGCAGGGCGGGATCGAACTGCTGGAGGGGATCAGCGCCGCCTATGACCAGCTGACGCTCAGCCATGTGATCGAGCACGTCCACGATCCGCTGGCGCTGCTCAACGCCTGTTGTCGCCTGCTGAAACCGGGCGGCATGCTCTATCTTGAGACCCCCAATATCGATGCCAATGGCCATTCGCGTTTCGGTGCAGCCTGGCGCGGGCTGGAGGTGCCACGCCACTTGCTGCTGTTCTCGCACCGCGCGCTGCACGGCATGCTCGCCCGCGCCGGATTTGATCGCAGCGAGGATCTGCGCGGCGTCGATCCTTCGCCGCTGCTCGATGCGGAGAGCGAGGCCATGGCGCGGCGGGCCGATCCGCCGATTGCTCTTGGGCCAGCAGGTGTTCTAGTTCGTGGGGGGCTGGATCGCCAGAATCCGCAGCACCGCGAATTCCATACTGTCGCGGCCTGGCGGTCTCGTTGAGCCATAACAATGGAGCTTCACCTTCGCGGCGCAATCGCCTAGAGACTATGGCATGACCCGCCGTTCCATCCCATCGCTGGCCGCCCGTTCGCTGATTGGCGGCGCACTGGCCGGTGCGATCATCGCCCTCACTGCCGGCGGATTCGTCGCTCAGGGGCAGTCCATCGCCGGTTTCAACAGCAATGCGCCGGTAAATTACGCCGCCGACCGGATTGAGCTGCAGGACAAGCAGAACCGCGTGGTGCTTGCGGGCAATGTCGATATTTCGCAGGGAGACCTCCGCGTTCGCGCGGCGCGCACCACGGTGGCCTATACCGACACCGGCAGTCTCAAGATCCAGCGGATTGATGCCACCGGCGGTGTGGTGGTTGCCCGCGGAGGAGAAACGGCGCGCGGTGACGTGGCGATCTATGATTTCAATGCCCGCATCATCACTCTGGCAGGAAATGTCCAGCTGAACCGCAGTGGCGATACGCTGAACGGCGGGCGCATGGTGATCGATCTGGACAGCGGCGTTGCCAGCGTTAATGGCGGGAGAGGTGCTTCCGGTGGCGGGCGGGTGACGGGCTCCTTCGCCGTGCCGAAGAAAAACTGATTTTCGGGAGGGCCGCAGCCCTGTCCAATTCCCCTGATATATCGGCCCAGCTTCCGGCATTACGCCGCCTGTTGCTGAGGCTTGTCTCGCCGGTTGCCAGCGATGCCTTGGTGCAGTTAGGTGCCCTTGACGCGTCATCCTGTGCCGCGCTC
>JANOYZ010000078.1:0-2570 GCA_031429135.1 Novosphingobium sp. | reverse complement strand
GCCATTGCCCCGCGCAGCCAGCGACCAAAGTTCGAGCCCTCACGGCACCTGCTGACCTGGCCATCAGGCGCGCAGGCCATGCTGTTTTCTGCCGGTGAACCAGAGAGCCTGCGCGGTCCGCAGCACAGTCATGCCTGGTGTGATGAAGTGGCCAAGTGGAACCAGTCCGCTGACCGCGCCCTGCGTACCTGGGACAACCTGCTGATGGGCATGCGACTGGGCTGTGATCCGCAACTGGTGGCAACCACCACGCCGCGCGCCGTGGCGCTGCTGCGCCGCTTGCTGGCAGATGAGGAAATAGTCATCAGCCGGGGTACCACCTGGGACAATGCCAGTAATCTGCCCACCGGATTTCTGCGCTCGGTGCGCCGTGAATTCGGCAAGTCCTTGCTCGGACGGCAAGAGCTTGATGGCGAACTTCTGGAAGATGTCGAAGGTGCGCTGTGGACCCGCGCCTTGATCGAAGAGTGCCGTGAACCTTCGGCCTCTGCTCCAGCGGCGCGCACGGTTATCGGCGTTGATCCGCCAGCTTCGGCGGGCGGTGACGCCTGCGGTATCGTGGTCGTCGCACTGGGAGAAGACGGCGTGGCCCGGGTGCTGGCCGATGCCAGCGTGGCCAAGGCCAGCCCTGAACGCTGGGCCCGCGCTGTCGCCAATGCCGCGCGCGTCTGGCAGGCTGATCGCGTGATCGCAGAAGCCAATCAGGGCGGCGAGATGGTGGCAAGCGTCTTGCGCGCCGCCGAAATCAACCTGCCGCTGCGGCTGGTCCACGCCAGTCGCGGCAAGGTGGCGAGGGCCGAACCGGTGGCCGCGCTCTACGAAGCAGGCCGTGTCCGCCACGCCGGGATATTCCCGGCGCTTGAGGACGAACTCTGCGGGCTGATCGCTGGCGGTGCCTACGAAGGTCCAGGCAGATCGCCCGACCGTGCTGATGCGCTGGTCTGGGCGATGACTGAACTGTGTTTGATCCCCCGTGCTGCGCCGCGTGTGCGGGCAGATTTTTGACTGACTGACCAAAAGACCGAAAGGCCCATCCATGTCCTTCTTCCAGACACTCGCCGCCGCATTCAAGGGCGGGGGGGAGCGTGTGCCTTTGGCGCGCACATTTACTTCGCCGTGGATCTTTGCCGATGCGCAGAGCGCCCGCCAGCCGTTTGACTATCAGCGGGCGGTGGGACGGGCCTACCTTGAGAACCCGGTGGCGCAGCGATCAGTACGGCTGGTGGCTGAGGGGATCGGGCAAGCGCCGCTGCTGCCGGTCGATCCCAGGCTTGCGACGCTGGTCATGGCCACCAGCGCCGGGCAAAAGCTGCTCGAAACTCTCGCCGCGCAGCTGCTGCTGCATGGCAATGGCTATGTCCAGGTGATGAAGGACGGGCGGGGCAGGCCGGTTGAGCTGTTCGCGCTGCGCCCCGAACGGGTCAGCGCCATTCTGGGTGATGATGGCTGGCCGACGGCCTATGGCTACCGGGTTGGCGAGACCCAGCTCACCATTCCGGTGCTCGATGAGGACGCCTCGCCCAACATTATCCACATCAAGGGCTTCCATCCGGGCGATGATCATTACGGCGCGGGCTGCCTGTCGGCGGCTGATCAGGCGGTGGCGATCCACAATGCTGCAAGCCAGTGGAACCGCATGTTGCTGGATAATTCGGCGCGGCCATCTGGGGCACTGGTCTATGATGCCGGCGATGCTGGCAGCCTCACCACCGAACAGTTTGACCGGCTCAAGACTGAGCTCAGTTCGGCCTTTTCGGGGCAGGGTAACGCCGGACGGCCGATGCTGCTCGAAGGCGGACTCTCATGGCAGGCGATGAGCCTGACCCCCGCCGATATGGATTTCGCCACGCTGAAATCCGCCGCCGCGCGTGATATTGCCCTCGCCTTTGGTGTACCGCCGATGCTGATCGGCCTGCCGGGCGATGCCACCTATGCCAATTACCGCGAGGCCAATCGGGCGCTGTGGCGGCAAACGCTGCTGCCCTTGGCGAGCAAGCTGCTCTCGGCACTGGCCGAAGGGCTGGTGACATGGTTCCCCGATGCGGCGCTTGGCGTTGATATGGACCGGATCCCGGCGCTGGCCGAAGATCGCGAGCGGCTGTGGACGCAGGTAAACGCTGCCGATTTCCTTTCGGATGATGAGAAGCGCACCATGCTCGGCCTGCCGCCTGCACCTGAACCAAAGGCAAATCCTGTTGAGGAGCCGGTGCCAGTTGCCAAGCCCAAAGCTGAACCCGCCGAACCCAAGGCGGCTGCTCCCAAAGCAACCCGTTTAAGTAATTCGGGGAACAAATCATGAACCGTGACGATATGCTCGCCGGGCTGATCGCTCAGGCGGCCAGTGGCGGCAGTGATCTGGTGACGCTGCGGGCGATTGTCGAGGAAGCCAGCGAGCTGGGCGCAGAACGCGTACTCCACCGCATGGGGCTCGATGATGCCAAAGCGCACGAGGATATGTCCGAGCTGCGCCAGCTGCTCGCCGCCTGGCGCGATGCCAAACGCAGCGCCTGGCGCGCGGCGGTCAGCTGGGCGGTGCGCGGCGGCCTCGCGCTGTTGCTCATCGGCCTCGC
>JANOYZ010000077.1:0-2536 GCA_031429135.1 Novosphingobium sp. | reverse complement strand
TGATGCCAAATTCCGCAGAAAATACCACCAATACCCAAGACGCGGTCTATGTCACCGAAAGTCTGATCGCCGAGGACATTCACGCCTATCTTGATCAGCACCAGCACAAGACCATGCTGCGTTTCATCACCTGCGGATCGGTGGACGATGGCAAATCGACGCTGATCGGCCGTCTGCTTTATGATTCCAAGATGATCTTCGAGGATCAGCTCGATGCGCTTGAGGCCGATTCCAAGAAGGTCGGCACGCAGGGGCAAGAGATCGATTTCGCGCTGCTGGTCGATGGCCTGGCGGCGGAACGTGAGCAGGGCATCACCATCGATGTCGCCTATCGCTTTTTCAACACCGAAAAGCGCAAGTTCATCGTTGCCGATTGCCCGGGCCATGAGCAATATACCCGCAACATGATCACCGGCGCTTCGACGGCTGATCTTGCAGTGATCCTGATCGATGCGCGCAAGGGCGTGCTGGTGCAAACCCGCCGCCATTCCTATCTGTGCCAGCTGATCGGCATCAGGAACATCGTTCTGGCCGTCAACAAGATGGATCTGGTCGATTACGATCAAGCCCGCTACGATGCGATCGTTGCCGATTACACTGAGTTCGCATCATCAATCGGCATCGATGCGTTCACCGCCATGCCCATTTCGGGCTTCAAAGGTGACAACATCATCGGCGCGTCTGAAAACACGCCTTGGTATACCGGACCAAACCTTGTTGAGCACCTTGAAACGGTTGAGGTCAATTCGGCGCTTGATTCGGCTAAGCCGTTCCGCATGCCGGTGCAGTGGGTCAATCGCCCGAACCTTGATTTCAGGGGGTTCTCCGGCCTCATCGCCACCGGATCAGTCAAGCCCGGCGATGCTATCCGCGTACTGCCTACGGGCAAGACCAGCACCGTTTCCAAGGTCGTCACCATGGACGGAGACCAGCTTGAGGCGCAGGCCGGTCAGTCGGTCACCATTTGCTTCACCGACGAGATCGATTGTTCACGTGGCGATGTCATTTCGCTGGCGGACAATCCGCCGCAGGCAGCCGATCAGTTCGAAAGCACCATCGTCTGGCTCAATGACGAAGCCCTGCATGTCGGACGTGCCTATTGGCTGAAGCTGGGCACACAGATGGTTTCGGCGACGGTTCACGCGCCAAAATATACCGTCAATGTCAACACTATGGAGCACGTTGCCGCCAAAACGCTGGAACTGAACGCCATTGGCGTGGCGGAATTGGCCACCGACAAGCCGATCGTCTTTGAACCTTATGTCGATAACCGCACAGGCCCAAACAGGACATTGGGTGGCTTCATCCTGATCGACAAGATCACGAATGCCACCGTGGCGGCGGGTATGCTGCACTTCTCGCTGCGCCGTTCGCAGAATGTCCACTGGCAGGCGACCGACATCACGCGTGACAATCATGCGCAGCTCAAGAACCAGAAAGCCAAGGTGCTATGGTTCACTGGCCTCTCGGGTTCGGGCAAATCGACCATTGCCAATGAGGTCGAGAAAAGCCTCAACCTGATGAACCGCCACACCTTCCTTTTGGATGGCGATAACGTGCGCCACGGGCTGAACAAGGATCTTGGCTTCACCGAGGCGGACCGGATCGAGAATATCCGCCGCGTGGGTGAAGTGGCGAAGTTGATGGCCGATGCAGGGCTAATCGTGCTCACCGCCTTCATCTCACCGTTCAAGGCGGACCGCGAACTGGTGCGTTCGATGCTGCCCGAGGGTGAGTTCATCGAGATCTTCGTCGACACTCCGCTCGAAGTGGCCGAGGCGCGCGATGTGAAGGGGCTCTACAAGAAAGCCCGCGCGGGCAAGCTCAAGAACTTCACCGGTATCGACAGCCCCTATGAGGCTCCGGCGAACGCAGAAATCCGCGTCAACACGGTGGAAATGACGGCGCAGGAAGCAGCGGCGCATATCATCCGCCAGCTGATGCCGCTGAAGTAGTTCCCATTCTTTCGTCATTGCGGGAGCGGAGCGACGAAGCAATCCAGAGCGTTACGCGCTACTGCTCTGGATTGCCGCAGACCTTCGGCCCTCGCAATGACGAAACTTGTTTGAGGTTCCAATCATGCCCATGACCGACGCCGAACTCGCCGCACACCTTGCCGAGGTAGCCGGACGCATCCTGATCGAGGTGCGCGAGGCGGGCGTGCTTTCGCCCAAGGCACTGGGCAGGGCAGGGGATGCCACCGCCAACCAGTTCCTCGTCCATGCGCTGATCGAACAGCGGCCCGGCGATGGCCTGCTGTCCGAAGAGAGCAAGGACACCGAAGAACGTCTGGGCAAGAGCCGAGTTTGGATCGTCGATCCGGTCGATGGCACCCGCGAATATGGCGAGTCTCGGACTGACTGGGCGGTGCATATCGGCCTGGCGGTTAATGGCGTGGCCAGCATCGGCGCGGTTGGATTGCCGGGGCTGGGCGTGGTTCTGCGCACCGATCAGCCGGGTGTGGTTCCCCCGGCGCCGACAACACTGCGCATGGTCGTCAGCCGCACACGCCCAGCGCGCGAGGCGACCGAGATCG
>JANOYZ010000076.1:0-1539 GCA_031429135.1 Novosphingobium sp. | reverse complement strand
GCGGATGGGTCTGGCGCGGTTGTTTTCCGCAAGACATTGCGACGACACAAGGTGCTGGCATTCTTTGCGTCGCAGCCACCCTGCCTTGTGGCGATGGAAGCCAGCGGCATCAACAAAGCCGCATCAAAGGCCGGGCAGATGTCAGCACCCGGCTACACGCCAAGCAAACCAAATTACCCCTCGCATCTTACGGGACGTCCACAGAGGATCCTAGATACGGCAGCGGCCCGCTCCCCTATCCGGAGGCGGGCCGTTATGTAACCGGCCAGACGCGAGCGCCCGGCCTCACCCAGGCGATTAGCCCTGGCGCGCCTTGAAACGGCGGTTGGTTTTGTTGATTACATAGGTGCGGCCACGGCGGCGGATAACCCGGTTGTCCCGGTGGCGGCCCTTGAGCGACTTCAGGCTGTTGCGAATCTTCATGACATTCCTCGGACGGCGATTGCCGCTGAAAACTTGAAGCCGGGCCGTTAAGGGGCCGGGCAGCGGAAGTCAACCGCTGCGCTGCGTCAATTGCCGAACCTTGCCAGCCGGGACGAATGGCTCAATGCGCAGTGGAACAAAGTCTCAGTCGCAAAGTGTGCCCAGCTTGCGTTCCCAGGCCAGCGCATGGGCAACGATAACATCAAGGTCTGCGTAATTCGGCTGCCAGGGCAAAGTGGCCCTGATCCGTCGGTTATCCGAAACCAGCGAGGCGGGATCGCCCGCGCGGCGCGGCTCCATCCGTCGCGCGATGGTGAGACCGGTCACCCGGTCCACGGCATCAAGCACCTCGAGCACCGAAAACCCCCGGCCATAACCGCAGTTCATGGTCAGCGAGCTTGCCGGGTCGGCAATCAGCGCCTCCAGCGCCAGCACATGCGCGGCGGCGAGATCGGCGACATGGATATAATCACGCACGCCGGTGCCATCGGGGGTGTCAAAATCGCTGCCGAACACGCCCACCGCCTCGCGCTTGCCGAGCGCCGCTTCCACCGCAACCTTGATCAGGTGTGTCGCCCCGGCGGTGGACTGGCCCGAGCGCGCCTGCGGATCAGCACCGGCAACATTGAAATACCGCAGCGCGCAAAAGTTGATCGCATGAGCCTTCGCGGTATCAGCCAGCATGATCTCGGTCATCAGCTTGGACATGCCATAGGGATTGATCGGCAGTTTGGGGCTGTCTTCGCTGACGGGGGAGACTTCGGGCTCGCCATAGGTGGCCGCAGTCGAGCTGAAGATGAAATGCGGCACACCTGCTGTGACCGCCGCTGCGATCAGGCTGCGGCTTTTGGCGGTGTTGTTGTGATAGTACTTCAGCGGATTTTCGACCGATTCAGGCACCACGATCGAACCGGCGAAATGCATCACTGCACGTGTCCCCTGCTCGGCGAAAATCCGTGCCAGCAGGTCAGCGTCCTCAATATCGCCTTCATAGAACGGCACACCTTCGGGCACGGCAAAACGGAAGCCGGTGGTGAGATTGTCAATCACGGCAACCGGCCAGCCGCCTTCCTTCAGGGCGAGTACGGCATGGCTGCCGATGTAGCCGGCACCGCC
>JANOYZ010000075.1:0-13645 GCA_031429135.1 Novosphingobium sp. | reverse complement strand
AAAGTCGCCCCGATCCGCACGAAATTCAAAGTGCTGACCGCAGTTCTTCTTGTCTGTTCGGGCATGGGATTTGGAGTTACATGGTATGCTCAATCGCATACAGGAACTAATGCGCTGGTTATGGACGGACTGGCGTTCATTTCGATGGCCCTGACCATCCTGGTCGTGCAAATAGCCAGTAGCAAGATTTGTACGCCCTATGTCAACACTGTGCTGCGCATGGAAGCTCTGGCCAAAGGAGATCTCGATAGCCCTATCAATTATACGGAATATCAGGACTGTGTTGGCCGGATGACCAGGGCCATGACGGTCTTCCGCGACAATGCCGCCGAAATCCACAAAAGCCGCGAAGCGCAAGAAATCATCGTCAGCGAGCTGGGAACCGGGCTCAAGAAACTGTCGGAAAGTCAGCTTGATTATTCCATCACATGCGTTTTCCCGGCTGCTTATGAGGAATTGCGCAAAGATTTCAATGATGCGATGGCAGCATTCAATATCAATGACGCCGAAATCCAGAAGGGCCGCGAGGCGCAGGAAATCATCGTCAGGGAGCTGAGTGCAGGGCTCAAGAAGCTGTCTGATAATCAGCTGAACTACACCATCACTCAAGCCTTCCCGGCCGCCTATGATGAATTGCGGCTTGATTTCAACGAAGCGATCCAGGCGCTTGCGACGACCATTCAGGCCGTACGTGGCGGCGCTTCGAGCGTACTCAATGGTGCCACCGAAATCCGCGCGGCCTCCGACGATCTGGCCCGGCGCAATGAACAGCAAGCAGCCAGTATCGAGGAAACCTCTGCGGCAATGAACCAGGTTACCGGCATGGTCCGGGAAACCGCCAACAACGCTGCCGAAGTGCAGCGTTCGATCAATGAAGCCCACGGAGAAGCAACAAATGGTGGCGTTGTGGTCCAGCGAGCTGTTACCGCCATGGCCGCGATCGAGCATTCGGCAAAGGAAATCGCCCAGATCAGCGACGTCATCGACGGCATCGCGTTCCAGACCAATTTGCTGGCACTCAACGCCGGGGTCGAAGCAGCCCGTGCCGGGGATGCCGGCAAGGGATTTGCCGTAGTGGCCAACGAGGTTCGTGCGCTTGCACAACGCTCAGCCGATGCCGCTAAGGACATCAAACTGCTGATTACCACCAGCACCGAGCAGGTTGGTCAGGGTGTCAGTCTGGTCGGTGAAACCGGCTCTTTGCTTGAGAATATCGTTGGCCGGGTCGGCGAGATCAGTGTCCTGGTCGGCTCCATCGCGACATCAGCCGAAACCCAGGCAATCAACCTGCAACAGGTCAATGGCGCGGTCAGCGAGATGGACCGGATGACCCAGCAAAACGCTGCCATGGTTGAGCAATCGACTGCGGCCGCGCGGAGCCTTGCCGAAGAAGCAGACTCATTGACCAATCAGGTTGCGCGTTTCCGCATTGGCAATGACAACAGCCCGACTACCGCTGGTGCAGATCAGGCCCGTCGGCGCAAACCACAGGTGGTGCCAGCCACACGCGGAAACCTTGCACTCAAACCAGTCGAAAGCGACGACTGGGCCGAGTTTTGAGTGCCGATCATGGCAAAGAAGCCGGTGACCCGCCAATTCGTCCTGCCCGCTCGCTGTGATCGCGCAGTTGCTGAAGCCCTACTGCCTGAATTTATCGCTGCTACCGGGAGTGAACCGCTGGAAATTGACGCCAGCGCCACAACCCAGATCAGCCAGGCGATGCTGCAACTGTTGATCAGCGCACGGCGCAGCGGATCAGGGGCGGTAATCCTGCCTTCACCAACTTTGATGGACGTGGCGCAGATGGCCGCGCTTTCTCAAGAACTCTTTGACGAGGCACGGCCATGACCAGTGAAGAAATCCAGCAGATATTCTTCGTCGAATGCGAGGAATCGCTTGCCAGCGCCGAGACCGGCCTCGCTGCCTGCAAAACAGGGACGCAAGACACTGATACGGTCAATTCGATTTTTCGCGCCGTTCATTCGATCAAGGGTGGTGCGGGGGCTTTCGGCTATTCTGGGCTTCAAGCCTATACACACACATTCGAGACGCTCCTGTCAGATGTGCGCGACGGCTCGGTGCCGAGTACCGAACCGCTGGTCGATCTTATGTTGCGTGCGCTTGATACGCTGAGTGACCATGTCAACGCTGTGCGTAATAATAGCGAACCGCCCGAGGATGGTGCCCTTATCGCAGAAATGACGGCAGCGCAGGCTGGCGGCAGCGCCGATGTGCCGGAAACCGGAACAGTGACAACCGAGGTGCAATTGCCTCCAGCGCCTGACAGCAGTGACAGTAGCGCCGATTTCAGCTTCGATCTCGACTCGATGCTCGACGACATAGTCGGGACTTTTGAACCGGCAACGTCTGCCAGCTGGCAGCTATTCGTCCGGCCCCATGCCGGTGCCATGCAAAATGGCAGCGAGCCGTTGCTGATGTTGCGCGAACTGGCGAATCTTGGCGGTGATTGCACTGCCTGCGATACTTCCCATATCCCGCCGCTCGACAAATTTGATCTGGCGCAAGGCTATCTTGGCTGGAGCTTCGCCATGCCCGAAGGCACCAGCGAGGCAGCGGTGCGTGACATCTTCGATTTCGTCGGCGATGATTGCACGATTGCCCTTGGCGATGGCGCTGAAATGCCTCCCTTCCTGAGCGTTGCACCAGCAGGTCTGCCATCTCCGCAAGAAAAGCAGCCTGACGCTGTGACAGCCCCGGCTGCGCCCGCCCTAGTGCCAGAGGCTGCAACTGCACCAGCTCCAGCCCCACCAGCTTCGGCCCCACCGGCTCCGGCCCAGTCAATCCGCATTGACCTGCCAAAGCTTGATCGGCTGATCGATTCGGTTGGTGAGTTGGTGATAGCCCAGGCAATGCTGGCGCAGCGGCTTTCCGGCGAAGGTATTGCGGCTGAAGAGGAGATGGCACTGCTCGAAGGACTGACGCGCGATATCCAGGAAAGCGCCATGTCGATCCGCGCTCAACCGATCAGCTCGGTGTTCAGCCGGGTTCCGCGGATATTGCGTGAACTCACCGCGTCTACCGGCAAGCAGGTTAAACTGGAGGTTTTCGGCGAAACAACCGAACTCGACAAAACAGTCATCGAACGTCTGGGTGAACCATTGACCCATCTGATCCGCAACGCGGTCGATCACGGCATCGAAGGCCCCGAAGAACGCCTCGCCGCTGGCAAGAGCGCAGAAGGCACGCTGACGATTTCAGCCGAACATCGTTCCGGGCGTATTCTCATCCGGATTGCCGATGACGGACGCGGCATTGACCGGCAGAGAGTGCTGGCCAAGGCAATCGAGAAAGGCATCGTTCTGCCCGATGCACAACTTACCAAAGAGGAGATCGATCATCTGATCTTCGCCCCCGGATTTTCGACAGCAGCGACGGTTACCAACGTTTCAGGCCGCGGTGTCGGCATGGATGTGGTGCGCCAGAATGTGAAGGAACTGGGCGGGCGGATCACCATCGAATCCGAGCTTGGCAAAGGCGCAAGTTTCACCCTTACCCTGCCGCTCACCTTGGCTATTTCGGACGGCATGATCGTCAATGTCGGTGACCAGACATTGGTTGTACCACTCACCCATGTCGTTGAAAGTCTCCGGCCCGGTCCGGGTGATGTCCAGGGAATGGGTGCGATGCGGCAGATGCTCAATGTGCGCGGGCGGTTCATTCCGGTATTGCCGGTTTGCGAGGCAATCGGTGCATCGAGTTGCCTGACAGACCCTGAACGCGGAGTGCTGATCATTGTCGATACCGAGTTAGCGGGGCAGGCGGCCCTGCTTGTCGACAATATTTGCGATCAGCGCCAGTTCGTCATCAAAAGCCTCGAAACGCATTATCGTGCGGTTGACGGCGTCGCGGGTGCGACCATCCTGGGAGACGGACGTGTCGCACTGATCCTTGATGTCGATGGCCTTGTCGCCAGTACCCTGGTGTTTCCGGAACGGCAGGCAGCATGAGTATCGACGCCGCCTTTTGCGCAGAGTTGCCCGGCATCAGCCCGGACATCTACGGTGCCGCTGATTTCAAAGCCGTGGCAGAGATTGTCTATGCCAGCTCCGGCAATGTCCTGCCGCAGGGCAAGGCGATGCTGGTCTATTCGCGGCTCGCCCCGCTGGTGCGCGAGGCGGCCTGCGGCACATTTTCCAACTATATCGCACGCATCCGCACCGATAATACCGAACAGGCACGTGCAGTTGCGGCGCTCACCACCAACCATACCTTCTTCTACCGTGAAGCGCACCATTTCGAACATTTCGAACAGAGAGTCCGCCCCGGCATGATCCGTGATTTGGAAGACGGCGCACCGGTGCGGCTCTGGTCGGCTGGTTGTTCCAGCGGCGAGGAAACATGGTCACTGGTGATGACGCTGCTGGGCAGTGATCGTATGGCCGGTCGCCGGTTAGCCGCAAAGGATATCCGCGTCCTGGCCAGCGACATCGCGCCGCACGCGCTAAAAAAAGCAACCGCAGCAAACTATCCGGCCAAGGATCTGATGCCGGTTCCGTCCGGCCTTGTTCAGCATTGGACCAGCGGATCCGGAGATACCGCCACCATCACCGAAGAAGCCCGCAGAATCGTGCGCTTCCGCAACCTGAACCTGCTCGGGCCATGGCCTATGAATGGACAATTCGATGTCATCTTCTGCCGCAATGTGATGATCTATTTCGACCTTGAAACCAAGGAACGCCTCGTTGCCCGCTTTGCCGAAGCCCTGGCTCCTGGGGGGCATCTCTACATCGGCCACAGCGAACGCGTGAGCGGCCCTGCCGCCGCGATGCTCGAATCTGTCGGCCCCACCATCTATTGCCGGAGGGCAGCATGACTATTCGAGTTCTGATTGTTGACGATTCCCCCACCTTGCGGGCGATCCTGATGACGCGCTTGTCCCGTGAAGATGATATTACGGTGATCGGCACTGCGGCAAACGCCACCGAAGGCCGCGAACTGATCAAGCAGTTCAACCCCGATGTGGTCACGCTTGACATTGAGATGCCGGGGATGAACGGGCTGGAGTTCCTTGAGAAGATCATGAGCTTGCGGCCGATGCCGGTAATCATCGTTTCGGGATCGACCAAGCAAGGCAGCGAGATGACCGCACGTGCGCTCGCGCTGGGTGCGGTCGATTGCTACGCCAAGTCGGATCACACTGGCGGGCTGCCTCTGGATGACAATGGCAGGCTTGCCAACATGATCCGCTTGGCAGCGCAGGTACGCTTCAAGCCGCGTGGGCCAATTGTTGCGCAGGCAGTCGCGCCTGGTCAATTCACTGCCATCCGCGAGACCGCTCTGATCGCAATCGGTTCGTCAACCGGTGGGGTTGAAGCACTACAGACCTTGTTGGCGCAATTTCCGGAAGACTGCCCGCCGACGGTGATCGTTCAGCACGTCAATCCCCGTTTTGCCCCGGCGATCGCCAAGACGCTTGATCTTGCCTCCCCGGTCAGGGTGAAACTTGCCGAACCTGACATGCCGCTCAAGCGGGGCCATATCTATCTTGCTCCGGGTGGCGAGAGCCACCTGTCGGTTGGCGGGACGGACGCGCTCTATGCCAGGCTGCGCGCAGGCGATCCGGTGTCTGGCCACAAGCCCAGCGTTGATGTGCTGTTCAACTCTGTCGCCAAGATCGCTGGTGCGCGAGCGGTCGGCATCTTGCTCACCGGCATGGGCAGCGATGGGGCCAAGGGCCTGCTCGCCATGGCTGAAGCTGGGGCTCACACCATAGCCCAGGACGAGGCGACATCGACAGTCTTCGGCATGCCGCGCGCCGCCATCTCGCTTGGTGCGGCTGCTGTTGTTGCGCCCATTGACCGGATCGCCCAGCATGCCTTGCGAAAGACGGCATAAGCGCATGCTGCATCAACCGATCATATCGGCACCGCCGCTTATCCGGATAACCGTGTTGCAGGGCCAGGCCCGTGTCAGCGCAGGACCGCGCGTCGAGTTGAGCACAGTCCTCGGCAGCTGCGTCGCCATGTGCCTGTTTGATCCGGATGCGGAGGTTGGCGGGATGAACCATTTTCTGCTGGCAGAGCCACCCGCTGGTCGCGGCAATGGCGAAGTTGATGTCCATTACGGTGTCTACCTGATGGAAATCCTGATCAACGAGATGCTCAGCCAGGGTGCCAGCAAGCCGCGATTGCGCGCGCAACTCTTTGGCGGTGCGAATTTGCGTGCTGGCATGGCCCAGATCGGCAGTGCAAACGCCAGTTTTGCCCGTACTTTTCTGGAGCGCGAGCGCATAACCTTGGTGCGTGAAGACCTTGGCGGCAATTGCGCGCGGCGTGTCGATTTTCGCCCGGCGCTTGGCAAGCTGCGCTGTCGGGTGGTTGAAAATACGCTGGCGCCCGATACCGCGCCCGTTCCCCGCCCGACCCGCAGCAGCGGCGAAGTCGAACTGTTCTGATGAAAGCGAAACCATGTCCATGAGCAAGACCACGCGGATACTGACTGTTGATGACAGCGCCAGCATGCGCGCCCTGTTGAACCACGCCCTGACCAGCAGCGGCTTTGATGTCGAGCAGGCTGATGATGGCATAGCTGCGCTGGAGTGGCTGTCAGAAAACGAAGTTGATGTCGTTATTACCGATATCAACATGCCTCGCCTCGATGGCTTCGGTTTGATCGAAAAACTGCGCACCGGCAATCGCCATCGCGACCGGCCTATCCTGGTTCTGACCACCGAAAGCTCTGACGAAAAAAAGGCACGTGCCCGCGCTGCCGGGGCAACTGGCTGGATCGTCAAGCCGTTTGATGCCGATAAACTTGTCGCGGCCGTGCGCCGCGTCGCCCATTGATTCCGCACTAAAGGAGGCAGAACATGCAGCGTGAACTGATCACTTTTGAAGTCGAGGGCCAGCTTTTTGGCATCGATATAATGGCCATCCGTGAAATCCGCGCATGGACGCCGACCACCCGGCTGCCGCGCGTACCGCATTATGTGGCTGGCGTGGTCAACCTGCGCGGTACGGTGCTGCCGGTTGTTGATCTCGCCGCGCGGCTTGGCTGGCGTGCCACCGTGGCAAGCCCCCGTCATGCCATTATTGTTACCCAGATAGACGGGCAGGCGCGGGGACTGATTGTCGATTCGGTCAGCGACATCGTCACCATTGCCTCAGATGCGCTGCAACCACCGCCAACCACCTCCAATGACAGCGTCATCCCTTTCCTTGAAGGCCTGGCGGCCATTGAAGATCGCATGGTGATGGTTCTCGCCCTCGCCGCGCTGAGCGGCGACGAGATTGTGGCAGAGGCCGCGTGACAGAAGCTTCGGTGCAGCTTGCGCCACATCAATCAGGGGGGTGCCGCCAGATGACCAATTCCGATCATGCATCAGTCAGAGGTTTGCGCTCGACTATGGTCCAGTCGGCCGAAATTCTGGGTGAAATGAGCACCATGATCGAAGCTTTGGGTGTTCAGCTCTGTCTTGATCCAGTGGTCGCTGGCGCGCATGGTGCCGAACTTCAGGCGATCGATCATACATCGCAGAAATTGCGCGCAATTGCCGATTTGCTTCAAGCAGATTGCCAGGTTTCAGCTTTGTCGAATATTGGGCTGGATGAGATCAGAGTCCGCTTCAAGCACCTGACTGACTATCCGGATTGCCGTCAACTGTAGCTGATGCTCGCAGAAATCTGGTCACAGGATGAGGCTATAGCATGATGCGCTTAATCTGAATCGCATCATGCTAATTAGACGTTAATATTACACGATTTATTGCGGGATTCCGGCACCAGCTTTATGTTAAGCGATCTCGCGCAAGGCGGTTTTGACCACTTTGCCCGATGCATTTCTGGGAAAATCGCTGACAAAGCTGAACTGGCGCGGCACCTTGTAATTGGCCATGTACCCGCGAGCCCAGCTAATAATCTCGGGTTCATCGATAGTTTGGCCGGGACGCAGGACGATAAAGGCCTTGCCGACTTCGCCCATACGTTCATCGGCAACGCCGATCACCGCTACCATTTCAACTGCGGGGTGGTTGGACAAGAGCTTTTCGATTTCGGCGGGATAGCAGTTGAAACCGCCCGAGATGTACATATCCCGCTTGCGATCAGTGATCCTGAGATAGCCCTGTGCGTCCATCATTCCGACATCGCCGGTATGCAGCCAGCCCTCGACATCGATCGCCTCGGCAGTGGCTTGCGGATCATCGAGATAACCAAGCATTACGCCATAACCGCGGACAAGAATTTCACCCTGATCGCCTGTCGGGACTTCATGGCCAGCATCATCCGCGCATTTCACTTCGAGCCCCGGCATCGCCCTGCCGCAAGTGTTGGCAATGAGATCCACCGGATCCCCGGCACGACACATGGTGATGTTGCCACATTCGGTCATGCCATAACCGGTGATGACGGTCCTGAAGCCCAATTCGTTCTGCATCCGCTCGATCAGCACCGGCGGGACAGTCGCTGCCCCGGTCACGGCAACGCGCAACGAGGAAAAGTCGCGGCTATTGCCTGACCGCTCGGCAAGCAATGACTGATAAATGGTTGGCGGTCCCGGGATGAAGCTGATCCGGTCCTGTTCGATATGCAGAGCAGCCCTTGCTGCATCAAACATGGCCATTGGGATCATCGTCGCACCCTTGATCAGGCAGGCGACCCAGCCGGCCTTGTATCCGAAGGTATGGAAGAAGGGATTGACGCCAAGATACCGGTCGCCGGCGCGCAGATCGACAACCTTCGCCCAGTTGGCAAACAGCGGGACGACACGGCCATGGGTGCTCATCACGCCCTTCGGTGCGCCG
Organism: Novosphingobium sp.; assembly: GCA_031429135.1. GTDB lineage: Bacteria > Pseudomonadota > Alphaproteobacteria > Sphingomonadales > Sphingomonadaceae > Novosphingobium. The sequence goes on along the minus strand of JANOYZ010000075.1, from coordinate 4,884 downwards.
GTGGTTCCCGAAGTGAACATGATGTCGCTCAGATCATCGGCAGCAAGCGCCGCAAGGGCACAATCGACTTTGGGATCGTCAGCGCCCTGGCCGCTCGTGACGAAACATTGCCAGTCCGCATCAAATCGAATTACCGAGCGCAGGTCAGGCAGGTGCTCACCGGCAATCATCGCTGGATAATCGGTGCCCAGAAATTCGCCGAAGGTGAACACCATGTTGCACCGCGCACGGTGCAGAATATCGCCTGCCTCGCGCCCCTTGAGCCGGGAATTTAGCGGGACTATCGCTGCTCCGGCGATCTGGCTCCCCAGCGTCGCCAATATCCATTCGCGGCAATTGGGAGCCCAGATGGCGATCCGGTCGCCCTTGATGATACCGTTCGCTATGAAGGCCGAGGCAGCTGTGCGGGCATCCCGCCAGAGTTCGGCGAAGCTCCAGCTGCGTCCGTTTTCAATCAGGGCAGACGTATCGCCAAAGCGCCTCGCCGCAAGCTGGGCGGCGTGAGGGATGGTTGGCGGAAGTGCTTCGATCATCGTGGTGTCAGATGATCTTGAAATGACCAGCCACACCGATACCGCCAGCGAAGCACCGCGAGACATTGCTAGAGTGGACACCGCGCATATGTGGGGCTTTCCGGTCAGAGAACAGTCATGTTGGCAGGGCCGAAAAAGGCGCGCATTTCAATAATTTTGCCATGCTCGTTAAACCGAAAAATATCGATAACATCGATATTTATGTCGGCATTATTCATGTGAAGTCTAACCTGGAATGCAAAGGCGACATGGTCGTTGGCTGTCACGCGAACCGGACCGTGCAGCACGAGCCTTGCGCCGGTTAGCATAGAGGTAGCGTAGAACGCGCGGATCGCTGCGATACCGACTTTGGCCGGTGTGCCGACTGGATCCTCGACAGTTGCATCCTCTGCAAACAGGGCTGCGGCGAGATCGGCATCACCTTTGTCGAAAGCATCGACATAGGCGTGGACTGCGGCTTCCATCTCTTTGGCGGTGGGCATAGTTATCCTTCCGGAAAATAGCGACTGATCGTATCGACAATACAGGCGGGCTTGTCACTGCCCTCGATCTCGACGGTGATTCGCACGACCGACTGGATCGCATTGTTCTTCACTTCTTCGACCTGCAAAATCTCACCTCTGCCGCGAATACGCGAACCAACCGGGACCGGGCTGAGGAAGCGTAAATTATCAGCGCCGATGTTGATTCCGGCTGAAAACCTTTGCACTTCGATCAATTGCGGCAGGAAGACATTGACGAGACTCAGCGTTAGATAACCATGCGCGATAGTGGTGCCGAAGGGTCCGTCCCTGGCCCTTTCGGGATCGACATGAATCCATTGCTGGTCGCCCGTTACTTCGGCAAAGCCGTCGATCCTGGACTGGTCGATTTCGATCCATCCGGTCACGCCAAGGTCCGTGCCTGCCATGCCAATCAGCGCACGTGGGGAGGGAATGATAGTCGTCACCAAGTCAAGCCCGCTGGCTCGAGACCGAGACCACTTCACCGGTCATGTAGCTCGACAGGTCAGAGGCGAGGAACATCATCACATTGGCGACCTCCCAGACTTCGGCAGCACGGCCAAAGGCTTCCTGGCTCTCCAGCTTGGCGAGCAGCTCGTCGGTGGTCACCTTGGCCAGGAACGGATGCATGGCGATGGAAGGGGCGACCGCATTGATCCGCACACCGTGCTCGGCAGCTTCCATGGCCGAGCAGCGGGTGAAGGCCATTACGCCCGCTTTAGCGGCCGCATAATGTGCCTGCCCCTGCTGTGCCCGCCAGCCGAGCACTGAGGCATTGTTGATGATCACGCCGGATTTGCAGGCATACATCGGGGGCAAGAAGGCTCGGGTCATCCGCATAACGCTGGTCAATGTGACATCCAGCACCCGGAACCACTGCTCGTCGCTCATGTCGACCACCGACACTTCGCCGCCAAGCCCGGCATTGTTGATCAGCACATCGACATGGCCAAGCTCGCGCAGTGCCATATCGCGCAAGCTATCGACCTGCGTCTGATTGGTGACGTCGCAAACGAAAGTCGCGGGCCGCGTGCCCAGTCCTGCGGCAATCCGGTCAGCCGCCTCGCCCAGCCGCCGCTCATGAAAATCGCTCATCAGCACCCGCGCGCCTTCCTCGGCGGCGCGTTTGGCAGCGGAAAAACCGATCCCTGTGCCAGCTGCGGCGGTGATCACCACGGTCTTGCCCTTGAGCAAGCCGCGTGGGGCAGGATAGGCGGGGGCCATCGTCATACGTCACCTCGCGGCTCACGCGGCATTCCCAGGCCGCGCTCAGCAATCAGGTTGCGCTGGATCTGGTTGGTGCCGCCATAGATCGTATCGGCACGCGAATAGAGAAACAGGTTGGGCAGGGTGTCCCATTCGTATTCCGGATTGTCGGTCACTTCGCCTGCTTGACCGAGTACATCCATCGCCAGTTCGCCGAGCGAGCGGCGCCAACTGGCCCACTGGATCTTGTAGGTCAGCGCCGCGCCGTCGACTTTGCTGTGATCAGTATTGGACAGCATCCGCAGCGCGCCATAGCGCATCAACCTGAGACCGATTTCGGCCCTGGCGAGGCGTTGGCGGATCAGCGGATCGCGGGCCGCGCCGTTTGCCTTTGCCGCCGCGACGATGGCGTCCAGCTCGTTGCGGAAGGCCATTTGCTGGCCCAGCGTGGAAACGCCGCGTTCGAAGGCAAGCAGCCCCATCGCGATCTTCCAGCCTTCGCCAACTGCCCCGATCAGGCTGTCTGCCTGGCAGGTCGCATCGGTAAGGAAGGTCTCGTTGAATTCAGCATCGCCGTTGATCTGCCTGATCGGACGGATTTCGATCCCCGGCTGGTCGATCGGCATCATCAGGAAAGTCAGACCTCTGGGTCCTTTCGAGCCCTCCTCGCTGCGAGCGATAACGAATATCCAGTCGGAGATATGCGCCAGGCTAGTCCAGATCTTCTGGCCGTTGACGATCCATTGCTCCAGGCCGCTCCCCCCTTCAAGCCGCGCCTTGGTGCGGACGCTGGCAAGGTCTGAGCCGGCACCGGGTTCGGAGAAGCCCTGGCAGAAGATCGTCTTGCCCGCCGCAATATCAGGCAGAAAGCGTTGTTTTTGCTCAGGTGTGCCGAAAGTGAGAATGGTCGGTCCGGCCAGCTCGATGCCAACATGGTTGACTCGGCCGGGAACGCTTGCGCGGGCATATTCCTCCGCAAAGATCACCTGCTGGGCAAGGCTGGCGTCGCGGCCGCCCCATTGGGCAGGCCAGCCGATGCACGACCATCTGTGCGCGGCGAGCTGCTGTTCCCATTCCTTGCGCCGTTCAGCCTTGGCGGTGAGCGCTGTGATGCCTTTGATGTCGCGGAATTCGCCAGCCATCTGGCCGTTTAACCAGTCAGCGCATTCATCCCGGAACTGCTCTTCGACGGGGGAGAAACCTAGCTTCATGCCGCTTCCCCCAGCACCATCGCTGCAACCTGCTCGCGGTGGAAATTGCCGTCGCCCAGCATCGACTGGATAGACCGCGCACGCTTGAAATAGATGTGGGCGTCATGATCCCAGGTGAAGCCGATGCCGCCGTGGAGCTGGATCATGTTACCAGCGCACATAAAAAACGTATCGGCGGCGAAGGACTTGGCCGCATGCAGCGCCATCGCTGCATCCTCCGCCCCCTCATCAAGCGCACAAGCCGCCCAATAGACTGCCGAGCGGGCCTGTTCGATCTCGATCATCATGTCGGCAAGGCGATGTTTGTAGGCCTGAAACGAGCCGATCTGCCGTCCGAACTGTACCCGCTCTCTGGCATAAGCAACGGTGCGATCAAGGCAGGCCTGTGCCCCGCCCAGGGCTTCGGCCGCAAGGCAGAGCCAGCCGCCCTGCTGCAAGGCCAGTGTTGCCGCTGCCAGATCGGCAAGCGGTTCGGCGCAGACCCTGTCGAGTGTGACGCGTGCGAGTGGGCGGGTCTGATCCATTGTGGTGTAGGCAAAGACAGAGACCCCGTCCTGCGCCGAAGGGATCAGCCAGGCACCATCATAGGTCACGAAAACGAACAGGTTTGCGCTGGCCCCGTGCGGGACCATATCTAACGTTCCGGTCAATTTGCCATCCGCCCAGTCAAGGTGCGCTGCGCCTTCTCCGGCAGCAATTGCCTCGCCAGATACGAGCCTTGGCAGCCATGCGGTCCGTTGCTCCGCGCTGCCGCCCAAGGCAATCGCCCGCGCCGCCGTGGCAAGGCCGAGCAGTGGCAGTGCCGCAACCTGTGCGCCGGCAGCTTCGGCCAGCAAGGCAAATTCGATCATGCCCAGTCCCGCGCCGCCATAGGCTTCGGGTAGGGCGACGCCGGCAAGGCCAAGTTCCTGGCAATATGCCCGCCACAGATCGCGGTCGATCCCGTCTGCTGCCATGGCCTTGCGAATGCGATCAGAAGTGGCCTTTTCGGCAAAGAAATCGCGCGCCGTCTCGCCGATCATCTGCTGCTCTGCGGTGAAAGCGAATTCCATCTTAAACCGTCCCCCAGACCTTGCGCGGCGCTACACGTTCGGCAAGCAAATTGGCCACTACAGTGCCGACATCCGCCGGATTCCAGCGCGCTCCGGCGTCGATCATCGGTCCTTCGCGCCAGCCATCCTCCAGCATGATCCTGCCGCCTTCGAGCTCGAACACGCAGCCCGTCACGTCAGCGGATGCGGCGCTACCGAGCCAGACAACTGTCGGTGCGATATTGGCCGGGTCCATTGCGTCGAAGGCCTTGGCCCCGGTCGCCATCTTCTCGGCAAAGGCGTGTTCGGTCATGCGGGTGCGCGCCGATGGAGCCAGCGCATTGGCGGTGATCCCGTAGCGGCCCAGTTCCGCAGCTTGCACCAGCGTCAGCGCGGCGAT
>JANOYZ010000074.1:0-7592 GCA_031429135.1 Novosphingobium sp. | reverse complement strand
TTTGCTAATATGGTGGCCGAATCCGGGCAGGAAGTGCGGCTGATCGTGCGCGACGCGGCCAATGCGGCGCGCGCGGGTGATCTGGTGAGCAGCACAGTGAAGCTGGAGACGCGGGTCTATGGCGATGTATGGCTGCGTGATACCGGACCGCTGGTGGTCTGCGGCCCTGGCGGGGAGCGGGTTGCGCGGCGCTTTGGCTTCAATGGCTGGGGCGGCAAATATGTCATGGCGGGCGACAAGACCATCGGCGTGGAACTGGCGCAAAGTGCTGGTCTGCCGGTAGCCGCGGCTGACTGGGTGCTGGAAGGCGGGGCGCTCGATTGCGATGGCACCGGTCTGGTCGTCACCACCGAGCAGTGCCTGCTCAACCCCAACCGCAATCCCGCCCTGTCACGCGGGGAGATCGAGATGCGGCTCGAGCGCGATCTCGGTTTTGACCGGGTGCTGTGGCTGGGCCACGGCCTGGTGGGTGATCACACCGATGGCCATGTCGATAATCTCGCGCGCTTTGTTGCGCCCGGAGTGCTGGTCCTGCCGCGCGCCACCGGTCGCAATGATCCCAATGCGGCGATCTATGCCGATGCCAGGGAGCGCGCGCAGCAAGCCGGGCTGACGATACGCGAGGTGCCTTCGCCGGGGCGGGTGGAAACCGATGGGCGCGTGGAACCGGCGAGTTACATGAATTTCGTCATCACCTCGAAGCTGGTGGTCGTGCCGACCTATGGCACCGTGCATGACGATGATGGCGTTGCCGCGATTGCCGCGCTGTTTCCAGATCGTGATGTGGTGGGAATTGCCGCCGAAGCGGTGCTGGCGGGCGGCGGCAGTTTCCACTGCGCCAGCCAGCAAATGCCGTCTGTCATTTGAGGGGCGCGATTTAACGATGTGGTAACCGGTTTGCCGCCATTATCGCAGCCATGGCACAGGCTATCGCATTCGCATCCGAGCAACTGACCTCGCGTCAGACCGAACTGTTGCGGTCAGCGATTGTCATCGGCTGCGCGCTGGCCTTGATCTGCGCGCGCCAGCCCCTGCCTTTTCTAAACCTGTAACAACCTTTTCTAAACCTGTAGAAGCTTCAACACTGCCCCGGCTGCTGCGGCACCCAGCACAATCCCGGTAAATGTCCGCCAGGCCCGCGCCGAAACCTTGCCAAAGGCGCGGTGCCCCAGCGCATCGCCCACCAGCACCGCCGGAAACAGCAGCAGCGCCATCAGCGGCTCACGCAAGGTTGCGACACCCAGCGCCGTCGCTGAAAGAATGCCCGCCAGCGATGTCGCCATGAAAATCACCAGCATCGAGGCGCGTGCCACGCGTGGTTCGATCCGCCGCCCAAGGTAATAGGGCACCACCGGCGGCCCCGGCATTCCGGCAAATCCGGCAAGAAAGCCGCTGGCCATTCCGGTCAGGCCGGTTGCCAGAGACCCCGGTACGTGCGGCGCGCGCTGCGGCAGCAGCACCGCGATGAATGCGACAACAGCGACCAGCGCAATCAGCAGTCGGGCCAGCGGCGGCGCAGTATGGGTGAGGGCAAAAACACCCAAGGGCGTCACCAGCACGGCCATCACGACAATCGTCTTGACCGAACTTTCCGCCGCAGACAGGTTACGCCGCAAGTCCCTGAGCCCGATCAGCACCCCCAGCCAGTTGCCGACCACCACCGCCTCGGCGGGCGGAATGGCAAGTGCCAGCACCGGCACCAGCAGGATCGCCATGCCGAACCCGGCAAGGCCGCGCACGAAGGCCGCCGCCAATGCTGCTGTCAAGGCAACAGCTATGGCAAGAAATGAAAACCCGAGGATCAAGCCTGCTGCAACATTACGGGTGCAGATCAGGCGGGGTCGCCTCGCCCTGCAACATGGCAATCGCCTCGGCCAGCGGCATGAAGCGCTGCCGCTCTTCACCAAGGGTGCGAATCGCGACAGTGCCTTCCTCGGCCTCGCGCTTGCCGACCACCAGCAGGTGCGGAACCTTGGCGAGACTATGCTCACGCACCTTGTAGTTGATCTTCTCGTTACGCAGATCGCTTTCAACCCGGATGCCACCCGCTTGCAACTGGCTTGCAACGTCCCGCGCATAGTCATCGGCATCTGAGACGATAGTGGCGACCACCGCCTGTACCGGAGCCAGCCAGACCGGCAGTTTTCCGGCATAATGTTCGATCAGAATGCCGATGAACCGCTCGAACGAGCCCAGAATTGCGCGGTGGAGCATGACCGGGCGGTGCTTGTCACCATCCTCGCCAATATAGCTGGCGTCGAGCCGTTCGGGCAGCACGGTGTCGGTCTGGATCGTACCGACCTGCCAGGTCCGCCCGATGGCATCAGTCAGGTGGAACTCCAGCTTCGGCGCATAGAACGCGCCTTCACCGGGCAACTCTTCCCAGCCCCATTCCGCCGTATTGCGGCCCGTGGCGGCGACGGCATCGCGCATCGATTGCTCGGACCAGTCCCACATTTCGTCCGAACCGAACCTCTTTTCAGGGCGCAGGGCGAGCTTGATCGCATAGTCGGTAAAGCCGAGATCCTTGTAAACCACGTCGAGCAAGTCGCAGAAATCGGCGACTTCCGAGACCAGCTGGTCTTCGCGCACGAAGATATGAGCATCGTCCTGAGTGAACTGGCGCACCCGCATCAGCCCGTGCAGCGCCCCGTGCGGTTCGTTGCGGTGGCAGCAACCAAACTCGGCCATGCGGATCGGCAGCTCGCGGTAGCTGGTGATGCCCTGACGGAAAATCAGCACATGCGCCGGGCAGTTCATCGGCTTGATCGCCATGAGATCGGCCTCACCGGTCAAGACCGGCCCATCGTCTTCGCCAGACGGAATCTCGTCAGGCACCACGAACATATTCTCGCGGTATTTGCCCCAGTGGCCGCTCTGCTCCCACTGCTTGGCATCCATGATCTGGGGCGTCTTGACTTCGACATAGCCCGCAGCATCAAGGCGGCGGCGCATATAGGCCTCAAGGCAGCGCCAGATCATGTAGCCCTTGGGATGCCAGAACACCGAACCGTGGGCTTCGGCCTGAAGGTGGAACAGGTCCATCTCCTGGCCCAGCTTGCGGTGATCGCGCTTGCCCGCTTCTTCCAGCCGGACAAGATGCGCTTCAAGCTGCTTCCTGTTCAGCCAGCCGGTGCCGTAGATGCGGCTGAGCATCGCGTTCTTCTGATCACCGCGCCAGTAAGCCCCCGAAACGCGCGTCAGCTTGAAGGCGGCAGGATCAAGCTTACCAGTGGAGGGCAGATGTGGCCCCCGGCACATATCGGCCCAGTCGTTCCCCGACCAATAGACCGACATATCCTCGCCGCCATCTTCTTTGGCAGGCAGCTCGGCGGCCCATTCGGCCTTGAAACTTTCGCCCTGTTGCTGCCAGCGCGCGATCAGATCATCACGACTGACGACTTCACGGCGCAAAGGCTTGTCGGCAGCGATGATCCGCCGCATCTCCGCTTCGATTGCGGGCAGATCATCATCAGTGAATTGGCGCTCTTTGGGCGCGAAGTCATAGTAGAAACCATCGTCGGTCGAGGGGCCGAAAGTGATCTGCGTGCCGGGAAACAGCGCCTGCACCGCCTCAGCCAGCACGTGGGCGAAATCATGCCGGGCAAGGTCCAGCGCCTCAGCCTCATCGCGCGAAGTGATCAGCGCGAGCGCGGCATCGCCGGTGAAGGGCCGGGACAGGTCAACCAGCTCACCATCCACCCGCGCGGCAATCGCCGCCTTGGCAAGGCCGGGGCCAATCGCGGCGGCAACATCGGCTGGGGTGGAGCCTTCCGGCATTTCGCGGACGGAACCATCGGGCAGGCTGATCTTCAGCATAACAGTCATCGAACTCGCTCTTTTTTGTATTCCCGCGCGCATTGGCAGAACTGACCGCGCGCCGGAAGAGGCGGCCTTTGTTTATGGCAGGAGGTAAAGCATCGAAGGGAAAGTCTTGCTCAAAACCCGACTATCCTGAGCTTGTCGAAGGACTGTCCTTTGCTTCGTGCATCGCGCACAACCGCCTGAAGCAAAAGCAGTCCTTCGACAAGCTCGGGATAGTCGGGTTGGGGTTTGAGGTGATTCAGATTTCGATGATCTTGCTCTATTGCGCGGGGCTGGAGGTTTCAACTACCATCGGTGCCACGGTGCTGACCAGCAGCTTGTCGATCTTGCGACCGTCCATATCGACGATCTCGAAACGCCAGCCCTGTTCTTTGAACACCTCACCCTCGGCGGGAAGGTGTTTGAGCACCGAGAGTACAAAGCCAGCCGCTGTGGCAAAATCGCGATCATCAGGCAGATCGATGTCCAGCCGTTCGGCCAAGACATCGGCGGGAAGCGCACCGGAGATCAGCAGGCTCTTGTCCTCGCGCTCGATCACCATCGGCTCATCGCCTTCGTCCTGATGGCTGACGAAATTGCCGACAATCGCAGCGAGCAGATCGGCCGGAGTAACGATGCCTTCAAGGTGGCCATATTCATCATGCACCATGGCCATGCCGATGCCCGATTGCTGCAAGATGCGCAGCGCGTCCATGGCATCGAGCTGATCGGGGACAATTTCCGCCCGCTTCATGATCCGCCCGATCTGGACCCGTTTTCCCGCCAGAAGCGTGCGCTGAACGTCCTTGACCTTGACCACCCCGACAATCGTATCGGGCGAACCATCGACCACTGGCCACAGCGAATGCGGCGATGCCTTGAGCATGGCGAGAACTTCGGCTTCGCTTGCCCGGCGATCAATCGCATCGACTTCGGTTCGCGGGGTCATCACCTCGCGCACGGGGCGATCAGCCAGCCGCATGATCCCGCTCATGATCTGGCGTTCGTCCTCCTCGATCACGCCTGAGCGCGTCGCTTCAGCGAAGATCATGTGCAGCTCCTCAGCGGTCACCTGATTCTGGCTGGCCTTGCCCGCGCCCATGAGGCGCAGCACTACAGTTGACGATCTGTCGAGCAACCAGACGAAGGGGGCGGTGATTCGCGCCATCATCACCATCGGCCAGGCGGCAATCACTGCGATTTGTTCGGCATGACGCAACGCCAGCTGCTTGGGCACCAGCTCGCCAGCGATCAGGCTGAAATAGGTGGTGACGGCAATCACCAGGGCGAAGCCCAAATCGTCAGCATAGCGCGCTGGCAGTCCGAGCGCCGCCAGCCGTTCCGCCGTCGGATGGCCCAGCCTTGATCCTGAATAGGCGCCCGCCAGAATGCCGATCAGGGTGATGCCGATCTGCACGGTGGAGAGAAATTTGCCTGGATTGGAGGCCAGCAGCAGCGCGGTTTTCGCGCCCTTGCTGCCGCGCTCCGCCGCGACCTTGAGCCGCGCCGGACGCGACGAGACAATCGCCAGCTCGGACATGGCGAACAAGCCGTTCAGCAGGATAAGTCCTGCAATGATCAGGACATCGGACCAGGGAAAGGGTGTCACAATCACGCTGTTAGCAGAATTGTTGGCGAAGGCGAAGGGCCAGTTCTTAGCTAACCTGACAGTTCTTTCGCCCGGTCCGCCAATCGCGCCACCGCAGCTGCGTGGATCGCCGGGGCAGTTACCAGCACGCCGAATGCGCGCGGATCGGCTTTGTTGTAGTTGAGCGGACCGCCGAAAGCATCGGTCACCACAGCCCCCGCCTCACGCGCGATCAGTGCGGCGGCACCGATGTCCCATTCCCAGCCCCAGCGCAGCGTCGCCAGCAAGTCCGCCTCATCTGCCGCCACCATGGCGATGCGCAAGGCAATCGAGTTGGGCCGGGCAACCAGCGTCAGATCATGATCCTCGGGCGGCAGATGATCGCCCGGGACTCGCGAACCGGGAAGCTGGGTCCGGCTGCTGGCGACCAGCCGCTCGCCATTGCGCCACGATCCCTGCCCCGCCTCGCTGTGCCAGAATTCCTGCCTGGCCGGTGCATGGAGCATTCCGAACAACGGCCTTCCCGCGCTGATCAGCGCCACGGAGACTGCCCAGCCGGTCAGGCCGCGAATATAATCGCGCGTGCCGTCAATCGGATCGACCAGCCACAGCAGCCCGCCCGCCAGCCGTTCCGGAGCATCGGTGGTTTCTTCCGAAAGCCAGCCCGCCGATGGTAGCAGCAGGCCCAGTTCGCGCCGCAGGAAATTATCGACCGCCACATCGGCGGCTGAAACCGGGTTATTATGCGACTTGTCCCACACCTTGAGCGCGTGGCCATGACCCGGCCAGCTATCAAAGGCGATGCGCCCGGCTTCGCGGACGATATCTTCAAGGCGCTGGCGATCAATCATGCTTGCAAGGTTCCATGCCCGTCTCGCACAGGCTATGGCAAGCCCGTTGCATTTAACCGGTCGATTAAGGGTCTTTTCAACCGCGCTCTGCTGTGCTTATGCGGCAGCGCACAATTTTTGCCTTGTCCAGGCCCGCAGTTCCGGAAAGTCGTACCCCATGAACATTCACGAATATCAGGCCAAGGAACTTCTTGCGAAGTTCGGTATCGGTATCCCCGCCGGAATCGCCGCGCTGACCGTTGAAGAAGCTGTTACCGCTGCCAGGCAGCTTCCCGGACCGCTCTATGTGGTGAAGGCGCAGATCCATGCAGGCGGGCGCGGCAAGGGCAAGTTCAAGGAACTGCCTGCCGATGCCAAGGGCGGCGTTCGCCTCGCCAAGTCGCTTGAAGAGGTTGAGGCCTGCGCCAAGGAAATGCTCGGCAATACGCTGGTGACGATCCAGACCGGTGATGCCGGCAAGCAGGTAAACCGGCTTTACGTCACTGACGGCGTTGATATCGCCAAGGAATTCTACCTGTCGATGCTGGTTGACCGCGCGAGTGACCGCATTGCCATGATCGTGTCCACCGAAGGCGGCATGAATATCGAGGATGTCGCCCATGACACGCCGGAAAAGATCACCACCATCACCATCGATCCGGCGCAAGGCTTCATGCCGCATCATGGCCGGGCGGTGGCTTTCGCATTGAAGCTCAAGGGCGACCTCAACAAGCAGGCGCAACTGGTCGCCGCGCAGCTTTACACCGCATTTGTCGCGCTCGACTGCGCGATGCTCGAAATCAACCCGCTGGTCGAAACGAAAGACGGAAAGCTGCTGGTGCTCGACACCAAGATGAGCTTCGATTCGAACGCGCTCTACCGCCACCCCGACGTCATGGAGCTGCGCGACGAAACCGAAGAAGACGCTGCCGAGGTTGAGGCATCAAAATATGACCTCGCCTATATCAAGCTCGATGGCAATATCGGCTGCATGGTCAATGGCGCAGGCCTGGCCATGGCGACGATGGACATCATCAAGCTGAACGGAGCTTTCCCGGCGAATTTCCTCGATGTTGGCGGCGGTGCCAGCAAGGAAAAAGTCACCGCCGCGTTCAAGATCATCCTGTCTGATCCCGCCGTGAAAGGCATTCTGGTCAACATCTTCGGCGGCATCATGAAGTGCGACATCATCGCCGATGGTATCGTTGCTGCGGCCAAGGAAGTGAACCTTTCGGTGCCGCTCGTCGTCCGCCTCGAAGGCACTAACGTGGAACAGGGCAAGGCGATCCTTGAAGGTTCCGGCCTGCCGATCGTTTCGGCCAGCGACCTGGGTGATGCCGCCCGCAAGATTGTCGCCGAAGTGAAGATGG